>QHYJ01000178.1 GCA_003223255.1 Acidobacteriota bacterium | reverse complement strand
GCTCGGCGGGAGCGGGCCGCCAGTTCGCCGCCCTGCTAAAGAGCCGACGGGGCTCCCAATGATCTTGGTGGATGCGGGACCCCTCGTGGCTCTCGTGGACTCAGACGACCAATACCATCAGCAATGCGTGTCGACTTTGAAGAGTTTGCAAGAACCTTTGGCAACGGTGTGGCCGCCTCTGACGGAAGCGATGTACCTGTTAAACGATCTGCCTGCGGCGCAGGAAGCTCTGTGGGAGATGTTGGTGAGGAAGGCGCTGCAGCTGCTGCCGCTTGGCCTGGTCGATTTGCCACGCATCCGTGAACTTCTGCGGAAATATGCCGATCGTCCGATGGATCTTGCCGACGCAGCGCTCATCCGGATTGCCGAGCGGGAAGGCATTCGCAAAATATTCACCGTGGACAAGAAAGATTTCGCTGTCTACAGGATTCATCGTCGGATTCGTCCCTCAATCATCCCTTGATCCGCGGTACCTATGGCACATCGCCTATCACCCGCTTTAGACCGAAGATATTGACAAAAGCAGGTGTGCTACCGTGCATGAACCGTGCATTTCTGACGGATCTTCCTTTCCATAAATTCAGGTAAGTAGCGATTGCTTCGGGGGTTAGGTTCCTTTTGGGTTCAATATTGTAGTCATGTGATATTACTTTTTCCGTTGACATAGCGAATTTATATGATAAATACGTAGGTATGTACATCTCCACCATCCCCAACCGCAAGTCGCCCCCCGCCATCCTCCTCCGCGAATCCTTCCGCGAAAACGGCAAAGTGAAAAATCGCACTCTCGCCAATCTCTCCCATTGGAACCCCGCTCGCATCCAGGCGCTCCGCCGCGCTCTGCGCGGTGATTTCGATCAGGCTGCACCTTCCGAAGCGGCCCTGGGCCCCATCTTCGGCGTGCTCTTTGTCTTGAAACAAATCGCCGAGGCCCTCGGGATGAGCGGTGCCCTGGGCCGCACACGGATAGCCAAGCTGGGCCTGTTTCTGATCCTGGCCCGTGTGGCCCATCAGGGCTCCCGTTTATCGGCCGTGCGTTGGGCCCAGGATCATGCGGTCAGCGAAGTCCTCGGTCTGGACTCGTTCGAGGAAGACGATCTCTACGCGGCGCTGGACGATCTTTGTGCCCGCCAGAAGAAGATCGAACAAGAGCTGTTTCGGATCTACCTGCGCCGGAAAGGTGCGCCCCCGCGGCTGTTTCTCTACGATGTGACCAGCAGTTATCTGGAAGGGGAGCGGAACGCGCTGGGAGAGTTCGGCTACAACCGCGATGGCAAAAAGGGGAAATTGCAAATCGTCCTGGGCCTGCTGACCGACGCGGAAGGGGAGCCGCTGGCGGCGCGCGTGTTTGCGGGCAACACCGCGGATCCGGTGACGGTCGTTGATCAAATCCAGATCCTCCAAGAGCAATTCCAGGTGCAGGAATTTATCTTTGTGGGTGACCGGGGGATGGTGAAGAGCAAGGGGATCACGGCGCTACACGAAGCCCATCTACGCTACATCACAGCGCTGACCGATCCGCAGATCCGCCGTCTGCTGGGCCAGAAGGTTTTGCAGCTGGAGTTGTTCAACGAACAGGTCTGCGAGGTGGAAGACCAAGGGGTGCGCTACATCCTGCGGAAGAATCCGAGCGAGGCGGAGCGCGAACGGCATCGGATGGAGGACAAGTTCGAGAAGCTGGGAAGAAAGATCGCGGCGCGCAATGAGGAGGTCCAGAACAAGCCGCGCTGCCAGCCGGAAGCGGGGCAGCGAAAGCTGCAAGCGTGGGCGGAACGGCACAAGCTCACGGGGTTGGTGGGGTGGAAGCTGGAGGGCCGCCGGCTGGTGTGGGAGCGCCAAGAGAAGGCCATCGAAAGAGCTCTCGAGCTCGCAGGCTGCTATGTGGTAACCACGGATGTCTTGAAACAGAATATGGGTGCGCAAGAAGTGCACGACAGCTACGTGAGTTTGCAAAAGGTGGAACGCGATTTTCGCGCCCTGAAGACGGGATTGCTAGAAGTGCGGCCGGTGTTTGTGCGCAAGGAAAGTCGCACGCGCGGCCACGTCTTCTGCTGCTTGCTGGCACTGAAACTGAGCCGGGAGATGGAGCGGCGGCTGCGAGAGAAATTCGGCACCACGGACAGCAACCCGCACGCGATCACGCTGCCGGATGCGCTGCGGGCGCTCCACAGTCTGTGCCTGTTGCAGTACAAGATCGACGAGAAAACGACCGTGACAAAACTGCCACAGCCCACGGCTAATCAACAGCGGATCCTGACAGCCTTGGGCGTCTCGCTTCCCGCCACCACGTAGGCAACACTCTCCGCCCTGCGGAGAACAACAAAAGCTGCGACATCAGAAAGTTAGCAGCAAAATCGCGACCGAATCGCCAAGGAAGATCCGTCTGAGAGATGTTGAGGCCCTTGGAGTTAGCTTTGAACGAGAAGCAGGTTCCCCAGTTTATTGGAAACAATAGAAACGGAAGCAGGAAATAGAATACCTCAGAAACTCGACGTTAAGTCTTGTGGAATCAATAGGCGTCAGGATCGAGTTTCAGTGTCATATAACTAACCGCCCCGAAAGGGGTGGCAGTTGCTAGACTATCCGGTGTGAATGCGTTTAAAATCAGCGACCTACAAGAAGCGCAAATGGAAGCATCGCTAGCCAGGCGATTAGAATGTAACAACGTTGCATTGCGTTGAAAACGGCTGGACGGAATTTTTGTGCACCACAGCCAACTTTTTCGGCAATACCAGCTGTAATCGCGCCTGTTCCACAACCGACAAGAACTGAAATCCCCGGTCGCAGAAGACCTACAAGACGCCGATGGTCATTCTGTAGTGTTCAGCGATTGAGGACTCGCGGGTCCGACCGATGTACGAATAGCCGCAATTGCACTACGGTCCAGGAGAAAGATACGACACAGTTGGTGATTCGAGACACCGGTTACAATAGAGAGCAGAAGTTGAAAATGATCTCCATCCTCGAGCGGCCGAATACGAACTCCACATCTGCATAACCAGAAAAAGCTAGCCAAGGGCTTCGCCCTTGAAATCCCAACGAACTTCCGAACCACGAAGTAACAAATGTTACATTGCGTCGGTCTACCCCAAATTTGTTAAAGTGGTTCTGTTCATGAATTCGCAGCCAAGAATCTATGGGCCATGAGTCCCGGATAGAATTATGGTCGCCACCTGAGCGCCGTTCTGCTTTGCTGGTTTCGGAACTGCCAGGCTTCGTCGCCAAGAGGCGATGAAAACCGCTAGTAGACAAAACCCAAACCACGGGGTTGCACTTCCCCGCAACCGAGCACATGGCGCGGCAGGTCAGAACAGATCTCGCTCGATTAAGGGGGCTGAGAAGCAGAAAAAGTCCGGCCGGGGGGAATGTTTTTTCTTGACTTCTCCCTTTATAGAACTTGCGGGATGTTTCTGCGCCGCTACGGGATCGTCTTCCGCGAACTTCTTACCCGCGAATCTATCCTTCCGAAATGGCGCGAACTGCTGATGATCC
>QHYJ01000177.1 GCA_003223255.1 Acidobacteriota bacterium | reverse complement strand
TTCAGATGATCGATGACATCAGGTGAGGGGCCTGTGTTTGAATGCGCGTCCACCTGAAGAGTAGTCGGCCACAATTTGCCCGTCACCAAAGAGCTTGTACTTGTAAGTGGTGAGGCCTTCCAAACCCACGGGGCCGCGTGCGTGGAGCTTGCTGGTGCTTATGCCAAGCTCGGCTCCTAGCCCATATCGGAACCCGTCGGCGAACCGCGTTGAGGCGTTGTGATAGACGCCCGCCGCATCGACATCATCCATGAATCTCTTTGCGGCTTCATGATCTTCTGTAACGATCGTTTCCGTGTGACCGGAACCATACCGTTGAATGTGCCCTATGGCGTCATCAAGGTCGGCAACGATCTTGACCGACAGAATCAAATCCGCATATTCCGTTGCCCAGTCATCCTCGCTTGCGGGGAGAATGTCCGGTTTCGACACCAGGGCAACGCTTCTCGAACAGCCACGTACCTCCACTCCGGCGTCCCTCAATTTCGAGAACACTCGTGGCAAGAACTCGCTAGCAATGTCCTGGTGGATAAGCAGCGTTTCCGCTGCATTACAGGCCGCAGGGTATTGAACTTTGGAGTCGAGAGTGATTCTCAGGGCTTTCTCGATGTTAGCGTTGCGGTCCACATAAACGTGACAGATTCCTTCGCCATGTCCCAGGACCGGGATGCGAGTGTTCTGAGCCACAAATCGGACCAACTCGCGGCCCCCTCTTGGAATAATGAGGTCCACCTCACCCTCCAATGTTAACAGCTCCTTTACGTCGGCACGGGTCTGAAGCAGGTGAATCGAATCCACAGGAGCAGAAGTAAACGCGGCAAGACACTCGCGCCAGGTCGCAACTAGGGCTTGATTGGTGTGCGCCGCTTCTCTCCCGCCCTTGAGAAGGACAGAGTTGCCTGACTTCAGGGCTAGTGCAGCTACCTGCGGCACTACGTCGGGCCGGGATTCAAAAACAATTCCAATAACCCCCAGCGGACACGACTCCTTGCAAAGCACCAGCCCATTATCGAGCTCCGTCACGGCTAAGCGGCGGCCAAGTGGATCGGGCAATCTAGCCACATCGCGAACACGTGTTGCCATTTCGAAGATCCCATTCTTGGTTACTTGAAGGCGCGCAAACATTGCAGATGACATCACTCCGGCTGCGACAGCAGCCTCGGCAACGCGGCGATCGTTCTCATTCGCTTCTAGGATTTCCCTTGCGTTGTCTTCAATGCCCTTGGCGACAGCGATCAATGCCGCGCTTCGAGCCTGATTCGGGAGTTTAGCGAGCGCCCGGGAGGCTGCTCGTGCCCGGCCGGCCAGCTCAGCGGCAGCCAATTGTGGGCGTTGTTGGGAAACGTAGGTCATGATCCCTGCAACAAAACAATGTTATCGCGTCTGATGAGAACACGCGACGCCCGCCGTCCCTTGGCCGATCGAGGATTTTCCTTTGCAACTCCATCTTCGACATCGTGGCTCGCGCAATCAGCGATGCCGCGCGCGAACTCATTCCCGTTGCGATCGACAACGCTGACAACATCCATCGGGGAGAATGGTCTGTCGATCCGAACAACGCCTGAAACAAGCAAGCTCGCTTTTCCCTGTGTGATTGCCCGTTGCGCTCCTTGATCCACGACTGCTCGCCCCCGCACCTCGGCAGCGTAAGCAATCCACCTCCGTTTTCCTCTGATCCGTTTGGCAGGCAAAAATGCGGTGCAATCACGGCAGTTCCACCGCAGTTCATTGCGATTTCCGCCGCTTCGAGCTTTGTTATCATCCCTCCGCGGCCGCTTGGGGACGGGCCAGCCGCCAGGTTTTTCAGCTCCGCTGTGACTTCCTCAATGAGCGGGATGACTTCGGACAATGCTCTCTTATTAGACGTTCCGCCCGTTTCCGAAACACTTCTCGCCAACAAGCCATCCACATTCGTCAACAGGACGAGCGCGTCGGCTTCCAATCCGCTCATCACCAATGCAGCTAGCCGATCGTTATCGCTGAAGGGCACGTTTCTTGTCCTCGAGGCGACAGATTCGAGCTCTCTCGTAGAGACCGTATCGTTTTCATTGACGATCGGCAGGACTTTGAGTCCCAGCAGCCTTTCGATGGTTCGCCGGAGATTCGTGTATCGTCCCCAATTGGTAAAGTCCTCCTCCGTAAGCAATACTTGAGCGACTCTGACGCCCCAAGCAGCAAACAGATTCTTGTAAGCTTCCATCAACAAGCTCTGACCAACAGCGGCGCACGCCTGCTTCGTCACCATATCGTGGAGCCGCGAATGGTGAAGCCCTAGCAAATTTCTGCCCAGCCCAATCGCTCCCGAGGAAACGAGCACTACTTGCCGACCGTCAGCCATCAATCGGGCCGTGGAACCAACGATTGGTTCGACACGCTCGTTGCACAGTTCGCCTTGTGGGCCGGTTACGGTTGATGTGCCGACCTTAACGACAAGTCGCCGCGCTACTCGCAGCCGCCCTTGCCGCTCGTCCTCAGGCCTCTTATTTGGTTCTTTCACTCCCATTCCGATAGGCGATATGAGTGATTAGGTACCCGCAATGTTGTTGTCTTTGGCCTCTTCAATAGACTACGCGAACGTTTTGTTTTATTGAAGATTTACACAAATTAAGTTTGAACCTGCCCCGCGCTCTGACCGTCCTACGCGTAGCCTACAGGCGACCGCTCGTCCTTTGTAAAATCACTGCGTAGTAAGTGAACGGTCCCGCGGTGATCCTGGCTGCAAGCCAGAATAATCTCCCGATTCAGCTCAAATTCCCGATAACCTCGTTTCTGGACAGCTTCCAAGGATCCGCCTCGCAGCTACCGACGTTTCGTGCCGTTCTTCAAGGCACTGCCCGGCGAGGCAAACGGAAGCGGACCGAGCAATCGGGTCTTCTCGTATACACTTGGGTCGCACTTCTAGAATCCACCGTTCTAGCGGTAGATTGGCCAGTACTGGCTCCGCGCTGTTGCGGCCATGCTTCTTTCGGGACGGATTGCGCCCAAGACTGACGGCTTCCGCAACATGACAGAAGTGAACCGGATCTGCAAGGAAGCAAACTTCGACCAATACTTACTCGAAGCGACGAGCCGATTTCTGGTTGCTGCGGAAATCATCCGGCCGAACGAGCAAGAATCCAGCTACGAGCCCGGTAAGTCCAGCGATGCTTATTGGAACCACGAGTTCGAGCGTTTGCGGGAAGCAGCACGCCACGGCTTTTTCGAATTGGTCCAGCGGTTCGCCCCCTTTCGCGTGTCGCGGACCAGCTTCGCCTCCCATTCAGGGTTGGACGGCCTTGTGGCTTTGTTTGCGGCAGCGTTTGAAGGGCGATCCCGGAAGGGAAAGCCGGCCGCGTTGTCCATGGGTTCGGCAAGCTGCCCTCTTCGGACTTCATCGATCTTGGCAAGCAGCTCGACTTCGAGGATCTCGAGTTCAACGCCGGAAGCTGGGACGCGTGGCTCGATGAGCCGGGGCAGAAGGCCCTGCTTTCCGCGCTTTATGATTCCGGTTGGGCCTATACGGCGTCCGCCCAAGGCTGCAGCCGTCTAATAGCAAAGCTACCGAATCGGTAATTTTAATAAACTGTTCTTCCTTGCATGTTGAGCTTCGTGTGCTCGTAATACAAGAATGCCTAGGCTGACCGGCCTCGCCCGGCGGCCCGATTCCTCCTGCTGGGAAGTGCTTCTCCCGAGCTCGTTCGGGTGAGCTCCGAGTCGCTCGCCGGAAGAGTTGCCTTCGTGGATATGAGCGGTTTTGGGCTGCACGAAGTCGGCGCGAAGGCAATGCGCAGGCTGTGGCTTAGGGGCGGATTCCCTCGTTCCTTTCTCGCGCGCAGCGAGAAGGAAAGCGCCGCCTGGCGCCGCGACTTCATCCGCACGTTCCTCGAACGCGACCTGCGTACTTTTGGCATTGATGTTTCGCCGCGTGCGCTGCGCCGCCTGTGGACGATGCTGGCTCATTATCATGGGCAAGTGTGGAACGCCTCGGAGATCGGGCGTTCTCTGGGCGAGGCGCACACCACGATCCGGCGGCACGCAGACGTTCTGGTCGGGGCGTTGGTGGTTCGCGAACTGCGGCCGTGGTTCGAGAACCTGGGGAAGCGTGAAATCAAATCGCCCAAGCTCTACGTTCGGGATTCAGGCGTACTTCACTCGCTCCTGGGCACGGAATCCTTTGATGCCCTCGAATCACATCCCAAGCTTGGCGCTTCCTGGGAAGGATTTGTGATCGAGCAGATTCTGAGTCTGACCGGAATCCGCGACGGATACTATTGGGGCACCCAGGCCGGAGCGGAACTCGACTTGCTCTTAACCGTGAAGGGCAAGCGCGTCGGCTTCGAAGTCAAATATGCCGACGCGCCACGGATGACACGTTCGATGCGCATCGCGCTCGATGATCTCGAACTCTCGCCCCTCTATGTCGTGTATCCGGGGCGAGACCCTAGGTCTGGCCGATCTGCTGGCGGAGATCGGATCGGTGCGTAAGGCACGGCGTGAAAGATCAGGTGGAAACCTTCTCTGAAGCACCGAAACAGGACAGCCCGATTCCGCTGCTCTCGATCAAGAGGGGCCGGGACAGATCCGGCCTCTCGGTGTGCCCAGGGACGTACTGGATCACAGCCACGACCCTCATCACCGGCGCAGCTGTGGGCACTTCAACCGCCTCACTGACGATACCCGGTCATCAGTATCGGAAGGGCCGACAGTTGCCCTTCCGCCTCGCAATACAGAAAAGTTCGAAAATCGTCTCTCAGGGCGCGCCACTTTCATTCCCCTTTGCATTCTGGCGATAGCCTCATATCTGTTTAGAACTCGATTGCTCAACACCTTCTCATTCAACCTGCTAGAGGAATCCGATGCATGAGTGAGCAGAAGCAAAGCGCCTGGGAGAGTCGCGGAGGCGCCTTTACGCAGTTTGTCGTGGGGGCACTCCTCTCCTGTACGATGTCCCTTGTTTGGCCCAAGCCTCATCCCATCAGTCCTTGACCCCGGACCGGGGAACGTACCAGGGATTGTCGGTTGGTTGTTCAGGCTGTCCCATTTGCTCGGGAATTACTACTTACAGCTGGCGACATTTATCGTCTTCGTTTGCCTCGCGGTGTTCAGACGGCGGGGTGCGTGGACTTATGCGTTCTTGTCGGGCTGGGTTTTCTCGGAGCTAGCTACCTTTCACTGGCTAAGGTAGTTCGAGATTTCACCCTGCGGCAACGCTGCCACAAAATCGACGAGAAAGGTTCTAAAATCGTCCCCTTGGGCGCGCGTCGCTGGCTCACCTCCTTCGGGGGTTTGTACGGTTGACTGGACTCCATCCGATGTGACACAATGAGTCACATGAAGACCATTACTATCCGCG
>QHYJ01000176.1 GCA_003223255.1 Acidobacteriota bacterium | reverse complement strand
CCCCAGATTGGATGCGCCTACGCGAAAAATCCTGAAACCCCTTGTGGAATGGGCTAAAGTGGTGGCCTAAAGTGCAAAAGTCTAGACCTAGCAGCGAAAGAGCGTAGACAAACGCCCCTGGTCTTGTTTACCGTAGCGGGGTGGCTGAAATGCGTGTGGGCAGCCCTCGGAGAGGCGAATGAGGAAGAGGCTATGGGTGTGTGCATGCTTGCTGCTTGGGAGCGTCAGTGCATCGCAAGCGCAAGTCAGCGTGGCGGAGCCGCCTTTCAACACGGACAATGCCGGGCCGGATTTCTCCGCGACCTCCGCAGCGAAGGTTACGCTTCCGAATTTTCTTGCCGTCGCTGATTCCTTCTCCCACCCGCATGCAACTCGAGCGCCCACCTTCTCGCCTCCGAACCTGAGCACCGCTTTGCTGGCGGAGCCCGAACCTGCCAAGCCGGCTGCGTCTTCCCCCGAGCCCCGCTTTGTTTATGGAGGGCGGGAGGATTATCGCTGGCAACTCAGCCTGGCCTTCGTTTGGTTTCGCTTCCGCTCCTCGGTTTACAATTCCAACGAATTCGGAGTAAAGACGACGGTTACTTACTTCTTGAACGAGTGGCTAGGGGTGGAGGGGGACCTGACCGCCGCCTTTGGCGCGCCCGTCGGTAACGGAGGTCAGGATGGGAAAATAGCCGTCTACGGCGGGGGCCCCAAGGTAGCTTGGCGCCAGAGGCGATGGGAGCCGTGGCTGCATGGGATTTTTGGCGGCGCTCACCAAGGTCCGCAGACGTCGGTTGGCGGCCGCAACTCGTATTCCCTCATGGCCGGCGGCGGGGCGGATTATCGCTGGAACCCGCACCTTTCCTTCCGTGCGGAAGGCGATTACGTTGGCACGAGATTCTTTCATCAAACGCAAGACCATTTCCTGTTTGCCGGCGGAGCCGTCATTCACTTCTGAGTCTAAAAACTCGGGCAACGCCTGATCGACTTTTTTCAAGACTATTTGCCGGAACGCAAGACGGTTCCGTAGAAAACTCCTTTTCCGCCTCGCAGATTGCGCCCATAGGAAAAGACCGCGGTGACTCCGCCCAAAAGACTTACTTTGCACTGCACGCCGGAATCCCACAGCCAGTTCCGCGAACCAAAAAACCCGGAGGAATCCGCGATGGCGCCGTTGTCGAAAAATGGCCCGAGTTTCATGCTCAAGAGACCATTTCCGTAAACGTTTTTGTCCATCTCCCAATTCGCCAGAAAGTAACGCCGTCCGAGCGGCGCGGCTCCTTTTCGGCCATCGGTCGTTCCGGCATGGCCGCGGAGCCACAGATCGTTATCACGTTCCACGCCCAATTGGAAAAGTTCGTCGAGCGACAATTTACCGGCGGCTGCGCCCGCGCGTACCTGGGCGCGCATCGCGTAATCGTCTCCTTTGGCTCGCGGGAACCAGTGCGCGTTCAGCGATCCTCGGAGGGTTGCGAAGGGCCCTAGCGCGTTTGCAAATTCGCGCCCCGCCCTAGCCTTCACGGAGGAGCCTAACGTAAAGCGGCGCTCGGGAATGCGCGCCAAAGTCCTTTCGGCACTTAGCCAGCCAGCGAGCGAGTTTCCTCCGGTGAAAAACGTGCGCTGCGCTGGCGAAAGTGGACTGCTTAGAGTGCGAAATTTGCGATTGGCAGCGTCGGCGCCGGCGCACCAACTCCAGCGGCCATTCGCAATTTTGCGAAATTCAGCGCCCGCTACAATCCCCCGCAGGTTCAAGTCGGTCAGCGGAGTCCCCGCACCAAGGAAAGTTTGCGACAAGTTCCAATTCTCATTGCGGGCATCCGTGTAAAGACGCAAACGCAGACTTGGGTTGTCGTAAGCCGGCAGAGAAAGATCGGCGAAGACGCGGCGCTTCTGCGCATCCCACCGCACGAGCGAGGTCAGGTTAATGGCGCCGTGGCCCAGATTGTAGAGTTCGGGATAAACGGTCGCGTAGGGCAATCCGCTCAAAACAGAGATTATTCCTTCGGCCTTCGAATGGCCCCGGAGATTTCTCTGCGCCAGGTGCAGCGTGAGATCATAATTCCCGGATTGCGCGGGCGTTAGTTCGATCCGGCGGCTGAAAAAAATGCCCAGGTTTTCTAACCGCGATTCCGTAGTGTGTAATGCGTTTCCGGTCAGAACCTGCGGGGCATTGAAAGCCAAGGCGCGGCTGCGGAGCGGCTCGGACAATTGCAACGGTGGCACGAAACCAACACTTCGCAGCCGCGGCTTGTCTTCGAAATTCCAATACTTCAGAGCGGCTTCGAGGTTTCCGTCAAGAAAATAAATCGTGGCGAGAAACTCATGCGTGTAGGCATCGCGCGGATTCAACAGTAGCGCTGCGTGCAGGCGTTTCTTGGCGAGGCGGAGATTATTGTGTCTGTAGGCGATGCCCGCCAACTCTACCGGGAACCGCGCATCGTGAGGCGACTTTCGCGCGCCTGCCTCGAACGCCAGTTTCGCCTCATCCCATTTCGTCAGGCGTGAAAATGCCATCCCTCGCAGAAAATCGAAATCAGCTGACTCGTCCGCGGGACCCTGAGCAAGCCGCGCAGCTTCATCCCAATGTCCGCCATCAAAGGCACTCTGCGCCGCCGCAAGGCGCGCTGGCTCTGAACTGCGATCTTGAGAAAAACCGGCAACGCAAAGAAAAAACAACGCAAGCGACGCAAGTAAGAAGCGGATCACGCCGCCTTTTCGGGGACCGCCAGCAACATCCAATTGCGGTTGGACCGCCATTGCTTTTCGAAGTCTGCCCGTTCGACGCGAAGCAGTTTGCCACGGGCGGGGTCGTGGATGAAAACCGCGTCGCGTTGCCAGTCGATACCTGTGACCACAACATAGTGCAGCGGCGCGCTCGCGCTGCCCGGCTGAATACTCACAATCAGCGGGCGTCCCTGCTTCAGATTTTCTTCTAAATCGATCCAACTTCCAGCCAACGCAAAAACCAGGAAGCCAGAAGCTTTGAGGTAACTCTGCATGTCCGAAGAGAAGATGCCGCGGGCTTTGCGCGAGTAGAGTCGCCTCTGAATGGCAGCGGCACCGACGCGCGGCGCACCGATTTGCATGCCATGCGCGTTCCAATACTGCAGAATCATGGAAATGGCCGCGGACCCACAGCCATCCTGGCTTTGCTCGACGAAGGGCACGTCGAGCCAAACCCCCGCACTGGCCTGAGGCGCGGCGTGCAGGGCGCGCCCCATGAACAGCGTCAGGAACAAACCGAGAGTGGCCTGCCTCCAGAGCGTAGCGAAGAACTCCACGGAATCAGCGCAGCACCAGCGCGAGGACGATGATGCCGAGCGCAATCACAATGATCCAAAGCAGGTCGCGGTCAGAGATGCGTCCGGCGGCAAAGTCGGCTTGCGCTTGCCGGGAACGCTCCGCCAGTTTGGCGACGTCTTCGTCGCTCAATTGGCCAATGGCTTGGTTTATCTTCTGGTAATCGAGCTTGGCGGATTTCAGCGCCTTTTGGCCCTGGTCGGAAGAAAGCAATGTTCGTACAGCTTCTTCATTGGCTTGACGGGTCTGAGCCGGACGCGCCGCGTCTTTGCTCAAATCGCTCAGAGACACGACGTGCTGCTGGTCCTGCGCCCGTGCCGGGGGCTCTGCCGCCACGAACAAAGCAGCGATTCCCAGCAGACACACACTCCACTTGAGGCGAGAATGCATTCTTCCTCCTATTGTTGGCTGGGATGAATCTAGTGTACGGATTGCCCCGCAGAGTGACAAGACAGTTTTCAAGATAACGCCGTTGTTTGGAGTCCGTAGCTGTGTTCTAATTCGTCCTTTCGCGGATCGACCATCATGGAATTTCTCATCTTCCTCGCGGTCGCTCTGGTCATCATCACGCCCATTCTCGCGATCTCCGCCTTCGTTCGCGTCCAGAGATTGTCAGAGCAACTGCGCACATTCCCGCTCGACAAAGTCTCCGACCGGCTCTCCACACTGGAACGGCAACTCGCGGCGATGGAAAAAACGCTCTCCTCCGGCCAGCCGCCTGCCGCAGCGCCGCCGAAACCGGTTGTATCCCCGGCCGCTCCGGTGTCAACTCCTCCACAGAGCCCACCCCCGCCGCCTGCGCCAACCGCTCTGGGATCGCGCGGGCCTCTCCCGGAAACACCTAAGCCGCACGAGTTTGCTGCGCATCCTCCGCAGCCGAGCATCTTCGCGGCTCCTCCACTTTATGCCTCGCAATCCAAATCCACTTCCTCCTTGGATTGGGAAACGGTCATTGGTGGCCGGTGGCTAAATCGCATCGGCATTGTGGCCTTGATTGGCGCCACGACTTTCTTTCTGAAATATGCCTTTGACAACGACTGGATTGGCCCCCGCGGCCGCGTGGCCATCGGCATCGTCCTTGGCGCAGCCATGCTGCCGTGGAGCCAATGGCTCCTGAGCCGCGGCTACTCTTATTTTTCCGAGGGAATCGCAGGGCTTGGCGCCGCGGTTATGTACCTTTCTTTCTGGGCGGGCTGCCAATACTACACCTTGTACACGCGGGATGTCGGTTTTTACGCAATGTTTTTGGTCACCGCGGGCACGGCCGCCGTGGCGCTCGGCAGAAATTCCCAGCGCATTGCTCTTCTTTCCCTGGTGGGCGGGTTTCTCACGCCCCTCCTGGTCAGCAGCGGCAAAGACGAACAGGTCGTTCTCTTCAGCTACCTCCTGATGCTCGGTCTCGGACTTTTGGTCATTGAACTTCGCCGCAATTGGCGCGCCCTCACGCCCGTTTCTTTCGTGTTCAGCATCATCTATTTCTGGGGCTGGTACGAAAAGTTTTATCAACCTGCGAAACTCGGACGCACGCTGATCTTCGCCACGCTTTTCTTGCTTCTTTACGCGGTTTTGCCCATTCTGCGCGCGGTCAAGTCATCCAGCGTGAACGAAATTGATTTCTTGTTGGTTCTTGCCAATCCTTTTGCCTACTTTGCCGCTCTGTACGTCATGCTGTGGCCGAAAGACCGCTGGCCGCTGACGCTGCTGGCTCTCGCCCTATCCGCTGGACACGTCACGGTAGCGCGAGTGATTCCACCGCCAAAATCCGGCGAGTCACCTTTGATGCGATTTCTGTACGCCGGTGTGGCACTCACGTTCGCTACCCTGGCGATTCCTCTCCGCCTGGATGGCAAATGGATTACCCTCGCGTTTGCCGTGGAGGGCGCCGTGCTTGTCTGGACGGGTTTCCGCTCCGCGCTCGCGGGCTTGCGTGGCGCCGGTTATCTTTTGCTTGCGATCTCCGCCGTGCGCCTGCTCGCCTTCCCTCTGCCCGCCCCGCAGTTCCTGCTCAACGAAAGATTTGCGACCTACCTGGTTCTCATCGCCTGTCTTGCTGCGGTACTTTATTCCGCTCGGGAAAGACTTCCCTCCGTCTCCTCGGAGGAACACGGTCTGCTCGCCTTTCTTTCTGTGGCAACCAACTTCTTCGCCCTGTTCGCCCTTTCTCTCGAGCTGTGGGATTATTTCGGCCGACCGTCCGGCCTGGGAATCGACTCCGGCCTGGCCCAGCATCTTGCTCTTTCTCTACTCTGGACGGCCTACGCTTCCGCTTTGATCGGGTTCGGCATCCAGCGCAAAGCTCCACTGCTTCGCTGGCAGGCCCTCTTGCTCTTTGGCCTAGTGGTCATCAAAGTGTTCATTTATGACAGCTCGTATCTCGAGCGCTTTTACCGCATCGTCTCGTTCTTCATCCTTGGGCTGGTTTTGCTCGTCGTTTCGTTTCTCTATCAACGCAAAGTGGCTCGCGAGCGTTCTTTGCAAAACAAAGCTTGAATGAGAAATGGTCAGAAAAATAAGCGGAAAATGACGCGAAAAATGAATCGAAGATTCTTTTGCTTCCCACTCTTGTTGGCCACGCTCGGTGCAGCCGCCATGGCCATCGATCTGCCCTCCGCGTGGCGTCCTTGGCGGTATTCGCGGCCCATTGAATCGCCGCGCGCGGACACGCTGAACTACATCACGCTGGACCGCCAAGTGTTCTCACACTCGGAGAACCAGCTCGCGGATCTTCGCATCATTGACGATTCAGGCCAGCAGCTTCCTTACGAGCTCCGCTCCGAAATCGCACCGCCCCCGGCACCTGTGAGACTTCCCACCACGCTTCGAGAAAACAGTTTCGTCCCCGGCCAGTTCACGCAGGTGATTGTCGACCTGGGGGAACGTCCGAGATTTCACAATAATTTTCGCGTGCAGACCACGGAGTCCGATTTCATCAATTGGGTGCAGGTGGCCGCGAGCGACGACGCGCACGTCTGGCGCATGGTCAACTCGCACGCGCCCATTTCGCGATTTCGCAAAGACAATCTGGAAGGCAACCAGACTATACGCTATTCAGAAAACAACGCGCGTTACCTACGCGTGCGCATCCAGGAGGCCGGCCACTCGTTTCAGGTGTCAGACATCGAAGTCTTTTCTTCCCCCGAAACGAAAACTGCGCGTCCCGCTGAGCCGGCTCCACTTTTCGCCTCGCTAGATCCGGACACGGCCGGTGAAGGTTCGCAGACGCAATGGACCGTCGACCTCGGCAGCAGCAATGTTCCCGTGGCGAAGTTCAAATTTGAAACCAGCCAGCCGGAGTTTTATCGTGCTGTCCGCATCCTCACAAGCAACGATCAGAACGAATGGCAGTTTGCAGGGGGCGGGGAAATCCACCGCTATGTGGCGGGAGGCAAAACCGAGGAATCCCTGGCGGCGCAATCCTACGAGTTGTGGGGGCCGCGTTACTGGCGCGTGGAGGTGCTCAACGGCAACGACGCACCGCTTTCCGGGGTCCGTCTTTCGGTGGCCATGCCGCTGCGGTTTGTGCTCTTCCATCCCGAACCGAACCGCTCTTATCGTTTGATTTACAGCAACGCGCGGGCCCACGCGCCGCAATACGACTTGGCACGCACACTGCAGATTCCGGCGCTCCAGGCGATGTACCACCCTGGCCTGGGACCCGAAGAAGACACCGCCAATTACGCCGATCCTCGCCCCTTTTCGGAGCGTCATCCCAACTTGTTGTGGATTGCCCTGGGTGTGGCCGTAGTGCTTCTTGGCTATTCCGCTCTTCGGGCCTTCCGCACGCCCTCATCCGCCGAGGAGGAAAAATAAGTCATTCCCCGCGCAACATCGAACCTGCTCATTCCGTGCGCGGAGAGCGGCAGTTTGGTGCCAGTTGTTTGAGAAAGCGGGAGGTCACTTCGCTGGCAGAGGCTGACGGTATTTCGCGGCGTCCACGGACTTCCAATCACCGTTGATGATTCCGGCGCGAATTTGCGCCGCGGTTTTGCCTTTGTGTACCTGTTCGTAGCTGTACAGATCTTCGTAGATGCAAGTGCCGCATCCGGAACCGTGCTCGCTGGCGAAACAATCGAGCAAACTGGTGTGGCCTTTGCTGCGATCGCAATGGCAATAGCAAGGCTGCTGGTAGAGCGTCTTCTTAATCTTCGCAGCAACGGCATACGCGTTTTGCACCAATGGATCGGAAAAATGTTCGGGCTTCATCGTTTCCGGCAGCTCACCCTTAGGAGCTTGCGCGTGATACGCCGGGATATCGTTGTCCGTTGCCTGCTGCGCTGCTTCTTGCTCCTCGGACGAGCTGGAAGTCGCCGTCAATGGTACAAAAGTGAGCGCCAAAGCCACGCCAAAGAGAACTGCCGCGCCCCCGACTTTCGCAATGCCTTGCATACTCACCTCCCAGAATTCTTGCGACTGGAGCTTTTGAAAACACCAAACTCTATCTGAATGAGCGCACTCTACGGAGCGGTATACGCTTGCGACGCTCGCGCCGCGGACGCTCTTGCTTCGAGATGCCTTGCGCGCAAATGGCGTTGCACGCGCCGGCCCCAGCCGCGCACAAATGAAAAATTCAGCGCCCCGCCAATGGCCGAGCCCGCCAAAGGAACCAGCCGTCCAACCCACTTCTCCGCGGTCTCCGTTCCGAGCTTGGCCGCGAGACGCTGCGCCACACGCGGCGCGATTTTCTCGCACATTTGTTTCCCGGCCAAATCCCTGCCGTAATCAATTCCGGACGCCGCCGCAGCCGCTTTCCACATTTCTATCCGCTGGTCGGCTTCGCGTGTCTCGAATCCGTAGAGCAACGCCAGGCGCTGAATCAGGCGCAGCGTAATGATGGTCAGGAAGCAGGCGTCCGGAAGAAAGGTAATCATGCCGCCCAGGCCGAATCCCGCGCCCTCGACGAGCGCCAACCGCTCCGCATCGCGGATCAACGCTGCGGCGATGGCGTCCAAATGTTCGATCGGAACGTCCTTCATCCGCGCGAAATTCGGGACCCACAAGCCATGTTTTTCCGCAAGCCGGCGGCGGAACGCTTCCGGATCGATTTCGATGGAACGCATTCCTCGCAAGGCGCCGAATCGCAAGAAGCGGCGTGCCACGCGGCCCGGAAAGGAGGCCTGCCGCGAATTGTGTAACTTCCCCATGCCTCTCGCATCTTACGGCCTTCAGCGCCCACCCTGCAACGCCGTTCAGCGCCGGCGTTTCCTGTTGGAGGGGCGGAACCTCCGGGAAATGGGAGGGTTACCTGCCAGGCCTCACGAAAACGTAAGTCCTACTTGACGCGGAAACGCTTTTGGGTAAACTGCCTGTTTCTTGATGGCCACGCTGCCACAATTCGTTCCCGTCGACCTGCTGCAGGATCTCGAGTATCCGCAGCGCGAGGCGGCGTTTTTTTACGGCCTGTTTCTGCGAGGCCATTCCGCCGACAAGCTGCGCCAGGACATCGAAGTACCCAGCGCCGTCCTCGCCAAGTGGCACCGCGAAGCCGAGCGCGACCCACAATTGAAAGACATCTTTGAGCGCATGGTGGACTATCGCCGTCACGTGCTGGCGATCTTCGATGCACTGGTTGGGTCCGACGGCCAGCCGCAGCGCGTACAATAATCTCCCCATCCTTGTTCAGCAGTGGAGCTTTCATGGCCTTGCAGTCCGAGCGGGCTCTGCGTGAGTTGCGCAACACCCTCCTGGAAACCTACGCGATCAACGACCGCATGAACCAGCTCATCCTCGAGCATCTCGATCCCCGCGCTTGGCGCGCAAAGCCTCCCGGCCGCAACGCGCGCACCATCGCTGCCATCTTCGCCCATATCCACAACATCCGCCGCAAGTGGCTGAGGCTCTCCGCTCCTCATCTCAAACTGCCAGCCGAGCTCGATCGCACCCGCTGCACGCAGCAACAGGCTAGCGCGGCGTTGGCGGAAAGCGCTGAGCGCTGCTCGGCGATGCTTGCCGAAGCCTTCGCTGGTCCCGGCAGCCGCGTCAAGCAATTCCGCCGGGACGGTTGGGCCAGACCTTGGCCCGCCGGCGCAGCCATGTTCGCCTACATGTTCTCCCACGAAGCGCACCATCGCGGTCAAATCCTGATGCTTGCGCGCCAACTGGGCTATCGCATGCACGAAGCAATGTATGGCATCTGGCAATGGGAGAAACTGTGGAAGCAAGCCGGGTTAACGTCCCGTCCACGCTGAGTTGAACTAGCGTTTTCAAATTTTTTCAAAGGACTTTTCGCGTTTTGTGGGGCCAGCCTTGGGATGCACCGAATTGCCCCAGGTCAAGAACTGCCAGGCAACCAAAACTTTGCTTGTGCGGTCTAACGCCACACGGGGCCAAGTGTCACAAAATGTGGCGATTGCGCGGATTGACGGAGAACTTGCCGGGGAGGTAGAATTCCTACCGTCCTATAGCTTGAGGTGTCTTCATGTCCAGGGTAGCACGAACCGTAAGCTCTGGCCCAACAGGCGCAAGACCCACAGGATCCAAACGCCCTGCCGGCTCCTAAAAAGCTGGATAAAGACGCCAAGCGCAAGATGAAGCGCACCTTGAAGGAACTCGATAGCGCCTACAAGCAGTGGCTCAACGAAGACGTGGCGTACATCATTACTCCCGAAGAGCGCAATGCCTTCCTGCAGTTGGAGACCAACGAAGAGCGCGAGCAATTTATCGAGCAGTTCTGGCTGCGCCGCAGCAGCAATCCCGACCTCCCGGACAACGATTTCAAGGAAGAGCATTACCGCCGGATTGCTTACGCGAACGAACATTTTGCTTCGGGCATCCCTGGCTGGAAAACCGATCGTGGCCGCATGTACATCATGTGGGGTCGGCCGGACGAAATTGAGTCGCACCCGACCGGCGGCACCTACGACCGACCGATGGAAGAGGGTGGAGGCTCCACTACTACGTACCCATGGGAAACCTGGCGCTGGCGCTACCTGGAAGGCATAGGCGAGAACATTATCCTGGAATTCGTCGATCCCAGCGGCTCGGGCGAATACCACCTGACCATGGATCCCTCGGAAAAGGACGCGCTCTTGCACGTTCCCGGGGCGGGTCTGAGCTTGCTGGAATCCATGGGCATGGCTTCGAAGACGGATCGCTTCACGCGCTCGGACGGCACGAACCTTCCCACCTCTCTCGGTGGGACGCCGGCCAGCATGGACGAGTTCAACCGCCTTGAGCTCTACGCCAAAGTCCAAAAGCCTCCCGAAGTCAAGTTCAAGGACTTGGAAGCGGTAGTGACCTCGCGCATCGTCCGCGATCAGATGCACTTCAACTGGCGCACCGATTACCTGAAGGTCACCAACGACACGGTCCTCGTCCCCATCACCATACAAATTCCCAACAGCCAGCTCTCCTTCCAGGCAAAAGACGGCATTCACTCCGCAATGCTCAATATTTTCGGACGCATCACGACGCTCACCGGCCGGGTGGTGCAGACTTTTGAGGATTCCGTGAGTCGTGATTTTCCGGACAGCCTCTTCCAGCAATCCTTGAAGTTGCAATCGATTTATCAAAAGGCCGTCCCGCTGCGTCCGGGACTCTATCGCCTGGATTTGGTGCTGAAAGATGTCCAGAGCGGAAACATCGGCGCGGTCAACAACCGCCTGGCCGTCCCCCGCTATCAGGACGACAAGCTCGAAGCCAGCTCGTTGATCCTTGCCGACCAGATCGAGCAGGTACCCGCGAAGCAAATCGGCACCGGCCAGTTTGTGTTGGGCTCGTCTAAGGTCCGGCCGCGGCTGGAGGGCGATTTCACTACAGCCGACCGTCTCGGCATTTACATGCAGGTTTACAACTTGAAGCCGGATGATGCTACGCACAAATCCAGCGCGAATTTCCAATTTACGGTTAAGAGGGGAAATGAGCCCGTACCGGGCATGCAGTTCAAGGAAACGTCCGAAGACCTGAAGCAGACCGGGGAGCAGATCACCATCGAGCGTTTCTTGCCTCTCGCCACGCTTCCACCAGGCAAGTACACGCTGGAAGTGGACGCCACGGATGTGCATTCCAATCAGACCATTTCGCGTACTGCGGATTTCACCGTGAAGGCGCCGCAAGTAGTCAAGACCACCGCGAGCACCGCACCGGGGAGGTAAAAGACGTGAAACAAGGGCGACTCCGAGTCCTGGGGGCCCTGGTCCTAACCGCTGCTGTTTCCCCATTCGTTGCGAAACCAGCGGCCGCGCAAGCCAAGCCCGTCCTTGGCAAGCTTGCGGGAGTGGTGCGTGATACGGCGGGTACGCCGCAGATGGGCGCGAGCGTCGAGCTGGCTCCTGAATTTTTGGGAGCTGCTGCGCCGCACAGCCTGCTGACGAACACGCAAGGCATTTTCCAAGGCAACAAGCTTGTCCCCGGCCTGTACACCTTGCGCGTTACCCTTGCCGGATTTCTTCCCACCCTCGAAAAACACGTTCGTGTGAGTCCCAATTTGACTACCGTGGTTCGCGTGGAACTGGAATCCATGTACGCGACTCTGGAGCAGCTCCGCCGCATGCCTTCGAATGCGCCCACGAATCCCGATGATTGGAAATGGGTGCTGCGCTCCGCGGCCTCGGCGCGGCCGGTTCTGGAATGGATGGACGAATCCAATTCCCTCTCCGCGCTAAGAGGGGAAAACCACAGACCCGAGGTGCCGCGCGTTCGCATGGAGTTCACAGACGGAGCGCGCCGGGCTGCTTCTGCCTCCAGTATTGCTCCTGCGCCCGCCACTGCCGTGGCTTACAACCAGAAACTCGGAGGGCGGAGTAGCCTCCTCTTCGCCGGGCAAATGAGCTATGACGAATACGCGCCTGGCGGCGGCATCGCCACGGTTTGGCTACCGACCGGCACTCTCGGCGCAGGCCCGCACACGGCGCTGGTGTTACGAGAATCCAAGATCGGGCCCGATGGGCCGAACTTCCGCGGTGTGCGATTGGATCAAGGCGGTGCCCTGTCGCTCGGCAATCGCTTGCTGCTGCGCTACGGCGGCGAATATGTTCTGGTCGGACTTGGCGCCACGGCCTCCTCCCTGCGTCCGCGCGCACAGCTTAACTACCAGGTTTCTCAAGGTTGGTATACCGAGCTGATTTTTGCTTCGATGCCCACCGCGCTTGGGCCGCTGGAAGCCGCGGATCCCCAACAGAACACCATGCTGGCGTCGGCTTTGAACGAGCTGGACGCGTTCCCGGCTTTGCTCATGCGGGATGGCCGCCCGGTGTTGCAGAACGGCTGGCACGAGGAACTCGCTGCAAATCGCAAGATGGGCGGGAACGGCGTTCTTCAGTTCGCAGGCTTCCACGACGACAACCGCCACACGGCCGTCTATGGTTTGGGCCATGACGCTTTGCCCGCCACCGATTACTTCCAGGATTATTTCTCGAAGGGATTTGCGTATGACAGCGGCGCCTCCAGCAGGTGGGGAGCGCGCGTGGCCTTTCGAAAGAAACTGGAAGGCGACACCGAACTCACTGCGCTTTATTCCATCGCCAGCACCCTTGCGCCGGTAAATGACGTGGACAACCTGCTGCGGGATGTGCTGCAGACGGTTCCGCGCCACTCCCTTGGCGCTGGCATCTCGGCCAAGGTGCCGCGGTTCGGCACCAAGGTTCACGCAGGATACAAGTGGATTAGCGGTCAGGCGGTCTCGCGTCTCGATGGTTTCGGCGAGTCCCTTTATCAGATGGATCCCTATTTCCATCTGATGGTTCGCCAGCCGCTACCAAAATGGGCTTTAGGAAGATGGGAGGCTATCGCAGACTGCGACAATTTGTTGGCACAGGGCTATGTTTCAACCAGTAGCAGGGATGGCCACGTCGTCCTCGTCCCCGCCTTCCGGACCTTTCGGGGCGGGCTGAGCGTGCAGTTCTAGTGAGTTCGGAAGTTCTCAAAAGCTGTATCCACCCTCCCGGAAACTGGATGAACCGGGGCTGGCCGGCCCGCCACGCCCGTATGCTATTGAATACGCAAGGGTTGGCGTTGTGCTAATCTAACAAACAGTGGACATTGGCTTGCTACCGGATTGTAGTCTTCGCTTGTCGATTTGCTGACGGTCATGAAGCAGAACCTGCGAGTCAGTCTCGGAGTGGTGGTGCTGGCGCTCGCCACGCTGGCGGCGGTCATTTTTGCCCTATTGAATTTTGACCAGCGCTCCCGCTACGAGCAGGTCTACGATGGCGTGATTTGGCTGGACACCGACCACGGCGTCAAAGCCGAGTCTATTGAGCCCAATTCTCCCGCCAGTCATACCGCCATTCGCCCTGGCGATATCCTGCTGGCATTTAACGATGCTTCTATCACTAGAGCAGCAGACGTGGCTCGGCGGCTAGATCGCGCCGGCCTCTGGACCATTGTCCACTACAAGCTCTCCCGCAATGGGGAAGAGTTTGAAACGCCCCTGGTGACCGCTCCTGCTGTTAAGCCCTTGGCCATTGAAAATTACCTTCGCGTTGTCGGCTTGTTTTACCTGTTCATCGGCCTGTTCATTTTCGTCCGCCGGTGGAATGCTCCCCGGGCCGTGCACTTCTACATTTTTTGCCTGGCTTCTTTCAGCCTTTGGTCGTTCCACTTCAGCGGAAAACTGGACGCTTTCGACTGGGAGATTTATTGGTCCGAAGTCGTGGCGCGTTTGCTGGTGCCCGGCTTGTTGCTCCATTTCGCTTTGGTCTTTCCTGGACGGACCGAATCGAAGGCGCGCGCCACAGCGAAACTGCTGGCCGTCTATCTCCTGCCCCTGGTTTTGCTGCTGGTTCATGTAAGCACGGCGCTGGCCGCTTTGGGATTTGTGCCGTGGCTCGGCGCTTATCTGTTGCTGGATAAACTTGAGTTTGCCTATCTCGCGGCTTGCTTCATTGCCGCGGGCGTTGTCTTCTACCGGAATTACCGCGAAGCGCCCTCCGGTGTTCTTCGGCAGCAGCTCAAGTGGCTCACGGGCGGCACACTGGCTGGCAGCCTCCCCGTGTCGCTCCTATACATTCTTCCGCCCTTGTTCGGTCTTGCGCCGCCTGTTTGGATGAAGCTCACTGTGGTAAGCCTCGTACTCATTCCTCTGTGCTTTGCCTATGCCATTATTCGCTACCGCCTGATGGACGTGGACATTATTTTCAAGCGCGGCTTGGCATACACCGCGGCCACCGCCGCTGTGGCCACGGTTTATTTTTCGCTCGTGGCCCTTATCACTTATTTCTTCCACGCTCCCGCCACGGGGCCGGTTGGCGGCATGATCGCGATGGTCATTGCCGCGTTCTTGTTTCAGCCCTTCCGCGAATGGATTCAAGCGCGCCTCGATCGCTTCTTTTACCGCGACCGGCTCGACTACCGCCGCACCTTGATCGAATTTGGCCGCACGCTGACCAACGAAGTGCGCCTTGATCCGATGCTGGGTTCGGTGATGGACCGCATCTCGCAAACGCTGCTGGTGGATCGCCTGGCGATTTTCGTGGACGACCCCGAGCAACCCGGCACGATGCGCCTCGCGCGCTCCATGGGCGTGCGTCTTTCGGGGTCCATGGATCTTAGCTTCCTCGATCCGGCCCGGCCCGAGTTCGCCCGGGGGGCGCTCTTCTTTGAGTCGCCCCGTGCGGCGAAAGACGTGAGCGACTCCGTCCGCGGGACTCTGGAACAATTGGATCTGAACTATTTCATTCCCTGCCGCATTCGCGAGCACACCGTCGCCGTTCTCGGCCTTGGCAAAACGGTTGACGGGGATTTCCTTTCGAGCGACGATGTCGAGTTGGTGGAAACCATCGCAGGTTATGTTGCCGTTGCGCTCGATAACGCCCAACTTTACAGCTCTCTTGAACAGAAAGCGCTGGAAATTGCTCGCCTTAAGGATTTCAGCGAAAACATCGTGGAATCCTTGAACGTGGGCGTGCTCGCGGTGGATTTGGAGGGCATCGTCGAATCCTGGAACACGCGCATGGAGCAGCTGTTCGGAGTCCTGCGCCGCGACGCGGTGGGCCGCAGGCTCAGCTCCCTGCTTCCGGAGGAATTGGCACAGGAAATTGCCGCCCGCGGCGACCAGGAACACATTACCGGCATCTATAAACAGAGACTCCATCACCAGGGAAAGCATTTGACGTTGAACGTCTCCATCACGCCGCTGGTCAGCAAGTCCAATGAACGCATTGGACGGCTGCTGCTCTTTGACGATGTGACGCAGCGCGAGCGCATGGAAGAGCAAATGACGCAGACGGAAAAGCTGACCTCCCTTGGCCTGCTCGCTGCCGGCGTGGCGCATGAAGTGAACACGCCGCTGGCGGTGATTTCGAATTACATCCAAATGCTGGCCAAGCAGATGCCGGAAGGCGACCCGCGCCAGTCGATCATCGATAAGATCGTCAAGCAGACGTTCCGCGCCAGCGAGATTGTCAACAATCTGCTCAATTTCTCACGCACCGGGGCGGCCGAAGCGGCGAGCGTGGACGTAAACCACGTGGTCGAGGAAACTCTCTCGCTGGTGGCCCATCCGCTGAAGACGTCGCAGATTCAAGTGGTGAAAGAACTCTCCGAGTCCTTGCCGCCCGTGCACGGCTCCGCGAACAAGCTGCAGCAGGTCTTCTTGAATCTCTTTTTGAACGCGCGCGATGCCATGCCCAGCGGTGGCATGCTGGAAGTTCGCACCGCCGCGCACAATGGCAGCGTGGAAATCGAAATCGCGGACACCGGCGGAGGAATCGCCCGAGAAGACATCAACCGCATCTTTGATCCTTTCTTCACCACCAAGGCCAACGGCCGCGGCACCGGCCTGGGGCTCTCGGTGAGCTACGGTATTATCAAAGAGCACGCGGGAAAGATTGATGTGCGGTCGACCCCCGGGAAGGGCACTTCGTTCCACGTCGAATTCCCCGCAGCCAGGAAAGCGGCTCATGTCTAAGGGTTCCATTCTGGTCGTCGACGACGAATGCGAAATTCGCGAGGGCCTGGAAGTTCTGCTGAGGGGCGAAGGCTACGGCGTAGCCAGTGCCGAAACCGGCGAATCCGGCCTCGCCAAGCTGGAAGAGCAGCCCTTCGACCTTTTGCTGTTGGACGTCAGCCTGCCGGACCGCAACGGCCTTGACATGCTGAAGGAAATTCGCCGCCGCGACCCGGACCTCTCCGTTGTCCTGATCACCGCTTACGGCTCCATCGATATGGCGCGCGCCGCTTTCAAAAACGGCGCAATGGATTACATCACCAAGCCTTGGTCCAACGATGAACTGCTCGCCCAGGTGGCGCAAGCCGTGGAATCGCGCCGCCTACGCGACGAAAATATCCATCTCAAGCGCGCCCTCAAGCAGCGCTTCAATTTCCCGAACATCGTAGGCAAGAGCGACAAGATGCAGGTGCTGCTGGATCTCGTGGCCCAAGTGGCGCCTTCGCGGTCTACCGTGCTCATCAGCGGCGAGAGCGGCACGGGCAAGGAACTTATTGCCAAAGCGCTGCACTCGGCTTCTCCGCGCGCGGACAAAGCCTTCGTGCCCGTCAATACCGGCTCCATCCCCGTTGATCTTCTTGAATCGCAGCTGTTCGGCCACGTAAAAGGCGCTTTCACCAGTGCTGTAGTTTCGAAAAAAGGCCTCTTCGAAGTGGCCGATCAGGGCACCATTTTCTTTGATGAAATCGCCACCATCAGCGCGGAAACGCAAGCCAAGCTGCTGCGCGTCATCCAGGAGCGCGAATTCATGCGCCTGGGCGGCACCGAACAAATTAGGGTGGACGTGCGCATTGTGGCCGCTTCGAACGTCGATCTGCTCACGCTGGTGCGCGAGGGCCGCTTCCGCGAAGATTTGTTCCACCGCCTGAATGTTATTCACATGCAAATCCCGCCGCTCCGCGAGCGCCGCGAAGACGTGCCGCTGCTTGTGACGCATTTCCTAGAGCGCTTCTGCCTGGAAAATAAACGGCCGCTTCTGCAGTTTACGCCGAGCGCCATGAAATTGATGATGGATTACGACTGGCCCGGCAATGTGCGCGAACTGGAAAACGTCGCCGAGCGCGCCGTGGTGCTTTCGACGCAAAACCGCATGGACGTGGACTTGCTGCCCGAAGCCATTCGCAGCAAGGAGATCGTTCGCGGCGTGCGGCTGCAACTCACGGAGTTTATCGCGGCGATTCCCGGCGAGCCGGGCGCCCGCTCGGCGGCGGATAGCCCGCAACCTTCGCTGTTTCAAATCATGGACGAGATCGAACGCCGCATCATCGTGGACATGCTCGAGCGCACCAACTGGAACCAAACCGAAGCGGCCGAGCGGTTTCTCATTCCCCTTTCGACGCTAAACCAGAAAATCAAGCGTTTGGCCATCGAGGTCCGGCGGCGCGGCCGCGACGAAGCCTTGGGCGCCAGCTCGGGCAAATAGCTCCGCGCCGGGAGCGACGTGCAAACCGAGGATGCAATCGAGGATGCTCCCAAGCCAGGCGCGCTACCGGTCCGCGCTACGCCCCGACAAGAAGCGCGCTATTCCTTCTAAACTACTTCCAGGTCCTGCGCTCGGCCCGCCGGTTGATTATCCCGAGAGCCTCTGGTTTCCTCTGCAGCTTCTTCGGCGAATCCTTTTTGAAGATGGGAGAATCGACGACTCGGATGGAGCCCCTGCTGATTACACCGGTAGTTGTTGCGGCCACTTTCGCAATCGTCCGCGGATGACGGTAATGGAGGCTTTGGGCAGCGTGAAGATGGTTTGCGAGTCGGTGTCGATGATTGCGGCGGAGGGAGGAAGATTGGGGTCGGGATGGCTGTTGGGGCCGTCGTTGATCCAGACGTATTGATCGGAGCCGAAACTAAGGAGGAAAACATTTCCGAAGAAAGATGAATTGCGTTTTTCTTTTGCATCTTCGAAAGAGGCGCGAACGGTGTGCGAATTATTTTCGTCGCGATTAACGAGCAGGAGTGACCAGTTGCCGTCAGGACGATGCAGCGCGTAAGTAGTGACCAGGAGATTTCCGTCAGCATCTTTGATGTTGGTTGCGGATGGAAACATTTGATGAACGCCCGAGCGGTGCTGCACCCATTCGAGATTGATCAAGCGAGCCGCGTAGTACGGCGAGGTGTAGCCTCTGATTTCGTAGTTTTCATTGGAGACGAAATTCGACCAGGATGACCAACCGAGGCAGGTGTTGTTCACTCCCTGCGGCTGAATCGGCGAGTGGTAAAAGGCGGCGCCGCCACCTTCGAAAAATGAACCGACGTTATCGGCGAGCCAAAGCGCCGCGAAAATTGTGGTCATGGGACCCGTGAGCTGCCAGGAGAGATGATTCTCGGTGACCATGAGGGGAACGTCTTTCGGCACGCCGTCAGCACGCCATATTTGCAGGATGCCTTTCATGAGTTGCGGTTCGCGATAGAGATCCTTCCAGGTGATGGTACAGGGCTCGAACGGATAGTGCTCGAAGGAAACGAAGGCGAGATCGGAAAGATGGTGGTGGTCTTTTAGATAAGCGACAAATCGGCCCATCCACGAGATGCGGCCCTTGGAATCGGGCCACAGCGTGATGTCCTTGTTGACGCCTTCGAAAATGGGGCCGCCAAGTTTCAATTTTGGATCGACCTTGTGGATTGCGCCGGCCCACTGGATGTACAGAGCGGCATAATCTTCCGGCATGGTATGTTTGCCGTCGGGCTCTTCGCCCATTTCGATATAGCTGATGGGATAGCCGCGTTTTTCGATGTAGGCAATTTGCGCGGCGGCATCTTCGGGAGTGCCGTAGAGCATGGTGACGGGAATCATCGCGGGCAAATTGTTGGTGATACCGCTGGTGAAGAAGAGATCGAAGCCGGTGTGCTGATAGTCGCCGCCATCGCGGATGTCTTCTGCAGAATGCCAGGGATCGATGGAGGAGCCAGTATAGGTTGTCGCGCGTTCCGCGGGATCTCTTGGCGCAGGCGCGAATCTGCCGCTAGCATCGATGCTGCCGAGCTCGATTTGTTGGACGGCATAGCCGACGCAGTTGCGACTGTCGTTTGGATCGTGTTCATCACAAGTGTTCGACGATTCTGACATCAGAATGCGGACGTAACGCGAGGAGACGGGCACGTCTGCAAGCTTGAGAATTTGCGTTCCACCTTGCGCGTTTTCAATTTTGCCTGAATTGAAAACTTTCCATTGGCCTTGGGGGCCGCCGTCGAAATCGAGCGCGTCAGTGCCCACCCAATATTCGACTTGATAGGTTTTTGCGAACGGAGAAGCCCACCGAATGCGCGTGGCATTGATTTGTTTCTCGGATTGGAGATCGACGATGACCCATTGTGGATGGAGTGCATCCGATTCGCCAGTGAATTTGCCGCTGAGGTAGGGATTGCTTTTTGGGGTAGCGCGTAGCTCAGGATGTAGCGGAGCGGCTCCTTGAGCTCGCTACTGCCGGTGAAGTATCCGCTCTTGTGAGCTTCGTCGCTCCAGGTGCCCGATTCCGTCCAGTGCCAGGCGGCCATGCGGAGCTCGCTGTTGTTGCGATAGGTGATGGGCCCCCAGCCCGCGGAGACGGACTCCTGAACGATGTGCGGCGTGTGGACGCGGTCGATGTCGCGCCGGGAGAGAACGTCCAGGGAGCTGCCGAGGGCGGAGTCGGGATCGAAGGAATTGATTTGGTGAGAGGGAGTGGTGTCGACGTGGACGGTGGCATCGGGAGCGGATTGCGCGAAAAGAGCGCCGAGGTTCAGAGTTAACGTGAAAAATAGAACCGCGAGCCGTACAGTAATCATGGAGATTCTCCGAAAACGCGCCGCATCATAGCATTCATTCGATTTAAATCAAGAGAGCAGCCCGGGCCAGGGTGCCCGTTCTCCCGTCCGCGGGCGCTACTCGAGCCCTGGTAGCTGACTCCGTTCTCTGGCAATCCGCAACCTGGAAATTAAGACCGACGGTACCCCCCCGCGTCTGCCATTTCGCAGTTCGTCGTTACGCTACAGGGGAAGGAAATTTACTCGCTCTCTGTCAAGGAAATGTTGTATGTAAGAGCCTTGGTGCTGCGCTCTCAGAGTCGACCGAAGCCTTGCTGGCAGAAAGGATGCTGAGCTGCTAGCGTCGACTGGAGAATGATACTCTTCCCGTGAGAAGCCAAATGAAACAACCAGCAGACTCCCAAGACTGGAATCACGCCGGATCTCACGACCAGGATGTTCCTTCCATCCCCGCGGAGACCAGAGGCGGTGTGGGATGGTGGAAAAGAACATGGCATTTCATAATCGTGCCCCAACACTCCAACGCTTTGGTGGCCGTCTTTAGCGCCCTGCTTTTCATCTCGACCGCGGTCTATGCGATTTTTGCGGCTCTCCAGTGGTCTGAAATGCAAAAGGCTACGCACGCCTCGCAACGCTCGGCACTAGCCGCGAAGGACAGTGGCGACCTCGCTCGGAAACAAATGGAAGGGATCGTCGCCGCTATCGTTGACATTCCTCACGGAGTTTCCATTGATTTCCCTGTCCCTCCATTTGGCGAAGCCAGAGCCAACCTCGTAAATAGCGGCCACGTTTTAGCGCATGATATCCACCTCACATTGTCGGTAACCCTTCAAAGAACCAGCGAAGATTCTGCGGCTCGCGGCCGTACCATTCTTTCGAAAGCGGAAACTGTTCCGGCCATTCCTCCAACTGCCGTCACCTCTAGTCCGGATTTCATTTACCCCTTCGAGTTGAGCCCATCGGAATTCCTGCAGGTAATGAACACCGAGAGCTACATTATCGCTGAAGGTCTTCTGGATTACGAGAACGGGTTCGACACTAGAATTAAACAACCCTTCTGCTACGCTTACATATGGGGAGGCCAAACGTTCGGTAGGTGGACAGGAGATTGCGGTCGAGCGCAATTGCAGGTGCGTCTGGCTAAGAAGCTGGCCAAACAATGACTCCACGGTTTCCGGACCCTGACAAACAAAAATGGGGAGAAGTTCCAAACGGCGCCGTCGAAGCCGCGAGCTGGCTTATCGTGTGGGCTCATTGCGAGGAGAAAGTAACTTGCCCAGGTTTGACTCCTGAGGTTGGATGGCCCCGTCGTTTTGATTTGTAAGCTCTCCAGAAAACCACCCTAAGCCACGATTCGATTCGTGAGAGCAAACCGATTCATTGATAAGCTCAGGGATCACCATGGCTGAACTGCTTTCAGCGGAGCGGATCTCCGACAACCGCGCGTTCGAGCGCGAATGGACCGCGCTGCGAGAATGCGTTTCTCCTTGGAGCGACAAAGAACGGCTGCGGCAATATTTTCCCACCGTGGACTGGCCTCGCTTGCTCATGCTCGCTGACAAGCATGGCCTGGTTGGACAGCTCGCGGCTTGCCTGAACGATTGCGACGCCGCCATGCCTCCCGAAATCCAACAGGCGCTACTCGAACGACAGCGCGAGCAGAATTTCCTCACGCTTCGCTTGACGGGAGAGCTCTTTCGTCTGCTGGAACTTTTCAACCGAAATGAAATTTCAGCATTGGTCATCAAGGGACCAGTCCTAGCTGTCGAGGCTTACGCCGACCCAGCAATGCGAAGCTACGGCGATCTCGACCTGCTCGTACGGCAGCGGGACATCCGGCGCGCTACGGGGTTGCTGATTGGTTCTGGCTACCAAGCAACGGTTTCTCTCGACGCCATTCGGGCAGGCAAAATTCCGGGGCAATATCTTTTCTGCAAGCCTGATTCGAAATTGCTCGTCGAGCTTCACAATAACTTGACGCTGCGTTATTTTCCCCGTCCCGTTCCCATCGAAGATTTCATCGCCCGGCGGATTCGCGTGCGCGTCGATGGGCATGAAGTGCCCGCACCTTCACTCGAGGATCATCTCGTGCTTATTTGCGTTCATGGCGCGAAGCATTTCTGGAAGAGACTCGGCTCGATCGCGGACGTCGCGGGCTTGATGGCGCGGCAACCGGGCATCGGTTGGGAGCGCGCTGGCTTGTCCGCAAACGCCGTGCAGGCCGAGCATCTACTACACACCGGCTTGCGGCTGGCTATGGATGTTCTCCATGCCGAACTTCCAGAACCGATTGCTGCGCGCGTGCGGGAAGACGCCGTGGCCGCAAAGCTTGCGGCGCGCGTGCTTCACTGGCTGCCTGCCCCGGGGTACGCTCACCTCGGTCTATTCGAACGCGCGGCGTTTCGCCTGCGCATGCGCGGCAACTTTCTCGCGGCTCCGGCGTATCTGCTAAGACTTTCTTTTTCACCCACGGAAGAGGACTGGCAGGCCGATGGCAAGATGATGAGCAGCAATCCTGTACTCGACGCCTTGCGCCGGCCCTTCCGCTTGGCACGAAAATATAGTCGCGCCGGCAAAGACTGAACCGAATGACAAAGCAAAGTGCTGCGCCGTCTGCATTTCCTCGCCAGGCTGAATCTGGATTTGCTTAGCGGCTGAATTCTTGCGAGAGCAAACCGGCGTACGACAAAGCTTGTTGCCAGCTCGAGAATCGATGGGGAAATTCGGCCACGAGCTTGTGCGCGATTTCTTCGAGCGAAGCTCTCCCGTCCATCAACTCGAAAGTTCTGCGGCGCAGGACTCCCTCGTCCGATAGCCGGGGAATATAATCCGCGGCGATTCTGTGAAGCTGCGCGGCGGACAAGACCGCTCCGGCAAACTGCGATTGGTCAAAATGGACAGGAGAAGTGCTTGATCCCAAGAGCGGCTTGATGCGCGTGGTCCATCGCCAGAGGTAGTCATTTTCGACCAACTTCGCCGCGAGGTCGACACACACGGTTTGCCCCTGTCTTAAAGGCATAGGTTGCGTCCAGGGGAAGAAGAAAGATCCGTAGATGGTCTCGGGTGCACCGGGAGCATTGGAGAAGCCTATGTTTTCCGCGAGATCCGCATTGAACCACACGACGATTCCGTGGCCGGTTCCGGTGCGGTCCACTGTCCACTCCAAATTCCCCCGAACATCAGGGTTTTGAATGCTGGCATAATCCAGCGTGGCCCAGAGTTTATGCCCAGTCAAAAGCTGGGCAGGACTTACACGCACTTTTTGCACATTGTTCACCGCGAGCTGCCGCACTGGACTCAGGTTTTGACCGAAAGGATTCAGGTCCCAAGGATCCACGACTTCGCCGTAGGGTCTTGGAGCTTCCACGATCGCAGCCCAAAGGGTGTCCCTTCGTGGAACAATGGTCCCGCCGGGGGCAAGAAAGCGGCGCCGTGCGTCCGCGATAGCGGGGATGTGGCGCTCGAAAAGCGGGAGGATGCCCCTGAGATCGGAGAGGATGACGTCGGCCCGAGCGGGAAGGGTCACCCCGCTAGAAAGCCCCTCGAAAAACTCGATTCTGCCAGCGCAGCCATTGGCGGCAGCAACCTCGCGCGCCACTTGAATAATCTCAGCCGGCTCGATGGCAAAGACTCGTTCGGCCCCGAGCTGGCATGCCAGCACCGCGAAGACACCCGGTCCCGTGCCAATTTCCGCGACAACGGATCCCTTCCGAACGGTCTTTCGTAGAGCTTCCTTATAAGCGTCGACGCGAACGCGATCCGCTATCATCGAGCCATAGGCACCCAGGCTGTACATGGGGGGTTTATCCGCGTACTGCAGCTGCAGTGGCAGCAGCGCGTGTCATCACTCGCTTGACGTCAGCAGCAATGGACCCGCAAAGGTTGAAGGTGGCCGAGGATTCGGCGGAAGGCCGCACTCGACGAATAGGGATGCTCGAGACCAAGCGGCCAAGCACATCAAACTCTGTGCGCAGCATCTCCTGGTCAAGAAGATAGTTCACATACGTGTTGGCCACGAGCGCCATGAATGCCTCTTCACCGGAAATTTCGTCCAAGACAGGACTGCTAACGGCTGCGTTGCGACTGTCCAGGGTATAGATGGCCCCGAGCGGTAACGGGCTGGAAGCGAAACCGTGGCCGTTCTGGCCAAGTGCCAAGTAACGCTTGTCCCACGTGGGCGCGATGCGCGGCAGAGCATTTTCGGATCCAAATAATCTCCGAACTGAATCCGGCCACAAGTTCACCCTGGGATAACCCGGAGGCACAAGAAACTCGGTTCCATGGTCAACAAGCGCAACGACGTCGTCAGAAAGGACCGGGAACCCTGCGCGCGCAAAGGCTGCCGCGGCGGTTGATTTGCCAGCACCCGGAGGGCCCACCAGCGTAATAGCGCGATCATTTATGGCCACGGCACTCGCATGGAGGCAAACCGTTCTGCGGAGGCGCAACACAAATCCCATCACCGGCCCGAGCAAATAGGTGCAAGCGTCTTCGAGCGAATAATCTTCCGGCCAATCAGCCCACACTTCGCATCCGCGGCGGTCGACGATGAATCGCGCTCCATCCCCATAAAAGAAGCCAAAATGCTCTCCGCCGGGGAACAGACCGACGCGCAGGTTTGGCTGGCCGCCGGCCATCACGTTTGAACTCGTATGGAAAACCTCAATGGACTCAAGAAATGTCGAGGGGAATTTAGGCCACTTTCTTAGCCGCACTCGTACATCATACGCGTTTGAATCAAGCCGTGGGGAGATGCCGGGGATAGCTATGTTGGCTGCAACTCGCAGCCCATAGACAGTATGCGATACTGACAAAAGTTCCTCGGAGGGTGACCGTCAGTGAGTTTTATTGGAGCCCTTTGTGGCGTCTGCCTTTCCGCTCCCTCTCGGGACGGTCTGGGTCATCGTTCGGATGTCTCCGTAGACGCGGAGGTTAGGTTTCTGGTATGGCTTTTTCTTGCTACCTTCCCGCGAATTCGACGTCACTCGGCGCCTCCAAGGAAGTCTATCCCGCTGCCGCCCTCGACCGCAACCAAAAGTTCAGACTGAGCGGACGCAAATGAATCCACGCTGTCCAAGCATCTTTTTCCCCAAACACTTTCGGGATGCGTTTCCGCTCCACGTAACGACCGAGCTCCGGGACGGCTTCAAAAGAATCCACCCACTTTGATTCGGGCCGCTCGAGAAGCGCAATCAAAGGGTCGGCCGGGAGCGGTGACTTCCGCCGCAGCCGCACCGCGTCCGGCAGGACGCCGCGAGCAGCCTCTCTCAGCAGCTCCTTGTCGGAGCACCAGGGCAGCGCTGGCAAAGCCAGCAAGAAGGTTACAAGCCGAAGGTCAAAAAAGGGATGGCGAACTTCCACGGGGATGCTTGTCACACCGGGATCGTAACCCTCAAACAGGTTTGGCCAAAAGGGATCGGCCACTGCCTCCTGGGCTGTTGCGCGTGAGGCTCCGGGGCGGGCCGGACTGCGCATAAACGTTTCCCAACGCTCGCGCAAACCCAGGGGCTTTTCCAAGTCCTGGTTCAGCCATACGGGATACTGCGGAGTTTGACTCTTGTCTCCAAACCATATCTGCCAGCGCGTGCGAAGGTACAACCGCGAGAACCTGCCTTCCGCAGCGAAGTATCGCACCACATCGCTCAGCGCTCGACGAATCTGCCTGTTCTTAAGCAACAGGGAAAAATGGACGGAAAGCTGACACGAAAGTGCGGGGTCGCCTCCAAATCCGGTCAAAGCTACACAGTTTCCGGCTGCAACTTGGCGTAACTGGCTCAGCCCACCATCGGAGAACGGCGAATGTATGGGCTCGGGCCAACCATTCCCGTGCTGATCTGCATCCTTCCACAACCCGATCTCATCACTCACTTGAAATTCAATCGGGATTTTCAGCGCCCCCACAACGAGTTCGGCATACCGGCGTTCTTCGTGCGGAATCAGCCTTTCAAACACTTCCGTATAGGCGCGCAATCCGGCAGGGGTCTTATTGCCATTTAGTGCCCGCTTGGCGATCGCCGCCACGGTGGGAGAATCGAGCCCTCCGCTCATCAACACCGCCACACTGTCCATTCTCATGCGGTCTGCGACAGCGCGATCCATTAATTCCCGGAATTCGTCAAGGCATTCGCCCGGCCGCTTGTGATGAATCGGGTCGCTCACTGGCAGCGTCCAGTAGCGGCGAACGGAAATTCTTCCTTGCTCGCACGCAAGAATGTGCGCGGGTGGCAGCCTCTGGATGTCGCGGAAAGACGTAGCTCCCGACTCCCGGATCGTGTCGAATAGCAGAAAATCAGCAATCGCGAGGTCGTTCAGCTGTGCCGAGACGGCTGGATGGTGCCGGATGCAATTCAGCGTGTTACTCAGGACAACAAGCGCGCCGATGCTCGCATAGTAGAAGGGCTTGACACCAAAATGATCCCTGGCGCAGAAAAGTTGTTTACAGCGGGCGTCCCAGAGCGCGAAAGAAAAATCCCCAAGCAAGTGATCGACGCACGATGCGCCCCAAGCCGCATAGGCATGCAAAAGCAAATCGCCGTCCGGCATGTCTGGGCAAACGTTACGCCCAGTCCGCTGCAGCTCATCGATGAGTTCCTCCCGAGCGTCCAGCCGGGCATCCGCGACAATCCGGTAGCGTTCTTCGAGACTCGCCGGCTGCCGCTCGTTTTTCGACTCGTGCGTCGTTCGCAGCAGAGCATGACCCATGCCGATGGAGCCATCGAGGCAAACTTCGCACGCGTCTGGACCTCGAAAAGACAGAAAATCGGTCAGGGATTCGAGCAGCGCCCGGTCAATCGGCGCGTTGTCCCAATGGAGGATGCAAATGAAACCACTCAAATGAACACACCCCTGCTCGAAATTCGGCCGTTTGACGTTCGAAAGGGGGACGCTCTCGCCGCCACGGCAACCCGCAGGACTCCCGAATTTCCCCGTTGAGGTTTGAACAGCTTCCCAGGCTGGAATCGCATTCTACCGTCGGCCGTTGGTCGACGGCAACCTCGTTCTGTTACCATACATTGCCAAACTCCGTCGCATTCCAATCGGGCTTCAAAGCCGTTGCAGAACAGCGAATTTTGTCTTGCAACTGCCACGCGGTCTAGGCAGAGTACCGTGGCATGAGCCAGCCTTCCAGTTCCTCGCGTCGTGCTGTCGTCCCCGCCGTTGCTCTTGTTTGCGTGCTGCTTCTTTCTTATTTCAGCATTCGCAACGCGCTCGCCGCTCATTATGCCGGCCTTCAGACTCTCCAGGGTTACGAGCGCGCCACCCGGCTGGAGCCAAAGAACTTTGAGAATTGGTACCTGTTGGGCCGCTATTGGCAATACAACCTGGAAGACACGGATACCGCCCGCGCTGTCCAGGCCTATCTCGTCGCGCTGTCACTCAATCCTCGTTCCGCGGACATCTGGGCCGATCTGGGCGCCGCGTACGAAGCCGAAGGCAACACCACAGCAGCGCGCGATGCGTTTCTTCACGCCAAAAAAGCCTATCCTCTTTCCGCCGAGATTTCCTGGCGCTACGGCAACTTTCTCCTCCGGGAAGGTGAAACCAACAACGCCTTCCTCGAGATGCGCCATGCCGTGGAGACCGAACCGAAGCGTGGCGCCGAAGCGCTTTCTCGGGCTCTAAGCGCCGAGCCCAACACTAACCTCGTTCTTGACCGCGTCCTTCCACCGTTGAGTGACGCCTATGTAAGCGCAATTGCCGAACAGATCAGCGAGGGCCATACAATGAATGCCTTTCAGGTCTGGAACCGCCTCGCCGCTCTTCGTCCCAAGCTGCGCCTGGGAAACTACTCTTTTTCTTTGGTCAGCGCTCTCCTAAGAGAAAGACAAGTCGCGGAAGCCCAGCGCGTTTGGGAGCAAGCCGTGGATTTTGCCGGCCTGGGCAACCTTCCTGAGCCCGCCGGTTCTGTACTTTGGGATGGGGGTTTCGAAGCCGGTATCTTTGGAAGTGGTTTTGCCTGGGCGCTGCCCGCGGGAGCCCAGGGCGCCCAATTTAGCTTGGATACCCGCGAAAAGCACTCGGGTAAGCAATCGCTGCGCCTGCTGTTCAATGGCCGATACAATCTCCATCTCCTCGGTCCGTGTGTGGAGGTTCCGGTGGAACCTTCCACGGACTACGACTTCTCCGCCTGGGTGCGGACTCAATCCATAACCACGGAACAGGGCATCCGCTTCCAATTGCGCCCGCTGGGAACCCCGGACGCTTCGCCGGTTGATACAAGCGATTTTCGCGGCACCCAACCCTGGAGCCGCGTCGAGATTCCCTGGTCTTCCGGAAAAAATGTTCAGCAAATGCAAGTTTGCCTGGAGCGTTTGCCCAGCCGAGAAGTCGATGACAAGATTCAGGGGATGACTTGGGTAGATGACGTCGCCCTGGTTCCGGTCACGCAAACCCCTGCCGCATCGGAGCCTCCCAAGCCATGAAGTTTTTGCGCCTGGGCCTCTGCGTCCTGATCAGCTTTGCTGTGGCCGCCCATGGGGGCGTGGAAGATTGGGCGCGCGCCGTCCTGGAAACAGGCGCCGCCTTTCTCTTTTCGATCTGGGCCCTGCGCTTTTATTTCCACGAAAAAGAGCAGCCGGTTCTCTCGCCGCTGCTCCCGCCGCTTGCGGCTTTTTTTCTTGTCGGTCTGGGACAGTGGTTCTTTCGCGCGAGTGCTTCTCCCTACAACACGCGCATCGAGCTGTCGTTGTTGCTGGCTAGCCTGATTCTTCTGTTTCTATGCGTGCAGGCGTTTCGAACGCTTCACGATTGGCGCAGCTTCGTGTGGTTTGGCATGGGACTCGGTTTTGTGGTCAGCGTGTTCGGCATTCTGCAGCATCTGACCTTCAACGGGAAACTCTATTGGTTCCGTGAACTGCGCTACGGAGGCATACCGTTCGGTCCTTACGTGAATCGCAACCACTTCGCGGGACTGATGGAGTTGGTCCTGCCCTTGGCGCTGGTTCCTCTGGTGCTCGGCAGAGTCCGCCGCGAACGCCTCGCCATCGTGGCGCTCTTCGCGGTCATGCCTATCGCCGCGCTCTTCCTCTCGGCTTCTCGCGGCGGCATCGTGAGCTTTTGTGTGCAACTTGCGCTTCTCACCTATCTGCTTCTTCGTCGCCGCGGCTTGGGAAAGCATCTCTTGGGCGTGGCCGCGGTTTTGCTCGCGGCGCTGCTGATGGTTACATGGCTCGGCGTTGGCCAGATTCTGCAGCGCTTCTCCTCGTTCCAGTCTCTGGAAGTGACTGAAGGCAAGCGCGCCGCCATGCGCCGAGGCTCCTGGCACATTTTCCTGGACCATCCGCTGGCAGGCACGGGACTCGGCACGCTGCAAATCGTGTATCCGCCCTACGAAACTCTCTATGACGCTAAAATCGTCAATCACTCCCACAACGACTACCTGGAGGCCCTTGCCGAAACAGGCGTCCTGGGCGGTTCCTGTTGTGCCTGGTTTCTCGCGGCTTTGCTGCTCAAATCCTTCTCGCGCTTCCGCCAGAATGACTTTTCCTTTGTGGGAGCCCTGCAACTTTCTGGAATCGTGGCTTGTGCTGGATTGCTCGTGCATGCGCTGGTCGACTTCAACTTCCACATCCCTGCTAATCTCTGGCTTTTTCTCTTTATGGCGCACCTGGCAACGGCCGAAATTCAACAACCTCCTTCTGCGTCCCCAACGCAACGGCACCATCGCAGTTCTCGAAATCCCTAATTGACTTTATCCGTATCGCTGTATAATCGTGCGGAGGTCGTCTATTCTCATGCGGCCAGCTAGACTGGGTGGGGGGGTGGTGTGTGCTGCAGCCGTGCTCGCACTGCTCCCTCTTTCCCCGGCTTGCCGTGCGCAAGCCGTCCGCGCGCAGCCGGTTGTCGAAACGCCGCAACAAGTGAATGACCGCCTTCGGGAACTCTCCGCTTCTTTGCGGATGATGCCCCACGACTACGTGATCGGCCCCGGAGACCTCTTAAGCATTTACGTTTTTGATGTAGAAGAGCTGAGCCGCGAGGTGCGCGTCAGCCAGACCGGCACGATCGGCATCCCTTTGGTTCCCGTGCGGTTGCACGTCGCGGGCCTGACGGAAATGCAGACAGAGCAGAAGATCGCGGAGATGCTGGAAGCCAACGGCCTGGTCACGCACGCGGATGTCAGCGTCAGCGTCAAGGAACACAAGAGCAAGCCCATCACAATTGTTGGCGCTGTTCTTCACCCCATGGTGTACGAAGCCGACCGGCCCGTGACGCTCCTGGAAGTTCTCGCGGAAGCTGGCGGAATCTCCAATGATGCAGGTGACACCATCATTGTCTCGCGTCCGTCCCAGGAGACACTTTCCGACGCGGGCGAGCCTCCCGAAATCGGTCCCGAGCAACCCCTTCCCGCCAAGGCTCTCCCTGCTGATGAGACGCGTTCTTCTGACGCTGTGGCTTCTTCTTCTGCAGCCAGTACTTCCTCCAATCCGCAAGTCGGCCAGAAAGACGTCGCGTCTTCGACTCCTGCGTCCGGAGCGGCCACAACGCCGGCGAGACCTTCCGCGAGCGCTGAGCCACCTCCTCTCACGAATACCATCACCATCAATTTGACCGACCTGATGGAAACAGGCGACACCAACAACAACATCCCCCTCCAAGCCGGAGACGTCGTTACGGTTCCCCATGCTGGCGTTGTCTACGTCTTGGGCGCGGTGAGTCGCGCCGGAGGCTACGTTCTTTCCAATGATCGCACGCAACTGACGACTCTGAAGATCTTGTCCCTGGCAGGCGGTCTGACCCGCACGGCGAAGTCCGACAAAGCGGTCATCGTGCGCAAGGACAATCTTGGGCAACAGCATGAAGTCCCCATCGATTTGAAGAAGGTGCTTAATCGCAAAGCGGAAGACTTGCGGCTTCAACCGAGCGACATTTTATACGTTCCGGAAAGCGGCTCCAAGCAGGCGCTGTTCCGCGCCATGGAATTTGGGCTCGCGCTGGGATCCGGCGTGGCTCTCTATCGGCTGGCATATCGCTAGAAATGACAGACGACAACAAACTCGTTTCCCACGAATCAGGCTCCAAAGGTCAGGTCGAGTTACTCCCCATCTCCAACCGCTTTGCCTCGTTTGATCTCTCGCCTAGAGAACCGCACCTTTACGATTATTTGCTGATCCTCCGGAAGCATCAGTGGCTGATCCTTTCCTTCATGCTCTCTGTGGTGACCATCGTGAGCATCGCCACCTTCCGCATGCAGCCTGTTTACGTGGCCACCGCGCGCATTGAAATCGACCGGGAGAACGCCAATATCCTTCCCTTTCAAGGCGCGGACTCTTACGACTACATGGTGGATTCGGACAATTACATTGAGACGCAGTCAAAAATCTTGACCAGCGAGACCCTCGCGCTCCAGACCATCCGGAACAACGGTCTGGCCTTGCGTCCCGATTCCCCCGCCTCCGGCTTCCTTTCTGAAGCCGTCGCCAGCGGCAATCTCGCGAACCAGGTTCGCCCGCCCGAACTCGCCGCATTTCTGAGCAGTCTCAGTGTGAAGCGTGTTCCCAACAGCCGTTTGCTGGATGTGAGTTTCGAATCCACGAACCCGCAGCTTGCCGCGAGCACGGTCAACGCGCACATCGCCACCTATGTGGAACAGAATTACCGAAGCAAGTATGAATCCACCTCTCAGGCTTCCGACTGGTTGGCCGACCAGCTCAAGGATTTCAAAATCAAAGTGCAGAAGTCGGAAGACGCGCGCATCGCCTACGAGCGCCAAAACCAGATATGGACGCTCGACGACAAGCAGAACATGACCACGCAACGCCTGAGCGACATCAACAAGCAGTTCACCGACGCCCAGGCCGAGCGCATGAGAAAAGAATCGCTCTACGAATTCGCCAAAGCGGGAAACCTGGATGCCGTGCCCCAGGTCGAGAGCAACACCGCGCTCACGGACTTGCTCAAGAAGCGCGGCGAAACCTCGGCGGACTACGCCGATGCTCTCGCTCAGTATGGCCCGAATTTTCCGAAGGTGGTGCGCCTCAAGGCCCAATTGAAAGACATTGACGACAACGTCGAGAAAGAAAAGCAGAAAATCCTCGATGTTCTTGAAAGCGACTACCGTGAAGCCCGTCAGCGCGAGACCTTGATGAGCGAGGCTCTCGACCAGGCCAAGGCCGAAACCAACCAAATGGCCGAGAAAATGGTCGAATACAACATTCTCAAGCGTGAAGCGGAAGCCAATAAAGCGCTCTACGAAGGGCTGATGACCAAAATGAAGGAAACTGCGATTTCCGGCGCGCTGCATTCCTCCAACATTCGCATCGTCGACCCTGCCATGGTCCCGACAACACCGGCTCGCCCCGCGAAAACAAAAAACATCATTTTGTCCTTCTTGGTCGGCTTGGTTGGCGGTATCGGGCTGGCGCTGCTGCGCGAGTATCTGGACAACACCGTGAAGACACCGGATGATATTGAAACTCTCGCGCGCTTGCCGTCTCTCGCGGTCGTTCCACAATTTGTCGGTGCTAATGGCCACAGGCGCCGCGGCATGCTCCCGGCCTTCTCCGCCAACGGTCATGAGAAGCGCATCGAATTGGTAGCTCAGCATCTGCCCAAGTCACAGATGTCGGAAGCCTTCCGGGCCTTGCGCACCTCTGCAAGTCATTCTGGTCACGAGCGCCCTGCCGCGGGAAGGGAAGACCACGGCAGCCGCGAATCTGGCCGTGACTCTGGCGCAGCTCGGCGACAGCACGGTGCTCGTCGACGCCGACCTTCGCAAGCCGGGAATCGGCCGGCTTCTCAATCTCGGCACCGGTAAGTATGCGGGCTTGAGCTCCTATCTCGCGGGCGTATCCAGTCTGGATCTCGTCTCTGTGCCCCATCCCGCGATTCCCAACCTGGTCGCCATTCCCACTGGACCGCTCCCGCCGAATCCCGCGGACCTGCTCTCCTCACACAAGCTCGCTGACGCCATCGTTGAGCTACGAGCGAAATTCAAGTTCATCGTCGTCGATTCTCCGCCGATCATGGCGGCGACCGATGCCGTGATTCTTTCCGTGCACGCCGACGGCGTGCTGCTGGTGGTGCGCAGCGGTGAAACTCCCAAGGTGGCCTTCATGCGAACGCGCGATCTGCTCGCCAGCGTGAAGTCTCGCGTCCTGGGTGTGGTTCTCAATGCGGTGGATTCCAGTGCGCCCGATTATTACTACTCGTATCGCTATTACCCGTATTCGTATGGCTACGGTCCTCAGGAAGCTGGGGAAGCGGCACAGGGCGAGGCTTCGGAGTCAGTGGGCGGGGCCATCTCCCGCCATCACGACGACGATTCGCAAGCTCTTTGAGGAGGGCTCTTTGCGCTTTCTGATTACTGGCGGCGCTGGTTTTATCGGATCTCATCTTGCGGAGCCCCTGCTGGACCGCGGCGATCGCGTCGTCTTGCTCGACAATCTTTCGACGGGCAGCGTCGAGAATATCCGCCATCTCAAGTCTTTTCCCCGACTCGAATACCACCTGGACAACATCGAAAATCGCCAGTTGCTTGCGGAACTTGTCGATGATGCCGATGTGATCGTGCACCTGGCTGCAGCTGTGGGCGTAAAGTTGATCGTCGAAAGCCCTGTGAGGACGATTGAAACCAACGTTAACGGCACGCAGTTGATTCTCGAGGCTGCCTGCAAGAAAAGAAAGCTTGTCCTCACTGCTTCTACCTCCGAGGTGTACGGCAAGAGCACCAACATTCCTTTTCGCGAGGATTCTGACCTCGTTCTCGGCCCTACTACCAAGGGCCGTTGGAGCTACGCGGCCTCAAAGGCCCTCGACGAATTCCTCGCACTTTCTTACTGGAAGGAAAAGAAGCTTCCCGTGATCGTCGTGCGCCTGTTTAACACCGTGGGGCCGCGCCAGACCGGGCGCTACGGCATGGTGCTTCCCAACTTCGTCAAGTCCGCTCTGGAGAGTTCGCCGATCACCATCTATGGAAGCGGCAAGCAGTCGCGGTGTTTTTGCGACGTGCGCGACACCATCGAAGGCTTGATTCGTCTCATGGAAACCGCGCGCGCCGTTGGCGAGGTCGTGAATGTAGGCAACACCGAAGAAATCAGCATCGAAGACCTGGCCCATCGTGTAAAGGGGCGCACCGCTAGTTCCTCGCTTATCGAGTACATCCCCTATGACCAGGCCTACGAACCCGGATTCGAGGACATGCTGCGCCGCGTGCCCTGCGTGGACAAACTCCACGCGTTGACCGGCTTCCGTCCCCAGATCTCTTTAAATGAAATCATTGACCGCGTCGCCGAGCACTTCCAGCAGAAAATCGAAGGGCTCGAGCACCCAAGAGTCGCGACCGCCAGCGCCGACTAAGCTGCTCCTTTTGTTCAGCGAACCTGGAAGGCAGACCTTCATCCTCTGCTTGCAAGGCGCTTGGCGTTCATCTAAGTATTTCGTACGGTTGTTCTCTTCCTTGCATGACCTGCAGATTCTTTGGACGAAGTTCTCGCCCTTTTTCTTTCCGGCGCCGCACTCCGCGCGTCGGCGGTCCTTTGTTCGCCGCCTTCCTACAAGCCTTTTACATTTTCTTTGCCTGCTGTCCGTTTGGGGACGGCCTCTCTTAGAGCTCTAATGCAACAAATCGAGCAGCGCGACCTCCAGCAACTTGAAAACCATCCACCGGAAAAATGAAGTCATCTTTCGGGGCAGCCCCAGCGGTTCGCACTTTTTTCCCTTTTCCATTTTCCAATCCATTCTTTGCTATCCTATTTCGGGGTTAGCTGGACCTGCAGCACACGGTCGATCTTTCTCAGGGGACCTTGCCCGCAACGCATGGTTTTGCTCACGGCATGGCCACAATCCGCTCCTCTCCCGCTCCATTCCGGAGCCGCCGCCACCATCCGCATCGAGCCTCCTCGCAGCCTCTTCGAGCTGCGCCTCCGCGAAGTCTGGGCCTACCGCGAGCTCCTTTACTTCTTCGTCTGGCGCGACGTCAAAATTCGCTACAAACAAACCACCATCGGCGTCCTTTGGGTCATTTTGCAGCCTGTTCTTAACATGCTGGTCTTCACGCTCTTCTTTGGCCGCCTCGCCAAGCTTCCTTCCGACGGCCTCCCGTATCCCGTCTTCTACTTCGCCGCGCTCATCCCCTGGACCTATTTCTCCTCTTCTCTGACCT
>QHYJ01000175.1 GCA_003223255.1 Acidobacteriota bacterium | reverse complement strand
CCTGGCCTTTCACCCTCATCTCGCGAGCCTTCTCGTTTACTTCTATGTCGCCTGCCCCGGCAACACAACACTTCCCCATCCCTCGCGTAACTACTGCTGCATGACTGGTCATGCCGCCGCGCGAAGTTAGAATCCCCGCAGCGACTTCCATGCCCTCAATATCTTCCGGAGTAGTCTCCGCTCTGACCAAGATGACTGAATTTCTCTTGCTGCCGTGCCCCGCCTTTTCCACCGCCTCATCCGCGGTGAACACAATCTGCCCGACGGCAGCGCCCGGGGACGCCGGCAACCCGGTGGCGAGAACTTCGATCTTCACTTTCTTCTCATCCAATCGTGGGACCAAAAAGTCGTAAAGCTGGTTGGGTTCGACACGGAAGATCGCTTCTTCCTTTGTGATCAGGCCTTCTTCCACCATCTGAATGGCGATGCGCACGGCAGCTAGTCCTGTGCGCTTGCCATTGCGCGTCTGCAGCATGTAAAGATTGCCGTCCTGGATGGTGAATTCGAAATCCTGCATGTCGCGATAATGTTTTTCCAGGCGAGTGGTAATCGCGCGGAGCTGCTTGTAAACTTCCGGCATGACCTTTTGCAGTTCAAGAATCGGAACCGGCGTGCGAATGCCTGCCACCACATCTTCGCCCTGCGCATTCATCAGAAATTCGCCATAAAACTCCTTCGAACCGATGGCAGGATTGCGCGTGAAGCCAACGCCGGTACCACTGGTCTGGCCAAGATTCCCGAATACCATCGCTTGCACATTGACGGCGGTTCCGAGCATGTCATCGATGTTGTTAATGCGCCGGTAAGTCTGCGCGCGCTGGTTGTTCCAGGAGCGGAAGACGGCATCTCGAGCCATGATGAGCTGTTCGCGCGGGTCCTGGGGAAAGTCCCGCCCGACGCGCTTCTTGACAACTTTCTTGTATTCCTGAATCACCTCCTTCAGAGCCCCGGCATCGAGTTCCGTGTCGAGCTTAGCCTTCTTCTGTTTCTTCTTTTTGTCGAAGACTTCGTCGAAAGCGAGTTTGGGAATCTCAAGAACGACATTCCCGAACATTTGGATGAGACGTCGGTAAGAATCGTAAGCGAACCGGGAATTGTTGGTTCGCTGAGCCAGCGCTTCCACGCTCTGATCGTTGAGCCCGAGGTTGAGGATGGTGTCCATCATCCCGGGCATGGAAAACTTTGCCCCGGAGCGTACACTGACCAGTAGCGGGTTTTCGCCTGTGCCCAGCCTCTGACCCTACAGTTGCTCCAGGCGGCGGAGCGCGTCTTCTATCTGGTGCGTGACTTCGGTAGACACCTTTCCACCACTACGCATGTACTCGCGGCATGCCTCCGTCTGGATGGTGAAGCCGGGAGGCACCGGCAGTCCGGCGTTGGTCATCTCGGCCAAGCCTGCGCCTTTGCCCCCTAACTCGTTCTTCATCGTGCCGTTGCCTTCGGCTTTTCCATCACCGAAAAAATAAACGTACTTGACGGGGCTCACCCCAGCTGGCTTTTCGTGCGTTTCAGGTAGTGTGTAAGTACTCATGGATTTGTCCTTCTTGGGGAACTAACTTATGAATTCGAGCCTTATGCATTATGAAGCATTTCTCTCGATAACGGTGTCGCGCAACGTCGGGACTCGTGAAGCCCCGTATGAAGATTATCGAAGAGAGCAGACCAGTTTACCCGATTATCGCCGTGTTGATCATAGTCGCTCTCAAAAAACTCGCACAATAGCTGCATTCGCAGGCAGGTTAAGGGATCGACGGGCCCCTTCCCCAGACCCCTTCTCCCGCTAGGAGACGCAAGAACATTACTTATGAAAGCGAAACTGTGCCCAAATAATTTGTGTCATCTTAGGGGTTCACCTCACACGGGAGGGAACAGGAAGGGAACAACAAGCCCCAAACACCGTGCAACACCGTGATACAAGACGCAAGAAAGAGTGAATAGAATCAACTCTATGAGTTTTCTGGAGCCATCGGCAGGTCGCGGGTTCAAGTCCCGCCCTCGGCTCCATATTTTCAAGAGAGCTTACCGATCAGTTCACCGAGACCTGCTGCACATCTGCTGCACAGGCAATTTTCTCTTCGAGTCGCTTCATCGCTTCCGTCACGACACTAGCGACGGTTTTGATGTAGTTCCTCTGCGTCGTCTTAACGTCTTCGTGGCGAAGGATCGCTTGAATCACCTTGTCGGGGATTCCGAGTTCGTGCAGGTTCGTGGCTAGACCCCGGCGATAGGCATGCCAGCCTCTCCACTTCAGACCATTCGTCTTCGATGGAGCGATCTTCTATAACCACAAATGGCGGGTGCAGGACGGGCTGCTTCAGGATCGATCCGACATCGTGAAGGGCTTTCCCGTCCGGCAGATCATCATCTGGCAGCGGGATGGCGGCATAGATTTTAACCCCGCATACTTTCTTCCGACGTATGAGGTCATCTAGCTTATCTGCAAACCAAAGTTCAAGCTGACACCACGGGCAAATGCACTCGGCGATGTGTGGCGCATTTCGCAAGAGATGGACCACCCGCACCCTACTACGTTCCCGTTACAGTTGTCGAAGCGGTGCATCGAGTCCACTAGAGCCGAACTTGTTGTCGACTCATTCATAGGCTCTGGTACGACCGCGATCGCCGCAGAGATTTGTAGTCGCAACTGGATCGGAATGGAGATTTCCGAGGCGTACTGCAAAATGGCAAACGAGCGAATACGGGCGGCACGGAAGCCAAGGGACTCTCGCTCTCCTCGATACCTCGATGAAGCTAATGAAACGTCCCTTTCACCCGGCGTTCAGAAACCCTGCTGCCAGCGTCACCGTAAGCTGCTGATCCTAAGAGGCAGAATTTACCGCTACTACGAGGGTTCGGAATACATCCGTTATTCAAACACCCCGAGGTTCCCCATTCATTCGCCGGGCCAGGCCGCGGGAAGGCCCAGTAAAGTCGACAGTGAATCGCCCCATCGTGAAACTCAAGCTTATTGTCGTTGAAAATGGCGCGACACAAACGGTTGAGTTCACCTTCGTAGGCCGCGCCGCCCAAGGATTGTGATACAGGCACGAGCGCACGCTTGGTAGGTTGGAGTCCTGATGTACTCGTTCGGGAGGCCGCGTGACGGCGCGAACGGCACAGAATACCTTCCGCCGGGAATTACCGAGCCCGAGTTGCGTCGGTATGCGTGGGGCCGGGCCGGCCCGACTTGCCATCTTCGCGCAGGCATCACCACACCCATTTGCACGGAGGGCTCGCACTTCTGCGGCGTCAAAGTCTGGCTCGACTCCCCCAACCCTCCCCGCCGCATCTGAAACCGCACGCGAGCCAGACTCGTCTCATCTTTGGCTGTAGGAAGCCCCGAAGCCTTTTTCAGACTGGCCGCGGAAACGAACCGAACGTCTCCAGCCAGTCCGCCGAGCCCACCAGCATTCCCCGGGTTTTTCACTGCGGTCTTTACCGGATTGCCGCGCGAGGTGGCCCGGTATAGCAGAGCTCGTCTGCCTCCGTGGCAGGAGTGGTCTAAGCACGTTCTCGGGAAGTGAGCTACTGCCTCGTTTTGCCGTCCACGCCGTTTCGGTTGCCCAAGGGGGGGCCCATGTCCGATCCGTTCTTCCGAAATCCTTTTCGTTTGTCTCTTGCCGAATTTCCATTCCGTTCACCCTCATTTCGCCAGACAGGAAAACATTCGATAGCGTTCGTTTGCATAGGATTACTGGCGGCAGCCGGGTGCGGGAGCTCGGGTCCTCCGGTTTCCATCAGTTTGTCGCCGTCTTCTGCCCAAGGAATTGAACAGGGGCAGACGGTTCCCATCGCAGCCACCGTCATGAACGATCCATCGAACGCAGGCGTCACCTGGTCGTTTTCTGGCACAGGCTGCACCGGCGCCGCCTGCGGCACACTCACGAGCCAAACGACAACTTCCGCGGTTTACAATGCACTCGCTTCGGTTCCCTCGAACCTCTTTGTGACGGTCACCGCCACGTCAGTAGCACATCCTTCGAAGTCTTCCTCCATTGGCATCGCTATGGTGGCCATAGCCGTCACGATTCAAAACAAGGTCACTGAGCTCGCTGCCGGGACAGGAAACTATTTCAGCGCGCTGTTCAGTGCCTCGGTGCAGAATGATCCTAACCATTATGGAGTCACGTGGACACTTACAGCGAACGGTGTGCCGTGTTCGCCTGCATGTGGCACGCTTTTCACGATCGATGCCGCCGCTGCGCAATACACGCCTCCTTCCAGTGTTCCAGCGGCTCCTGACAATACGCCGACAATTACCGCGGCGTCCGCAACCAATCCAGGGCGCTCTGATTCGGACACGTTCACCATCTTTGACGGGTCGGCCGCCTGCGGTACTGGCGGCAACGAAAGCGTCCTCAATGGCCAATACGCCATCATGCTGCAAGGCTGGAGTGGAATCGGGGGTGGCTCGCCGATCCTGTATGCTGCAAGCTTCGGCGCTGATGGCACCGGCAAAATTACCGGGGGGCAAGATCAATTTAACCCCTACCTTTCCATCTCCGCGTACGCGGGCGCTCCCGTTATCCCCTCGGCCAGTTCCTATTCCGTGGGTGCTGACAATCGCGGCTGCCTCACGCTAACGGATAACTCCGAAGCTACTTTTACGTTCCGCTTCTCGCTCGGCGGCATCACCGGAGGTATTGCCTCTAAAGGGGACCTCATCTTTGTCAACGAGCAATCCGCGATCGCGGAACACGCCTCGGGCATTCTGCGACGACAAGATCCAACAGCGTTCTCGCTCAGCGCACTTGCGCCGAATTATGTCCTGGGCGTGGACGGCTGGGATAATTCGAGCGGCACTCTCAATCACTTTGCCTTGGTTGGCTCCTTCGCGCAGAGCGGAGGCACCACTTCAAGCCTCGCATACGACGAGAATGATGGCGGCAAAATGCTCACGACAGGCGGAATGCCTGAATCCGGGAGCTTTCTGACCTTCCAGCCCATTGCCACCGGAACCGGTGTTGCCATGGCATCTTTGAATTTGCCAGGGATTTCCAATGTCTCCGTGAATGTCGAGGTTTATGTAATTAATTCGTCGGAGCTATTCTTCGTCTCGCTTATCCTGAGCAAGGAAGGCGCGGAATTCAGCGGCCGCGCCATTGCCACGCCTAGTTCATTCAGTCCTTCTTCGATTTCGGGCAATTATATTTTCCGTTTTACCGGAAGCTCCTCGGGAGCCACATCCGCCTCCATCGGCCTGGCCAGTTTTTCAAATGGCGGCCCGCCCAGCGTATCTGGAACAGTTTCAGGGACGATAGATCAGTACACTGGCGGCACGGCCACGAGCCAGAACCTCGCAGGCACCTATGCGTTCACCTCACTTTCAGGGAGACTAGACATAATTGGCTCCAACGCCGCCACATCACCGGTTTGCTATCTGACGAATCCGCTCGACGGCGTTTCCGCGTTTTGCATCAGCATGGACCCTTCCGCCAGCCTCGGCGTATTTGACGTGCAAGCCACCGCGACGTACAGCAACAGTTCGCTCTCGGGCAACTTCTACTTCGTCAGCGGCGAACCCGGCGACAATTCGATCCCGGGTTTGTCTGGCGTCGCCGCGATTTCCTCCGGTAGCATCAAGGGCGTGAAAGACGCGAGCGCTCAGTCGGGCTTCTCACTCGCCAATCCGCTTAACGCCACTCTATCCATTAACGCGGATGGATCCGGCAACCTTGGCGCCAACACTGTGGCCGTAACGAACGGCACCGTGCTCTATTTCATCGATGAGACGGGGAACTTGCCCCCACTCGTCCAAGTTTTCGAACAATGACGTCCTCCGTGAGGTAATGTTATGAAAATCGTTCTCGCAATTTTGCCCGCTCTGCTTCCAGCGATTGGCATCGCGCAAGACAGACCTGTGGCCTCCGCCACAGCGCCTGGTTGTGGCGCCGACAACGTCAAATTCGACGTGAAGACTGACCGCTCTTAACAACATCCATTATCCAAGCCGGAGCCTGGGAAGGCCCTTGTCTATTTCCTGCAAGATGACACCTACTTCCTCAGCAGGCCAAGGCCTACCACACGTTTTGGCGTCGACGGCAATTGGGTTGGCGCTACTCAATCCAACGCTTACTTCTATGTTTCAGTCGATCCCGGGGAGCATCACATTTGCGCTGCATGGCAATCCTTTGTGGGTGTCTATACCGGACAGACATCTGCTGCCGCTCATTTCACAGCCGACCATGGAGGCACCTATTTCTTTACTGTCCGTGACCACTTTGTCGAGAACCATGGTCCTGCTGGGATGACGCTTTCGCCTGTCGACGTCGACGAGGGCCAGCTTCTCATGAGTCAGTTTGGCTTCAGCACGTCTCAGCCCAAGAAGAACTAACGTCAACTCAATTCTTGGGGTCAAAAGCGAGCCCCCGATGAATCAGGCCGTCCGAGCTTCAATCTGCGGCAAGGTTGGATGCGCGATGCTTCGCTGCGGAAGCTCCGAGAATAGGTGATGCTTCGTTCGTTTGCTCCCAGAGAGGTTTACAATTTTAGGGGACTAAAACGTGGAGCGAATCGAAGCCTTCAGACGTTTCTATGCTGATTTGATCACTGCTAATGCTGGAGCCGCAGATGATGGCGGTCTCCGTGCTGCGCAGCAATCAATATCTCGGGAGCCCTTCGTCGGCCCGGGTCCTTGGAAAATTTTTACACAATCCCAATCCCTATAGCTATAACGTCTGCAGCGCCGCCGACGCGGCAACTTTCGGCATAAAGTATCCGTTCCCGGGATTTTGCGGAGATTTTTATCAAGCGATTGCCCCGTACCCGCAGTTGGCCATGCTCATGGACACCTACTACTACGACCACCTGTATTATGTCGGGCTGCCTCTTGCCCAGAGCTATTACGACTCCATGGTCATCGACTTGAAAAAGCGAGCAGGAAAGGGCCTGACCATGAATCTCAACTACACTTTGTCCCGGCAGGAAGGAAATACTTACACGGCCTTCCAAAAAACGTGGGCGAACTACACCACGATTCAGGACTTCTCCAATATCGCTCAAGTGGCCCACACCATTACGGATTACGACCAAACCCACGTGGTGAAGGGGTTTGTCAGCTACGACCTCCCGTTTGGGAGAGGGCGCCAGTGGATGTCCGACCACGGAAGGTGGGTGAATGGACTTATTGGAGGATGGACAGTGGCGGGGCTGGTCCTCTACACCTCGGGGCAACCCTTGCGGGCTACCGTGCCGAATCCTTATTACGCGGTCTGGGGTAACATTTATCCGAACTTCGATTTGAGTGGATTCAGCGGACCCATCTTCCAGCGCGGCCAGTACACTCCACCCACGGCGGCGAATCCAAGGCCCGCCCAGGATTATTACTTGCCGGCGGGCATAGTCAGCGCGCCCGCATATGGCCAGCTGGGAACCGGCCCCTCAGCTATGTCCGCCTTGCGGTGCCCAGGACTCGCAAACGAGAGCGCCAGTATCCTTAAGAACTTCTCAATGGGCTCGGACGGGCGGTACAAGCTATCGTTCCGCACTGAGTTCTATAAACCTCTTCAACCGGCACACCTTCGACATCAGTGGATGCGGAGGGACGCACGAGCAAGCCTCGGCCGGACAACCTCTTGGGTTCGTCAAAGGCGTCAACAGTTCGCCGCGGACCGGGCAATTTGCAGTTCGCTTCACGTTTTGATTAGTGCAAATCGAGGGCAGCTCAGCGTGCGCGGGCTGCCCTACTCCTCCCCAAGAGCGGGGTCAGTCACGCAGTGAGATTCTTCAGAAGCACAGTCGCATGGAATCTTGCACTATCGGTTTTGTCCGTCGTGCAGGCAGTGTCTTTTGTAAGCTCTGCCTTGTCATTAAGCTGGACAACGCCTCAAGTCCCAGCTAAGGGTTCCTCAATCTATTACGTGGATTCGCGAGACGGCAATGACGCGAATACTGGAACGGCCCCCGGCGCTGCGTGGAGGACGCTGGAGAAGGTCAACGCAACGACGTTTCGTCCCTGGGACACAATTTTGCTACGTTCAAGTTCGGTGTGGCGTGGGCAGCTCTGGCCCAAGGGTTCGGGGACGGAGGGGCACCCGATCCGCGTGGGCACGTACGGCGGCGGAGTCAAGCCGGTGGTCAACGGCGAGGGGTTAGTCGAGGACGCTGTGCTTCTCAAGAACCAGGAATATTGGGAGATCGAGAACCTCGAGGTCACGAACACAGGTCCAACGCGCGCCGTTCGTCGTGGCGTTCATCTGGCGCTCGAAAATTTCGGCGACGCCCATCACATCTACATCCGCTCGTTAACAATCCACGATGTGAATGGCGTGGATAGTTTGAAATCCAACGGCGGAATCAACTACACCTCTACTTGGGACACGAAACCCAGCCGGTTTGTCGATTTACGAATTGAGGACAACGAGATTTATCACGTCGACCGCAGCGGGATCTTCGGCTGGTCTGAAGAGTGGATGCGTTCGAAATGGCATCCCAGCTTGGGCGTGATCGTCCGGGGCAATCAACTGCACGACATTGGTGCGGATGGGATTGTGGTTGCGGCGACCGACGGCGCACTGGTCGAAAACAATGTCGTTGGCCATGCCAGCCAGCGTTCGGAGGACTACAACGTTGCGATCTGGGCGTGGAGCGCGGACAATACCATCATCCAATACAACGAAGCTTACGGAACCAAAGGTCAGCGGGACGGAGAGGGCTTTGACTCCGACTGGAACAGCCGCAACACGGTGATTCAGTACAACTACAGCCACGACAATGACGGCGGGTTCCTGCTGATTTGCAATGAAGGGGGACACGAGATCACGGAGAACGCCGGCAACAGCGGAACGATCGTCCGATATAACATCAGCCGGAATGACCGCTCCCGCGGCATCACGATCGCAGGTCCGGTCAAGAATACGCTCGTTTACAACAACACGATCTACACCGGCCCGGATCGCACTCTGGACATGTTGCTTTTTGCGGACTGGAACGGCTGGTCCGAAGACACCTATTTCTTCAACAACATCTTTTTCGCTGCTGGCCCGGCGCAATTTTCCCATGGGGTCTCACGGGCTTCCGATGGAGCGTACACCACTGCGCCCGGCCTGGAGCCCAGCAAGAACAACATCTTCGAGTCAAATCTGTACTACGGCGTGAATCCCCCGCCGGGCGATAAGGGCGCACTTACTGCCGACCCGAAGTTGGTTGATCCGACCCGCGGCGGGATGGGACGTTTCTCGCTCTCCGGATACCACCTGCAGCCAACGTCAGCTGCAAGGGCAAGCGGAAAGGTGATTCAAAACAATGGCAGGCGCGATTTTTGGGGACATGCCGTACCCTCGTGTAACAAGACAGACCGCGGGGCTTCGCAATCCGATAATTGCGAAGCCGTTGCTGCTGAGCACCATGAGAGGTGATAAGACCAGCATGAACATTCATAAAACCGCAGAAAAGTCTTCAGCCGCTCGTCGCTTGTGGGCCATGCAGGCATGTTTTCTCTTTTGGGGACTCGCCCTTTTCCCAACGCTTGCCAGAGCACAGGCGCGCGGAGCGTTTCGCGCCGACCGGATGGACACGGTGCTTTACGGCGTTGCCTACTATCCGGAATACATGCCTTACGAGCGGCTGGACCAGGACGTTCAGCTCATGCAAAAAGCAGGCATCAGCGTGGTGCGCATTGGCGAATTTAGCTGGGGTCTGTGGGAACCGGAGGGTGGAAAGTTTGAGTTTGGCTGGATGGATCGTGTTGTCGACAAACTGCACGCGGCCGGCATTCGCATCATCCTCGGTACGCCCACGGCTTCGATTCCCGCGTGGATGTATAAGGAGCATCCCGAGATCATCGTGACGCGGCTGGGAGGGCAGAATCTTTATTACGGGCTGAGACAGAATTCCGACCTGTTTAATCCTACCTTCCGGTTCTATTGCGAGCGAGTGATTCGCAGGATCCTTGACCATTACAAAAATAATCCCGCCATCATTGGCTTTCAGATTGACAACGAAACCTCCTCAGCCGGAGTGGCGAATCACGATGTGCAGGTGGGCTTTCAGGAATATCTGAAGGTCAAATTCAAAACGGTAGATGAGCTGAACAAGATTTGGGGGCTGAACTACTGGGGCCAACGCTTGAATGATTGGACCGAGCTCGCGCCGCGCGACGGGATCATTAATCCTGGGTGGAAACTGGAGTGGGAGCGTTACCAGCAATGGCTGACGACGGACTTTCTGGCATGGCAGGCCTCCATTGTCAACGAATACAAGCGACCGGACCAATTTGTTATGCATGATTTTGCAGGACCGCCTCGGCCGGAGGTCAATGAGTTGGACGTCTCGCGGACTTTGGACATTACCGCCGCGAATCCTTATCACGACACGCAGGATGGATTTGATGGAGAGGTTTCGTCGCGCGTAGGCGACTACATGCGGTCGTTGAAAAGCACGAATTACCTGATTACGGAAACGAACGCGGAAGCGATTGGTTGGGATTCGGTGGGCCAATATCCCCCGTACGACGGGCAATTGCGGCTCGACGTATATACCCATGCTTCCTCCGGCGCCAACATGGTGGAGTACTGGCATTGGCATTCGATTCATTACGGGCAGGAAACGTATTGGAAGGGAGTGCTGGGCCACGACCTGCAGCCTGGCAGGGCGTACGAGGAAGTGAGCAGGACAGCGCACGAGTTACAGCGGGTTGGATCGGAGATTGTGGATCTTCGGCGGAAGAATCAGGTCGCGATTCTGCACAGCAACGACTCCTACTACGGGATTGAGTTCATGAAGTTCAGTGACCGTGTGAACTATCACACGATAGAGCGCCAGATGTACCGCGCGCTCTACCGCGCGAATATCGGCGTTGATTTTGTCTTTCCAGAAAGCACAAACCTTTCCAACTACAAAGTGATTCTCGTTCCGCCGCTCTATGTGGCCAGCGACGCTGTCTTGCGAAGGCTGGCGGAATATGTCCGTGGCGGCGGGAACTTGGTGGTCGCGTTCAAGAGCGGATTTTGCAACGAACACTCGACGGTTCGGTGGGAGATGGCGCCGGGACCCCTGCGGGAGGCTGCCGGCGTGCATTACCAGGAATTCTCAAGTCTGCTCCACCCGGTGGCGTTGAAGGACGATCCTTTTCATGCAGGTATCGATAACTTGGTGACAGCTTGGGCAGAAATGTTGATTCTGGACACAGCCAAAGCTCTGGCGTATTACGATCACCCGTTCTTCGAAAAATATCCCGCGATCACGCAAAACACCTTTGGCAAGGGCACCCTGACGTATGAAGGTACGGTGCTAAGTGACAAATTGCAGAGCCAAGTGCTGTTTTCCGTGCTTCAACAAGCAGGGCTAACTGGAGCGGACCAGAATCTGCCAGCGCCCGTGCGCGTAAAACACGGATTAAACCGCAAAGGCAAGACGCTGCACTACTTCTTGAATTATTCTGGCTCGCCACAGACTTTCCCTTACGAGTACAACGAGGGTTCCGAGATTCTTGCGCAAGTACCCGTGCCGCACGGACAAAGTATCACCTTGAAACCGTGGGACGTAGCCATCATTGAGGAAAAATAACGTGGGGGGAGTCGAATGCTAAAGTCGCACCCCATGCGCATCAGTATCCTTTTTGTTTCTGCACTTGCACTTTGTCAAAGTGCCCACGCGCAAACCTCGCGCCTGTCCCGAACTGAAATTCCAATACAGCGGTCTAACGGTTACGCCGGTTTCCTCGGACCTCGAGGCTCCCCTCACCGTCTCCTTCAATGTGCGGAATGTGGGGCCACGCGAAGGGGCAGAAGTCGCCGAAGTGTACGTGGGCGATACGCACTCCAGTGTTCCGCGTCCTGCCAAAGAGCTGAAAGGCTTCGCCAAGGTGAATTTGAAACCGGGCGAAAGCAAGCGCATGTCGGTGAAACTGGACCGCCGTTCTCGTATTTCGGCGTGAAGGACCACGACTGGAACGCCGACCCTGGAGACTTCGACATCCTCGTTGGCAGTTCCTCTGCGAAGATCGAACTGCAAGGAAAATTTAGGCTCATCGGAGAGCGACAAAAACGCTAGCAAGTGTTCGAGCTCGAACGTTGGCTTGTTGGCGCCCAGAACCCATGAATAACTTCTGAACACATGCCGAAAATCATGTTAAATCAAAGCGTATGTTGAGGAATAAGGCGCGTGATTCCAATAAAATCGTGTTGCGGGAGGAATCGGCAGGTCGCGGGTTCGAGTCGCGCCGTCGGCTCCACCGTTCTTGGGTCCGGCCCGGAGACATGGGTGGCACAACGTACCTAAGACATGGGTAACATTTTTGGGCCGAACGGGTTCACGGTTCGAGCACGCGCAACTTTAGATCGAAGTATCCCAGATCATAATCCATAAAGCTGACCAGCCAGATGACTTCTTTGACGCGGACCGCCTGGGCGGCCAAGACCGTGCTGAAGTTGACTTTTTGCGTCCCCAGCAAAGGCGCGCGCAGTTGGTGACGACAATCGTTTTGGAAGAGACAATCGATATCCGGCAATCCCTTGTAAGGGCATGTGAGAGGCTGGTCCGGGTTGCCCTTCGAGGCTTCTTCGACTTGAAGCCGCATGATTTACGCGAAACTTACAAGATGCTTGCGCTTCCACATGGAAATCGATGGAGATTGCCTGCAACCTAAAGAAAAGGCCGTAAGGCCGGGCTCCCCTTACGGCGAGCCATACGAGGAGCAGGCATGAATACTCTCTTCCAGGCAGAAGAATCTTCCCTCAGTACAAGCAAGAAAGTCGGCATTGCCATTGTCGCTTTGGCGCTCTTAGGCCTTGCCGTGTGGGGAGGCGCTGAGATTGCCTGGCGTCTCGCCTCTGGCCGCTAGGGGGATCCATCTCTACGCCCGAAGTTGTGCTGTTGGCCACGTCTTAGACTTCTATTTTCTGTACCTTCGCGTGCGCCGACTCAGCCGCGGGATGATGATGCGCAGCTTTCTCTGACTAAGCGAAATGCGCCAGTGTTCCTGGAAAAACAACGGCACAAGCCAAGGGACTGACAGTGTTCTTCAGGATCGTTTGCCGACCCAAAGCAGCGGTTGGCGTATGGGATAGTTGCGAATGATTTCTTGCACCGTTGGATCTGGATTCAGCTTGCTCCAGAGGGCGAAATATTCGGGCTTTGCGAGCGCAATCCCAGCGAAGAGGAGGCTGGGTTGGCGCACGGGCCAATCGTTGAAGTACTCCACGTCGTGTGCGTAGGGCCAGGACTTTTTGTCCGAGATGAACGGAAACATGAAGGCCATGGCCTTTGCGAATCCGCGGCCATCGGGAAGTGCATAGGAAAAAAGATTGTCCTGCGGCGTCGAAAGGGTCTGACAGACGGTGGCCATGACGTCGAGGTTGAAAAGGCAGTAGCCGTAAGGTTTCGTGCGACGCAGTTCCTCCGGGAAACTCCCGTTTGCAGCGATTTGTTCCGACACGATGACTTCCTTGAATCTCTTTCGACAAAATTTGCTTAGCTCGCTGTTGGCTGTGAACGCAGCGAACTCCGAGGCCTGCATCAGCCAACACGTTCCGTGATTATTCTTCGCGTCGCGCTCTTCCTGGCCATTATTGGAAGTGGTCATCCAATCCAAATAAGCGGCGAACCAGCCGCGCATTTCCGTCGCCGAGAAAACTCCGGACTTTTCGAGGAACGGGATGGAGCGAATGACTTCCACAAGGTGAATCGTGTCAATGATTCCAGTGCCGCGGCCGGTGGTGATGCCGTGAATGGCCTGAGCGTATTGAAGGTTCGCATGCATCAGCGTTGCAGGGTCGAGAAACCAGGCGCGCAAGTGTTTCGCGGCATGCGCGGCGTAATGGTGGTCGTGCGTGAGCAGCCACGCCGCGGCTAAGGCAGGGACTTGCAGACTTAAGCGAATTAGGGCCTGGCGGTGACCGGTGAAATTGTCCGGATTGGACATGCCATCGCGGCGGATGTACGGACCCGAAGGATTTTTGGGATCGGGCCACCAATAGTCGCCCTCGGAAAAATAATCGTGCGGCCCGCCAGCACTTCGCGGGCTGGAGAAGGCGGTGATGGTTACGGGCGGTTTTGCGAGGTCAGGAATATCGTGCTCGGGCCTGTCGCCCGTCAGGCAAGGCGGCAGGGGGAACGCCGCGGCTGCGAGGCTCGCAGAAACACAAAATTGTCTGCGCGTGAGAAAAGTCATGGTTGCTTGAGGGCATGCGGAAGTGCCATTGCGGGCCGACGCTACCCAGTTCACCATGTAAAACGAGGATTTCTAGTTCTGAAAATCATGGCAGTATCTTACTGCAGCTGATGGCAGTCCCGGCTTGAAATTTGAGGAGACTGGCAAGTAGCCTCCCCAGCGGGTAGGCAATGTTTCTCTCGGGGTCATCCGCAAATCAAACGGCTCGAACCATCTTCAGTTGACCACGATGCGAGGGACCATGGATACATTTCGCAGGGAATTCCTGAAACGCGCGGGAATGGGAATCGCCGCGGCGGCGGCGGGTGTTCCCTTAGCAGCTACACAACCGAGCAAGGTTCCTTCCGGACCTGAGACAGGTTCTTTTGATGTTCGCAGCTTTGGTGCAACCGGTGATGGGACCAGCATCGAAACGGCTGCGGTGAATCGCGCGATCGAAGCAGCCGCCACGGCGGGCGGAGGCACAGTGCGGTTTCCGGCAGGAACGTATGCTTGCTATTCGATTCATCTGAAGAGCAACGTGCTGCTCTATATCGAGGCTGGCGCGACGATCCTTGCCGCCGAAACGGCAATGGAAGGCATGACCTCCGGCGGCTACGACGCGGCCGAGGCCAACACGGGCGACAACAAATATCAGGATTACGGACACAGTCACTGGCACAACAGCCTGATTTGGGGTGAGGATCTGTACAACGTCGGGATCATGGGCCCGGGGCTGATTTATGGCAAAGGCCTGAGCCGAGGCGCCGGACATGATACGCCTCACGCGGAAGCGCCTGGGGTTGGCAATAAAGCGATCGCACTCAAGAATTGCAGGAACGTGGTGCTGAAAGATTTTTCTATTCTGAAGGGCGGCCACTTCGGAGTGCTCGCCACGGGGGTCGACAACTTCCGCCTCGATGGGTTGACGATTGACACGAACCGCGACGGCATGGATCTCGATTGCTGCCGCAACGGGCACGTGTCCAATTGCACGGTGAACTCGCCATGGGATGACGCGATCTGCCCGAAGAGTTCTTTCGCTCTCGGGTACGCACGGGCGACGGAAAATCTGACCATTGCGAACTGCTACGTCGCGGGGTGCTATGAAGTAGGAACGCTCCTCGATGGAACACTTAAAAAGTACGGCTCTGAGGTTCGCGTTCCGCGAACGGGGCGCGTTAAGTTCGGGACGGAATCTAACGGCGGATTCAAGAACATCACGGTCAGCAATTGCGTTTTTGAAGGATGTAACGGTATCGCCTTGGAAAGCGTGGACGGCGCATTGCTTGAGGATGTGTCGTTCAACAACATCACCATGCGCGACATTAGTGGCTCGCCGATTTTTTTGCGCCTCGGCGCGCGCTTACGTGGCCCGCGGGGAATGGCGGTGGGCGCATTGCGCCGCGTTATCTTGAGCAACATCGTGAGCTACAATGCCGCAGGACGCCTGCCAGCCATCCTCAGCGGCATTCCTGGACACGCGATTGAGGACGTTAAGATCAGCGACGTGTATCTCCAGCACCGCGGCGGGGGTACCAAAGAAATGGCCGTCTTGCAACCGCCGGAAGACGAAAATAAATATCCAGATCCGCACATGTTTGGCCCAGAACTTCCCGCGCATGGCTTCTTCATCCGGCACGCGAAGAATCTGGAATTCACGAACGTAGAAATTGCTTACGAAGCACCCGACGAGCGGCCTGCGGTCATCGTCAACGACGTGCAAGGCGCGGATTTCTTCCGCGTGAAAACACCCCGGGGGGCCACGGGACGTATTTTCTCGCTGAACAATTTGACCGATTTCCGCGTGCTGGCCACGCGGGAAGTGAAGGATGCACAACTCGATAGGGTTGAGGTTAAGATGCTTTGAGAGGCGAATCAAGCCCACATCAGAAACCCGGAGACGATTAGCCTCGAGAAGTTCGCAAAGGGATGCAGGGGAATTCCTGCATGTCGTCATTTGGCGGTCGCTTGGCTTTCTCTATTAGAAACGCAGGCGGGTGGGCACCGTGAATGGACACACTCGAACATTGCAGACCACGGAGCTGCGAAACTCTCCTGCTTGCCTCGTGCCGGGTTCATCTCACCCCATGGAATGGAGCCGCGAGTCGCTGGGATCCGGATTGGGTGGCGCGGCGGTCCCGTGGATTTCGCACGTACTTGGCGCGCGTTTTGGCTGGCAAGCCGCGCTCCGCGCGCTCGGGTTGTTGATCCTGGCGCTGGCGCTTCCCGCTGCGGCGGCGCTGCCAAGAGGGCAGCAGGCCACATGAGCGCGCGGTCTTTTCTGCGTCTGGGCAGCGTGAAGAACGTGGAACATTTTCTGGAGCACGTGCGGGCGCGCGGCGTGACGATTCCCTGCGATCAAGAAATCGTGAGAGGTGCTGAGTCTCCGCTGCTGGTTCCACTGTCGCGCGGGAGAATCCGGATCGGCAACCGGATCGCCGTTCAGCCGATGGAAGGATGGGATGGAACGCGCGATGGGAATCCCAGCGAGCTTACGATCCGCCGGTGGCGGCGGTTCGGATGCAGCGGGGCAAAGTTAATCTGGGGAGGAGAAGCGGTCGCGGTTTCGCACGAAGGCCGCGCCAATCCGAAGCAACTTGTGATTGCAGCCAACACTCGCGAGGGCCTGGCAGGGCCGCGAAGAGTTCTCAGCGAAGAACATCAGAAGACAACGGGCTCGCAAAACGGGCTTCTCATTGGCTTGCAGTTGACCCATTCCGGGCGGTACTGCCGCCCGAATGCGCACGACCGGCCTGAGCCACGCATTCTTTATCACCATCCGATATTGGATCGCAGGCTGGGCTTGCCTGGCGATTATCCGCTTCTTGAAGACACGGAAATTGAAGCAATCATCGAGGATTTTCACCGTGCAGGAAAAATGGCGTGGGAGCTGGGCTTTGACTTTGTGGACATTAAGCATTGTCATGGATATTTGGGGCACGAATTTCTCAGCGCGCACACCCGAGAAGGGAAGTACGGGGGAAGTTTTGAGAACCGCACAAGATTCCTGCGAGAAGTCGTGGAAGGAATTCGCTCCGCGGCGCCGAAAATTCAATTTGGGGTCCGATTTTCTGCCTTTGATTCGATTCCTTTCCGGCCCGATCCGCAGCAGTCAGCGAATGGAACGCCGGGCCCGGGGATCCCGGAGCCGTTTGGCGACTTGATCCCCTATCGCTGGGGATTTGGAGTGAATCCTAGCGACCCGACGCAGATTGATTTAAAGGAGCCCACACGGTTTCTGTCCTTGTTGGAAGAACTGGAAATTCGGTTGGTGAATGTCACTGCAGGGAGCCCTTACTACAATCCGCACATTCAACGGCCGGCCATTTATCCTCCATCGGATGGATACCAGCCGCCGGAGGATCCACTGAATGGCGTTGCGAAACTGATGGGCGTCACCCGGCAGCTGAAAGAGCAATTTCCGAACCTTATTTTCGTTGGCAGCGGTTACAGCTACTTGCAGGATTTTGCGCCGCACGTGGCGCAAGCGGCAGTGCGAGAAGGGTGGGTGGATGCCGTCGGTCTGGGCCGGATGATTTTGACCTATCCGGAATTGTTGTGGGACGCTAGCCACGGAAATGCCATTCAACATAAGCGAATTTGCAGGACGTTCAGCGATTGCACGACAGCGCCAAGGAATGGGTTGCCCTCCGGATGCTATCCCCTGGACAGATACTACAAACTTTCCCCTTTTGGCGCGCAGCTGAAAGCGGCAAAGGCGAGGCCATGAAAATCACTTCCGTTTTGCAGCGGCAACAGCCGGGACGCAAGGTGCAGGGAATTGCCGCGGGCCTTCTTCCTTACCGGCCGAGTGGAGAGGTTGCCGTCGAGGCTTTTCAAAAACATCTTCTGGCCACGCATCGTGCTGGTCTGATGAACGCGGTGAACATGGACACCGGATACGTGAATTATCTGAGTGTGGCGGAAAAGCAAGAAGTCCTGCGTTGGACGAGAGAAGCATTGGGAAAAGACGTGCCCTTCGTGGCTGGCGCATACATCGAGGGACAGGATGGCCACATTGCCGCGCTGTACCGAAAAGAGATGGAGTCCATCGTCGGTGCCGGCGGGATTCCAATCTTGTTTCAGACGAGCCAGCTCCGAGGGAAGCCGGCGAAAGGAAAAGCGGCCATTTATCAGGACGCGTGCCGGGGATTTTCGCATGTACTCGCCTTCGAATTAGGACAAATGTTTGCGCCAAGCGGAGAAATATTCGACGAAGAAACGGTTCGTCGGCTCATGGACATTCCGGAAATTAAGGGAATGAAGCATTCTTCGCTTGACCGCCGGATTGAAATGCAGCGGTTGGCGCTGCGCGGAGCACATCGGCCAGACTTTCGCATTTATACCGGGAATGATTTGGGCATCAATATGATTGAGTATGGCTCTGACTACTTGCTGGGCCTCGCGACGTTTGCGCCGGAGAAATTTGCGGAGCGAGATCGCCTGTGGGAAGCTGGCGATTCGCAGTACTACGCCATTTCGGATGCATTGCAGTATCTCGGAAATGTCGCATTTCGCGAACCGGTGCCCGCGTACAAGCATTCCGCAGCCATTTTTCTTCATCTGATGGGAAGGATCCCTTCACCCCGGACTCACCCTAAGAACCCCTCACGTCCAGACTGGGAGTCCGAAATCCTCAAGGACTGCGCGCGACGGCTATGCGTTTGAAGGTCCAAAAGTCTATCCGCTGCCCTGACGTTCTGGTCTTTTGTACAATTTACATAGTAAAACGCAAGAGCAATACGCGGAAAACTGGCTGGCTTTTGTTAGACTCCTGGTTGTATTTCGGCGAGACGGGAATTGTGCGCAGGTGCTTATTCCGAGGTTTACGATGGCCAAGACTGAGGATTTGCTTTCGCGCTTAGCAGATTCATATTGAATCCCTATGAAAGTCATCCGCTACGAAGACTCTTCCGGAAAGATTCACTATGCCGCTGAACAGCAAGGCGGAAAACACCTGCGCGTCGACGGTGATCCCCTCAATGCGTTCGAAGTAATGCGTGAAGCCGCCATCGTCGGAAAGATATTAGCTCCCGTGGATCCGCCGATGATCTGGTGCGTCGGCAAAAATTACCGGCGTCACGCGGATGAAGTTGGGATGGGAATTGATGAATATCCCGAAATCTTTGCCAAGGGCATAAATTCAGTTCAGCATCCGGGCCAGCCGATTCGAATTCCAGAGCGCGCAAAAAGTTCCGAGATCGATTATGAGGGCGAGCTGGTGGTGGTGATCGGAAAGGCGTGCAAGGACGTCGCGCGGGATCAGGCGCTCCACTACGTCGCCGGTTATACCTGCGGGAATGATGTCAGCGCGCGCGACTGGCAACTCCGAAGAGGAGGGACTCAATGGTGCCGCGGGAAAAGCTTCGACACCTTCGCGCCGCTTGGGCCGTGCCTCGTGACCAAGGATTCCATTCCCGATCCCTCCGGGTTACGGATTCAGACGCTGGTGAACGGGCGCGTCCTGCAGGATGCAAACACGCGGGATATGGTTCATGACGTGCCTGCGCTGATCGAGTTTCTCAGCCAGAGTACGACGCTGCTGCCGGGAACAGTGATTTTCACGGGAACGCCTAGCGGAGTTGGCATGGCGCAGAATCCGCCGCTCTGGTTGAAAGATGGCGATGAAGTGAGCGTGACGATCGAGAAGATCGGGACGCTTATAAACCGCGTTTGTGGAGCGAAGGAGTGATGGCTGCGTGCTTGCGGCGTTGCCTGCCAGCCCGGTTGCGCCTGGATGATTTCATTTTGCGGAAGAGAGGAGTCTGCTTCTGACTCACGAACGGAAACAATTCAATAGCCTGCGGCTTGAGGGCAAAGCGGCGATTGTTACGGGCGCCGCGAGTGGCATTGGCCAAGCCATCGCGCGAAGATTTGCGCAGGAAGGCGCTCGTGTGTGGCTCGTGGACATCAACGAAGAGGCAGCGAGAAATACGACGGCGGAGATTGTCAAATGCGGCGGCAGGGCCGACTCGCATGTTTGCGACGTTACAGACCAACGATCAGTAAACAGACTGTTCCAGCTCGCCGGAGAGAACCCCATCCATATTCTCGTGAACAGCGCGGGAATCTCGCACATCGGAAAGCTCGAGAGCACATCGGAAGCGGAATTCGACCGGATTTTTCAAGTCAACGTAAAAGGAATCTACAACTGCATGTACGCGGCGATCGAGTCGATGAAAGCCAACGGTGGCGGAGTCATCTTGAACATGGCTTCGATCGCTGCGACCGCCGGCCTTGCCGACCGCTTTGCCTATTCGATGAGCAAGGGCGCCGTCTTGTCGATGACGTTGTCCGTGGCCAGAGATTATCTGGCGCACAACATCCGATGCAATTGCATTTCACCAGCGCGCGTGCATACATCTTTCGTGGACGGCTATTTGAAAAAAAATTATCCGGGCCGCGAACAAGAAATGTTCCGCGCGCTGTCGCAGACGCAACCCATAGGCCGCATGGGGAAACCGGAGGAAGTGGCAGCGTTGGCTTTGTTTTTGTGCTCGGATGAAGCCGCCTTTATCACTGGAACGGACTACCCGATTGACGGCGGATTTTTCAATCTCCACGGGTAATTGAGGATCGGAAGGGCAGAGATTTAGAGCTATGCTTGACCGCTTAACGAAGCTCTTGGCTTAAGTTGATATCAACGTGAATGCCCCAGCTGCGCGGAAATGGCGCGTGCGGCTTTCCTTACGGCCTGGGCATAGGCATGGATGCGGTCGCGGCCGATGCGCGTGATAGGCCCGGAAACGCTGATAGCGGCGGCAACGTTTCCGCTCTCGTCCAGAATCGGGGCGGCCACGCAACGCGCGCCCATGTCTGTCTCCTGATCGTCGATGGCGTAGCCTTGTTGCACGGCGAGGGCGAGCTCCTTCCGCAAACGCGCAAGGTTCGAAATGGTGCGTGGAGTGGCACGTTCAAAGGTCAACAGGGGCAATATTTCCTCACGCTGTTCCGCCGGAAGAAAAGCGAGCAGCGCTTTGCCGAGCGCCGTGCAGTTGACAGGCCGGTGCATTCCTGGTTGGGAAGCCATGCGAAAGGAATGAGGGCTCTCGATCACATCGAGATAGAGAACCTCGTGTCCATCCAAAACACCAAGGTTCACCGTTTCCTTGGTGTCGTTGGATAGAGCCAGGGCCATTGGGCGGCTGACCTTCCGCAGCGTTGCATGATAAGCAATCCCGGCCCCGAGCCTTGCCAATTTGGGAGCGACCACATACGCGCCCGCTTCGTCACGCAGGAGATAGCCTTCGCTTTGCAGGTGAGCCACGAAGCGATAGGCGGTGCTCTTGTTGACGCGAGTCTGCTGCGCGATTTCACGAAGCTGCAACCCGGCGGGAGAAGCGTCCAGCGCCTCCAGGATGCGCAACACTTTTCCAACCACGCCGACGGGCGCAGATTTTGATTCGCGTGAGCGGATCATTCGTAACGTCCTCCTTCCGTCCAGAGCCGCTTGACCACCTGGAAGAGTGATTGCGGCATTTTACCTGAAGAAACGTTCAGTTTTTCAATATTTAAAACGCAAATTTTTAATATTGAATTTGTTGATCCAGCCTGCTAAAAGCCATCTCATCTTGGCGTTTACGTCGCGAGTGCAGGTTTGTTGGGGTGCTCGGCAGGTCCGCGGGGCCATTGGCGCCCAACTTGGAGCGAAAATTTCAAGGCTGGGGGTGGGCATGCAAGTCGCAAAAGGGACGACGATTCTGCTGGTTGCTTTGCTGGTGGCCGCGGGGGCGGTCCGCGCGCAGACGTCAGCCGGCGAGGTCTATGGAACGGTCACGGACAAATCCGGGGCAGCCATTTTGGGAGCGGACGCAAAGCTGAGTAACCAAGGAACAAAAGTCGCTAAGGACACCCAGACCAACGCAAACGGATATTTTGTCTTCATCAATGTGCTGCCCGGATCGTATATTTTGACAGTGGAGAAGCAAGGCTTCAAGACTGCCCAGGTCAACTCGTTTGACATCCAAGTGAATCAGACGTTGACGCTAAACATTCGCTTGGACGTCGGCGAGGTCAGCGAGTCCGTTACCGTGAGGGCGGAAGCTCCGTTGCTACAATCCTCCACCTCGGAGTTGGGCACGGTGATTGGTGAAAAGCCTCTGAAAGAACTGCCGCTGAACGGCCGCAACTTCACCCAGTTGCTGATTCTAACGCCGGGCATAACACCCATATCCTCGGCGCAAGGCTCCGGCATCAGCGCCACAGACGCGGGCATCACGGCGATTCCCGGCACAAGCTTTTACAAACCTGCCGTGAATGGGCAAGAGAATCGTGAGAATATCTTCTATCTCGATGGAATTCTCAACACCGATATTCGCGGGGCGGTTTACGGCGTTTTACCGATTCTCGACACGTTGAATGAATTCAAAGTGCAATCGCACAACGACAAGCCGGAATTTGGCGGCACGTTGGGAGGAGTCGTTAACGTGGCCACCAAGTCCGGTACAAACAATGTTCATGGATCGGCATGGAATTTTGCCCGCAGCGACATCTTTGATGCGCGCAATCCGTTCAACGATTTCTGCACTTCGGCTCGCTGTGCCAGCTTCAACCAGCCAGGAGGACCGACGCAGGCCACGCCGGCACCACCTGGTCATTACAACCAGAACGAATTCGGCGGAGCAGTTGGGGGGCCGATCTTTAAAAATAAGACTTTTTTCTACGGCGCCTACGAAGGCTGGCGCTTCAGCCAACCCTCGAACAACTTCGCGATGGTTCCTACTCAGTCTGAACTGGGCTTGGCCACCGGGCTAAACGGCAATCTGGATTTCACCGGATCGCTCCAAGGAGCTGTTTCGGCTACCGCGCAAACCGCGAATCAGCTCTACAACCCCTATTCGCCTGGCGGCGCCACTCCCTTCCAGTGCGTTCCAGGCACGGGCTCAGGCACCACCCCCTTCACCGATCCGAAGTATGTTCCCATGACACCGGAGCCGATCAACACGACTCCCGGTACGAGCTTTGGCGCGCAGCCAACGGGCGTCGCCTGTGACGTTATTCCGGCCGGGTTGGTCAGCCAACAGATGGTGCAACTCGCTCAAGCCTACTTCCAGAAACCTAACTTCACCCCGATCTATGGGATTGTGAACAACAATTATTTTGATACGCGCCAGCGTACGGACAACATGAACAGCTGGCAGATCCGGCTGGATCAGAACTTCAGCAGCCGGAACACGGTGTTCCTGCGGCTGAGCCAGATGTGGGTGAATGATACGCAGCCGGTTGCAGGCACGATCTCGCAGAATCCTCAAACCTATCACGCCTACAATTTCGGCGGCGCGTGGGACCACGTGTTCAGCCCGCACGTCATTTTGGACGTGCGGGCTGGAGCGATGCTGAAGCCGTACAACTTCTATCAGAATGCGGGCCTTCCGCCGGTTGGCTTCAAGCCAGAAACGGCCGCAGGCTTTACGGGGATCGATGCAACACAGGGTTTCTTCATGACCGGCGTGGACGGGGTAACCAATTCCGGTGCGGGCGCGCGCACGATCGGCAGCCAAGCGCCCAACCTGCGCGGGAACCCCGTAGCGAATGCCGATGGCAGCGTGACCTGGATCAAGGGCAACCACAACATGAAAACGGGCGGTCAGTACATCTACACAAACCGCTACCAGCAGAATAACTTCATGGAAGTGGATTACAGCGCAAATCAGACGAGCTCAGGGTTCAAATCGCAAACGCTCCAAGGAAATAACCTAGCGTCGGCGCTGCTGGGTTTGCCCTCCAGCTTCTCGGTGCAAACACCGACCTATGCTCTTGTCTATCTGAAGATGCCAACTTGGGCCGGTTACTTCCAGGACGAATGGCACATCAAGCCGACACTGACCTTGAGCGGCGGGCTGCGCTATGACTACATCCCGCAGGCAAGCATTATCGGACCCGGTGACCGGCCATTAAATGCTATCGACCTGTTTCACCAGCAATGGCAGGTAGGCATGGCTGCCTCGGCCATTAATGCTTGCACCACGCCGTTCGTAAATCCGTGTGTTCCCGGCGGCTTTGCAAGTTCCAATCCTAATTTCAATGGCACTGTCCCACTTAGCGGCCAAACTTACAGCACGTTCGACAACATCGTTTTCAAGGGGTCGGCCGCTTCGGCGCAATCCATTACCGACAATTGGGGCCCGCGCGTGGGAATCGCCTGGCAGTTCTTGCCGAACACCGTCTTGCGCGGTGGGTATGGGATCTTCTATGACACGATCACGGCCCGCAGCCAGTGGGTGCAGAACACCGAGCTTGGCGCGGACTGGCCCTGGACGGAAGGGAGCAGCTCTTTGCCCTTCAATTCGGGGAATGCTTCGGGAGGATCCGCTTCGCCCACACCGATGGCAACATTGGTCGCACAGGGCATAACACCGAACGTTGCCCCAACTCCCTGGGCGCTCAGCCAAAACGGCGGTTTCGTCAACGATCCCAGCTATATCGACGCCCGGTCACAGCAATGGAATGCGGATTTGGAGCGCCAGCTTGGCAGCAACATGAAAGTTTCCGTTGCCTACGTGGGAAGTAAATCGGACCGGCTCGATTGGACCGGCAGCGCGAATGCGGCGAAATTTGCTTCCCCGCTTCTCAACTCGGCGGCGCAGACATCGACGCAAAGCGTCACCAGTTGCGGGCCAAAGGGTTCCGCCACGGATACGGCGGCTTGCGAAGCGGCGTATTACGCGGCCGTGGACAATCTGCGGGCCATGCCTTGGGGCAGATCCGACTACCACTATTCCACATCCACGGGCTACGCCAACTACCACGCGCTGCAGGCCGAATTTCAGAAGCGCTTTTCTAACGGCCTTTTAGCGCTCGTCTCCTACACGTGGTCAAAATGTCTCGGAGTGAGCAGCGGGTGGTTCAATGTCGAGAATGGAACCAACGGCGGCACCGTAACCGAGAATTATTTCAACCAGAGTCTATCCTATGGGCCTTGCGCTTTTAATATCCCGCAGGACGTGACGCTAAGCGGTGACTATGAATTGCCGTTCGGTCGCGGAAAGAAGTACCTCACACATGGGCCACTTTCTTGGGTACTAGGGAATTGGGAAACCAACCTTTTTTTCATCGCCCGCTCAGGACAGAACTTCGAGGTTACCAACGGGGCGGGCGACCCAGCGTCCATTTCCGGAAGTGGGGGTATCGGCAAGACCACGGAGGACAGCTATGATCGTCCCGACGTGGTGCCGGGGCAGGCTTTGACTCCGTCGAATCAAAGTCAGCTCGAGTGGTTCAATCCCGCCGCGCTGTGCATCATTCCGTCCTCTCCGGGACAAACTGCTCCAAAGGGTGCTTTGTCTCCCATGTGTACGGCCGCCCTGCCGGGAGGCTTTCCTGTTTTTGGAAACTTGGGTGTGGGTGTGCTGCGCGACCAGTTCTACGGTAACGTCGATTTCTCCATGGCGAAAAGTATCAGGATCACGGAGTCCAAGAGCTTGCAGATTCGCGCTGAAGCTTTCAATGTGTTCAACATGCAGATTCTGGGAACGCCCGGCGCCGATGTGACGCAGGGCAACCTCGGCGTCATCCACAGCATTGCCAGCACTCCGCGGGAACTGCAATTCGGGGCGAAATTTGTTTTCTAAGAGAAGCACTCGGCTCACGCTTCCTTTTGTACCTGTTTCCTTTGCGGCGCGGCGGCCTCATCCCGCCGCCGGGCCGGTGCCGGTGGAACTGAGGTCAAGAGCATGCGCCCCGCTTGGGAGTACTGACCAATGAGCAAAAATCAAACCTCGCGACGCGACTGGATCCTGCAGACCAGCGCTGCGACAGCCGGAGCCGTTTTTTCCAGCAGCACGACCAGCTTCGCGGCGATTGGCGGCCGACCCTTCGATCCCGTGGAAGCTCAGGCTAAAACAGCGCCAACCGGTGACGAGGCGGATCGCGTGCGCCGGATGAAATGGTGGCACGAAGCGCGCTTCGGCATGTTCATTCACTGGGGGCTTTACAGCACTCTTGGGCGGCACGAGTGGGTCATGGAGAACGAAGGCATCCCGGTTTCGGAATATGCTCCCCTGGCCAAGCAATTCAAGCCGAAGCCCTTTCCCGCGCGGGAGTGGGCCAAGCTCGCGCGCGAAACCGGCATGCGCTATATGGTCATGACCACGAAACACCACGAGGGTTTTTGCCACTTCGATACGAAAACCACCGACTATTGCTCGCCAAAGCAAGGACCAGGCCGCGATCTGGTGCGCGAATATGTAGATGCGGCCCGCGGCGAAGGCATGCGCGTTGGCTTTTATTACTCGCTAATGGACTGGCATCATCCAGACGGCGCACGCTGCGCGACCGATGAGGCGGCAAGGAAACGCTTCGTCGAATACATCCACGCGCACGTTCGCGAGTTGCTGAGCAACTACGGAAAGATTGATGTGCTTTGGTATGACGTCGCGTGGCCGCTCGACGCTGCCGGCTGGGAATCCGAGCGCATGAACAAGATGGTGTTCGAGCTCCAACCGGACATCATCGTCAACAACCGCAACAAACTTCCTGGCGATTTTTCGACTCCCGAGCAGCAAATTAAGGCGGATACCGAGGGCCGGGCCTGGGAATCCTGCATGACCCTCAATGACAGTTGGGGATACCAGCGGGCCGATGATGATTGGAAGAGCCCCCGACGCGTGATTCAAAATCTGATTGCTTGCTCGCGGGACACCGGCAATTACCTGCTGAACATCGGTCCACGGGGCGACGGCAGCGTGCCGGAAGATTCCGTACGCGTGTTGACGGAAGTCGGACAATGGATGCGGCGCAATGGCGACACCATTTACAACTCCGATCCCTGCCAGCCGCGGCGCTCTAATTACGCGAGCTTCACGCGCAAAGGCAACACGCTTTTTATGCACGCGTACTTCTGGCCTGGTGATTATGTCGCGATTGCAGGATTGCAGACGCAAGTGAAATCGGCGCGCTTCTTTGCCTCCGGCCAAAAGATAGATTTCCAGCAGGATCCCTGCCGGGTACGCCTGACGGGATTGCCCGCCGAGGCGCCCGACCATCCGGTGACAACGATTGCCCTGGAATGTGACACCGAGCCCACGCAAGACAACATTTTTGTCCGAAATGAAAAGCCGCGCGATGGCGTGTGAAGTGGCTGCTCCAGATCAACGCGGGCGACATGACGAATCGTCGAGTTGAGAACTAGAGCTGTGCATACAAGAAATATTTTCAAGCTCATTGCCTTCGGAATTGTTGCGGCGCTAAGTTTGGCGCAAGCGGCTTCGGCGCGAACGCGCGTACAGGCGCAGCCGCCGAAAACCCGCCGCTCAGAACGCGTGCACATGCAGGAAGTTCAGGTCGTCAGCCCGGACGGCAAGATCAAATTCACCATCCCGCCCAACGCTGAGCGCCTGACGTTCAAGGTAACACTGGGCAACACGACTGCCATTGAAACCTCCCCCATGGTCATGAAACTCGATGGCTACGACCTTTCGTCAGGAGTGACGTTCAACGGCGTCGAGCGCTACGAGGTGAGCGAGATGTATCCGTGGTACGGCGCGCACAGCACTGCTGTCAATCAATACAACGGTGTGAAAGTATCGCTAATCCACGACCTGAGCTTTACTGAATACACGCTGGAAATTCGCGCTTTCAATGACGGCGTCGCTTTCCGCCATGTAATCCCGGGTGAAGCGAAGGCGTCGCGCGTCCCGGACGAATATTCCACGTTTGTGATACCAAACGGCTCGACCGTGTGGTATGGCGGATTGGCGGGCGGGCATTATGAAACGGAATATGTAAAGAAGGATGTCGTCGATGTACAACCCGGAGAGTGGGCTGGCCCGCCACTGACGTTTAAATTGCCAGGCAATGCCGGCTACGGCTCGATCATGGAAGCAAACCTAGTGAACTACAGTGGCATGGCGCTTGAAGCCAACGGTCACAACGGCTGGGTAATCGGACTGGGCCATCGCCAGCCTTTAAACTGGCCATTCGAATTGCGTTACGGCCGCGAAGAAGGCAAACGCCTTGGCAAGCCGGCGTCCCTCGCGGGAACCATTACGACGCCGTGGCGCGTCGTGATGGTTGGCCGCGATTTGAACACGCTCGTAAACAGCGCAATTTCGCCGAACCTTTGCCCGCCCCCCGATCCAAAACTTTTCACCCAAGGCATTCGCACTTCATGGATCAAACCCGGCCGCGCGGTTTGGCGCTATCTCGACGATGGTCCGCAAGGTGTGGACGGCATGAAGGAATTCTCGCGCATGGCCGCCGCGTTTGGTTTCGAGTACAACATTCTCGAAGGTTTCTGGAGCAAATGGACCGTCGAGCAGCAAAAAGAGGTTGTGGATTATTCGCGAACGCAGGGCGTAGGCATCTGGTTTTGGAAACATCGGAAGGAACTCGGCACGCCCGAGGAGCGCGAAGCGTTTTTCAAGATGCTGCACGACCTTGGTGTTGCCGGGGCGAAGATTGATTTCTTCGATCATGAAGCCAAGGACGTGATCGATCTCTACGAAGCCCTTCTTCAAAAAGCCGCTGAATACCATGTTCTGGTCGTGTTTCACGGGGCCGATAAGCCCACCGGTCGCGCCCGCACTTGGCCAAACGAACTTGTACGGGAAGCAGTGCGTGGCATGGAGTCGAGTGCCTTGAAGGATCGCGCCTG
>QHYJ01000020.1:616-7720 GCA_003223255.1 Acidobacteriota bacterium | reverse complement strand
CACAGCAGGCCAGTTCCAATCCCACGGTCATACCTCCCGTCAGTTATGACATTTCTCCGCCTTTGGTGGACCTGGTCGCTTCCTCGCCGCCCATGGCCCCCACCAGCCAGCGCAACATTCCACTGCGCCAGCCGGCGCGACCTACCGCGGCTCCCCTCGCCTCGGTCACCCCGGACCAAGCTCTTCAACAGCTTTCCCTGCCCTTGGTCAACACGACAGCCGGACTAGACTTTGACGGCATAGGCGCAGCCGGTTCGGCACCACCTGACGCGAACGGCTCGGTCGGAGCCACGCAGTTCGTACAGATCGTGAACGTAGAATACGCGGTTTACGACAAGACCTCGGGTGCCCTGCTGTTGGGCCCGACGCCTATCCACAACATCTGGAGCGGCTTCAACGGCGACTGCGCGGTAGGCCAGATGAATGTGAAGCTCAACGCCTACTGCATGGCTGTCTCTACCACATCGGATGCGACGCAAAGCTATTATCGGTATGAGTTCTCCTTTGGCACTAACACGCCCGATTATCCCAAGCTAGCAGTCTGGCCCGACGCCTACTACTGGACGGCCAACACGTTTTCAAGCGCAAACACTTTCGTCGGCGCGAATCCTTGCGCCTTTGACCGCGCTACGATGCTGAGCGGTGGACCGGCCAACGCCATCTGCATGCAGCAGAATTCGAGCGTGGACAGCCTCTTGCCTGCGGACCTCGACGGAACTACGCCGCCGCCGACCGGGCAGACTAACTTGTATCTTCAGTTGGCAGCGCCGAGCAGCCTGAACCTCTTCAAGTTTCACGTGGATTTCACGACGCCCTCGAACTCCACCTTCGCGGGTCCCGCCGCGATCCCGGTGACGCCCTTCAGCCAGGCCTGTGGCGGCGGCACATGCATTCCCCAACCTGGAACGACGCAACAGCTCGATTCCGTGGGCGACCGCCTGATGTTCCGGCTGGCGTATCGGAACTTTGGCGACCATGAATCACTGGTGGTCAACCACTCGGTGATGGCGGGAAGCAGCGTGGGGGTGCGGTGGTATGAGATCCGCAGCCCGAACGCCACGCCGACCGTTTTCCAACAGGGGACTTTCTCACCCGACTCGCAGTACCGCTGGATGGGTTCGATCGCGATGGATCAATCGGGTGACATTGCGGTGGGCTACAGTGCTTCCAGCAGCAGCAATTTCCCGGCTGTTCGTTATACAGGCCGCGTGCCCTCCGATCCAGCGGGCACGATGGAGAGCGAAAACAGCATCATTGAAGGCACGGGATCGCAGACTAAAGGTCTCAGCCGCTGGGGTGACTACAGCAGTATGAGCGTCGACCCGGCCGATGACTGCACCTTCTGGTATACGAACGAATACCTGACAACTAACGGTTCGTTCAACTGGAAGACTCGAATCGGGTCCTTCAAGTTCACATCTTGCGGTCAGCATGGCTCCTCCTTGTCGGTGACAACGTTGATCTCCTCGCTGAACCCATCTGCCTTGGGCAAGGCCGTGACGTTCACGGCCACGGTGAAGCCGGCCTCCGGCTCCGGCACTCCCACTGGCACGGTGACATTCAACGATGGCGCCACCGTGCTGGGCCCGGGCACGCTGAGCAGTGGAACGGCGACATTCACTACTTCGGGGCTGGGAGCAGGGGTGCACTCGATCACCGCAGTTTACGGCGGCGATGCGAACTTCGCCGGCAGCACTTCGCCGGTCCTTATGCAGACGGTGAACAAGGCAGCTAGCTCCACTGCCGTCGTCTCGTCGAATAGTGCATCGAATCGTGGAGCGGCGGTGACTTTCACCGCCACGGTGACGTCGTCCGCCACGGGCACACCCACCGGGACGGTCACGTTTCAGGATGCCGCCACTACGTTGGGCCCGGGCACGCTGAGCGGCGGGACCGCGACGTTCACCACTTCGGGGCTGACGGGCGGAACGCATTCGATCACCGCAATCTACGGCGGCGATGCGAACTTCACCGGCAGCACTTCGCCGATCCTGACGCAGACGATTGGCAAGGCGGCGAGCTCCACTACCGTCGCCTCGTCGAACAATCCGTCCATTATTGGAACGGCTGTGACTCTCACCGCCTCGGTGACTTCGCCGATCACAGGTACACTCACTGGAACGGTCACGTTTCAGGACGGCACCTCTGCGCTGGGCACGGGCACGCTGAGCGGCGGAGCAGCGACGTTCACCACTTCAGGGCTGACGGGCGGAACGCATTCGATCACCGCAGTCTACAGCGGTGATGCGAACTTCGCCGGCGGCTCTTCGCCGGTCCTTATGCAAACGGTGAACAAGGTGGGTGACTCGACTTCCGTCGCCTCATCGAACAATCCATCAATATTTGGATCCGCTGTGACGTTCACCGCCACAGTGACGTCGTCAGCGACGGGCATCCCGACTGGAACGGTCACGTTTCAGGATGGCCCCGCTACACTAGGCACGGGCATGCTCAGCGGCGGAAATGCGACACTCGCCACCTCGGCGCTAGTGGGAGGAGTGCATTCGATCACCGCAGTTTACGGCGGCGATGCGAACTTCGCCAGCAGCACTTCGCCAGGCCTGACGCAAACGGTGGCGGACTTCTCCCTTTCAGCGTCCCCGACCACCGCGGCGGCCACGGCCGGATCGACATCAACGTACGCGATCACCATCGCTCCGCAGGGCGGATTCAACCAGACGATTTCGTTTCAGTGCACCGGCGCTCCGATGTCGGCTGTTTGCACAGCTCCTGGATCGGTGAGTCCTACAGGTAGCTCCTATGCGCCGTTCAATATTACGGTGACGACGACGGCCCAGTCGTTGGTGCCGCCAGGCACGATCGTGCCTTGGCCATGGGCCGGCTTACGAATCGGGCTGACGTGGCTTCTGGCGCTTGTGGCTTGCGCCATTCTTAGCAGGTTCGCCGCACCCAGGCGAGGGTACGTGTGGCAGGTCTCCAGTGTGGCCATTTTTGTATTGCTACTTTGTGCTGGTTGCGCCGGCGTTGCAGGAAGTGGGCGCAGTTCGACGCCAAAGGCAGGCACTGCGCCGGGAACCTATACTCTCACTTTGACGGGAACTTCTGGCTCGTTGAGCCACAACACCATGTTGACACTGACAGTGAAATAGCCGGAGAGGAGTAGCCTGAAGCGAAAATGTAGGCGTTTACATGCAGCCCACATTTTCAGTGCTGCTGTGGGCCGTAGCCGACTGCGCCACGCTGCTGCCCACTGCTGGGCTAGCGAACGAGGACTTCCCTCTCAATGTAGTCGTGCTTGGTGGCTCAATCTGCCCTGCGCCTCGCGTCACCATCAAGCTGCCTCCGAACAGACGGCTCGTGGTTTGCTCGCCGGTGACACTGCCGATGACAACCCTTGCGCTGCCGTCGCGCAGGAACAACGCCTGCGCGCTGCGTTCCAAAAACGGTCGTCATGCCGGTTCCCCGGCTGGTTGTGATTACCGAGAATTCCGTCCGTGTCTCAAACAGGATCCTTGTGGCACGCTGATCGCAGATCTCTTCGATGCAGCACCTCGGAGTCGAAGGACTTGGAGTCTCTGCCTCGCCCAGTCGACGAGTGCATCCTAGCGCAGGGAGTTAGTGTCGCGAAAAAACCCGGCCTTGGATCAGCAAAAGTCTCCTGTGGCGGAATAGATCAGGGAGAAGCGGCATTTCCGCTTGAGGAAGGCAAACGTCGACGCGGCAATGGATTCGTCGCGGTGCCTTCTTCAGCGTCGGTGACCTGAAGAAAGCGATCCGAGAGTTTCTTGCCGCCTGGAATGAGGATCCCAAACCTTTTGTGTGTACCGCCACTGTGGAATCCAGCATGGAAAAACGGCCTCGCTGCCGACAAACTCTGGAGAAGATTCAGCCCGGCTGCACCCTGCCAGCGAGCAGAAAGAATGAACAATGAGTTGTGCACTTATATCGCGGACACTACACTATTAGGTTGCCATCTCCAGCCCTGCCAGTGCATGCCTGCGCCAGGCGGGACAGGCCGGAGAAGCGAGGGGCCGTGACTGGGCTTAAACATTGGCGCGGTCTTCGAAGGCAGGCATTCCCGGCGTTATCGCCTGCTACTTCTCTTCTTTGAGTTTCAGTTTGCCCTCCGCCTTGTTTTCTTCCAGGAACTTGCGCAACTCCGCGGACGCGTCCAGCAGCCGAGTCCATTGCTCATAGTACAGCGTGACCGGAAAGCGCCCAAGGCCATAGACGCTGACGCCGCCTTTTTCCCCCACACGAAACTCCAGCGAGCCGGTGCGGCGGCCGGCACCTCTCTTTTCCAGTTCGGCGACCCGGGCTCTCAGTTCTTCGTAGCTTGGATCGGACATGTTGCCTCCAGGCGAGAATTGATCAGGGAGCGATTATACAATGCCTCGCGCGTTTGCCGCCGCCGGCTCGCTTGATTGTCCAAGCGGTTTGCATTGGATAAAATCGCGAAGCTTCGGAGCGAGTGGAGGAAACAAATGAGGACAGCCCTACCTCTGGGATGCATGATCTTGGCGGTCATGCTAACTGCGCCGGACAAGGCGCGCGCACAAACGGCGCCAACCTTTGTCGGCGTGCGAACGTTCCTGAGCGCCCCGTACGAGCCGGACTTGGACAAGCTGAACGCGGATTTTGCCGTGCTCGGCGTGCCCTTTGATGAAGGCACTTGGGGTCAGCCGGGCGAACGCTACGGACCGCGGGACATGCGCGAGAATTCGCAAGAGTACGCCCACGACTTGACCGAAGGCTTCTACTACATCGATGGCGAGCTCACGGTTTTGAAAGGCAAGCGCTGGGTGGACGTGGGCGACGTGCTGATTTATCCTACGGTCGCGGAAGAGACGGACGCCAAGATCACCGAAGCGGTGAAGAAAATTCTGGCGAAGCATGCCTTCCCCATAGTGTTGGGCGGCGATCACAGCATCACGTTCCCCATTGTTCGCGCGTACAACATTGCTCTCACGCTGGTTCACATTGACGCGCACCTGGACACCTGGAACGGCGCGAAAGGCAATCTCGACCACGCGTCGTGGGTCTTGCGCGTCGCGAAACTCCCAACGGTGAAAAACATAACCCAGCTGGGAATGCGGGGCATCGCCAATGATCCGGAATCCGCGGGCAACGCCAAGGCTCTGCACACAAAAATCGTCACCTGCGAGGAGATCCATCGGCGCGGCGTCTCTGCGGCTCTTGCGGCAATTCCGCAAAGCGAAAATATTTATGTGACCTTCGACGTAGACTCCCTGGATCCGACGCTGGCGCCCGGAACCGGCACCCTCGAACCCGACGGGCTGAATTTCGCGGAAATTGACGATTTGCTGCGCGGGATTCCTGCCAAGGGAAAGCTCGTCGGGCTGGATATTGTCGAGGTGAATCCGTACCGCGACCCCAGCGGCCGCACGGCACAAACCGCCATCCGCCTGATGGTCGATCTGCTCGCCGCAGCTTTCCACTGAGTCTTTTGTGGCCCGTAAAACCGTTTGGCAACCGCGCGCCATCGAACCTAAAGGAGTACAAAACAACGATTGTCCTTCGCGAGATGTGGCGCAATTTGGCGCGCCGTCGCTCGCGGAGAAGACGGAGATTTTTGTATGCGAGCACTAAAGCTCACGACAATATTGTTCGCAGGTTCCACGCTGATTTCCACCGCCGCTTTCGCAGGGTGGCCACCGTCCCCGCGCGAATCGTGGCAGCTAACACGCGCAATGACCAGGACGGTTATGTTCTCCAGCCGGCGAAGAGCGGCGGACGGGCGATCGAGGAAATCTTCTTCGGTGGAACCAAATACGATCTAAAGATCCAGCCCACAGGCAAGTCCTCATAGGTTCAGACTTCAGCGAAACGCACGGACAAGTCCACGAAGAAGGCTCACCCGGCAAGTTCTGGCCTTTGCGACCCTGTCGGTCGCAAGGGCCGGACTCCCGGATGTATGTCACCGCCCAAGAAACCTTGACGAGGAATCCCGATCTCTCAGTCAGAAGCAGAGCCCCGCAAGTTTCCAAAAGTAGTCTCAAGTTTTGATGGCTCTGTTGACATCCTGATCTTGAGAACCTACCTACTTAAGTCTGTCATCTCGAATCCCCGCGCCCTGTTTAAGCTAAATTTGTCGCGGAGTGAGGATCTGCTTTTCGGTCTTGGAAGCGCTCGTCTGAGGATCTCGACAGAGCCAGTTTCGAATTTCGAATTTCGAATTTCTATTTTCGCTTTTTTCTCTATTCGCTTGGTGTATCTTGTAGGCGGCCTTGGGGGTGCAAATGAGCGCTACAACGAGAAGAGAGTTCCTAAAAAGCACCGCGAAGCACGCCGCGGTGGTGGGCTTGCTTTCCGCAGGCGCGCCAGACTTGCGCGCCAATCCGCTGGGCTTGCCGCTGGGATGCCAAACGTGGCCCGTTCGGCAAATGATCGCCAAAGATTTTCCCGGCACCATCAAACAGCTGGCCGCTGCCGGATTTCAGAACATCGAGCTGTGCTCGCCCGTAGGTTACGCAGATTCCGGCTTCGCCGAGCTCGCCAAATACAGCGGAACCGAGCTTCGCAAAATCCTAAGCGATGCCGGCGTCACCTGCATCAGCTCGCACTTCGGCATCGATGAACTGCGCAAAGACCAGCCGGGCCGCATTGCCTGGGCGAAAGACGTCGGGCTAACCCAAATGATTGTGCCCAGCCTCGATGGGCCTAAGAATCCCACCATGGACGACGTGAAGCGTGTCGCCGACGAATACAACAAAATGGGCGAACTCGCGGCCGAGGCCAGCATCCAGCAAGGCCTGCACAATGAGGACTTCGAGTGCTCGACTGCGAACGGCAAGCGCACTTATGATTTGTTGTTGGAGTTGCTCGATCCCAAACTCGTCAAGTTCCAGTTCCAGGTTTCCACCATTGCACAGGGCTTTGACGCCGCGGAATATTTCACCAAGTACCCGGGCCGCTTCTTTTCCATGCATGTGCAAGGCTGGTCGGCGCAAACCAAGAAAATCATGCCCGTTGGGCAAGGCACGCTGGATTGGAAGAAAATCTTCACCGCGGCGAAAACCGGTGGCGTGAAGAATTACTTCGTCGAGATGAACCTCGACATGATGAAAGCCAGCGTTCCCTACCTCCGCGCTCTCCAGGTGTGAAGCCGGAATAGGTTAATGA
>QHYJ01000020.1:0-399 GCA_003223255.1 Acidobacteriota bacterium | reverse complement strand
GGAGACTCAAACCGTTCCGCAAAGCAGCAAGCAGCATCGCCGCTTCCGCGAGTGACGTTTCGGGGAACCATCGGCTCGGTCCGGAGGAATACTCCTTTTCAGGAAAGAGCAAAGCATCCGGAAGCCTCGAAAGAGCATCACAATTAGCTTAACGGAATCGGCATAATGCTGCGAAGCGGGTAACGCAACTCCGTCGGGGTGCTCGCCGTTTGGGGTGGTCGCTACTGAGCGAATTGGAATCTCTAAGTTCTAGAGAGTGTTTTCATGAAGTGTGATACGCTTCTGGCGCAATTCGTTGAGCCGTTTCCGTTGCGCTTCCCAGTCCGCCAACTGCCGCCCCGCGAAGAGTCGTGCCCTGTGAGCGGGGGCAATCTCCTCCGGGAAGCGTCTTGCAGCGTG
>QHYJ01000025.1:1756-3332 GCA_003223255.1 Acidobacteriota bacterium | reverse complement strand
ACCACAAAAATCACAAACCAGGGGTACCTCTGGATTTCATCTCCTATCATTTCTATGCGGTGCCCACGCCCGACCAGACACCCGAGGTAGAGCAGTTCACCTACTTTGATCAAGCCGAAGGGTTTCTCAAGACGGTTCGTTATGTGGAATCGATTCGAAAGCGCCTCTCGCCGGAAACCAAGACAACGATTGATGAGCTCGGAGTGATTTCCGCCGATGACATCGCTCAATCAGAGCCGGGCCACGTCGCCCAACCAATCCCGCAGTCTTACTGGAATCTGGCTGGTTCCATGTACGCTTATCTCTTCGGCGAATTGACCAGAATCGGCGTTGATGTCGCGGGCGAATCACAACTGGTTGGCTATCCCACCCAGTTTCCCAGCGTGTCCATGGTCGACTGGAACAACGGCAAGCCTAATGCGCGGTTTTGGGTGCTAAAGCTGCTTCACGATAATATTGGCCCCGGGGACAAACTCGTCGAGACAGAGCCACCCAATCCCTACGTCTACTCGCTGGCTTTTGTGACGCGCGACGGCAAGAAGCGCGTGCTGCTGGTCAATAAACGGGATCGCACGTTCGACATGGCCATTCCGGGGGCCACCGGCGGGCAGATTGAGTACGTAGACCAGACCACCGGGTTTCAGCCGCCCTCAACTGCAAAACTCGGCGCTGAGTTGACGAAGCTGAATGGTTACTCCGTAGCTGTGGTGACCTTCCCCTAGCAATAAAACGCACCGCCCATGCCAGGGTTTTTGTTGAGCAGTGGATCGGGCTTGGGCATGTGCCCGAGCCATTGGAAACAGGGCTCCAGCTGTTAGTCTGGAGTATGGGGGTCTACATCCTGTTTGGTTACTTCGTCAGGCGAGAAGAGTTTCCTGCTAGCTTCCAACTCGTTGGTTTTCTTGGAATGAAGCCTTTGAAATTCTGCCATTGCTTTCTGTTGCTCGGTGCTGTTTCCCAAGAGGCGTTCAACTTTCGAGAGACGGTACCAGGAAACTTCGTTGTCGCGATTCAGCGAAATTGCCTTTTGCAAATGGAGTAGCGCTAAATCGGGCTTTTGAAGAGAGGTCAGGACTGCGGCAAGTCCCAGGTGCGCCTCCTCAAACTCAGGATAGTTTTTGAGCGCCAGCTCAAAGTCTTTTTGAGCATCCTCGAATTCCCCGGCCTTGCGGTGAATCTCGGCAAGTTCATACGCAGAATTCGCATTCAGCGGATCGAGTGTGAGTTCCAACTCAAATTCCTTAATGGCTACGGCTAGGTCTTCCGCAGATGAAGTCTCCCGGAAACGGGCCAAGAGTGTTCGCCCCAGCCGGTAGTGGATGCCGGGCCGCCTCGGCTCTATAGCTAAGACCGTGTGGTACTCGCCGATGGCGGAGCTGTACGAACCTTGGCTCTCGTATGCTTCGGCCGCTGCCTCGTGTGTCCAAGCAGAACCGGGAGCAACTTGAGACAATTTCTGCATCGATAGAAATGCGAAATTCCCGAAGATTTTGCCATTGTGATAGAGGACTTCGGGATCGTCCGGATACAACCTGTTCATCTCAAGAGCAATCTCAACAGCTCTGCGATTCTGCAG
>QHYJ01000025.1:0-1691 GCA_003223255.1 Acidobacteriota bacterium | reverse complement strand
AGTTCAGAGAGCGACATGGCGAGGATGGTTGCCGAATTGGCAAGGGCCGGTTTCAACTTCAACGCACGGCGCAACTCCGGAACCGCTTCCTCAAATTTACGCTCCTGGAAATAGATCAGTCCCAGATTGGCATGGATTTCGGCTATCTCGGGATGTACTTGTGCAAGTTGCTCGAACGCTCGCTGTGCTTCCGGATAGTTGCCATCAGTGAGTGCGCGCTGGGCTGCTTCATATTGCTGGCCGAGCGCCGAATCCTGCGCGGTCGCAAACTGGAGCGGCAGACACGAAAGCCCCAGACCTATCAGAGACAGTCTTATAAGCCAGCTCACAGTGCGAGTGTACCGCAGCAGAAACAAAAGTGCCCAGCCACTCGGGTCACATTTATCGGTTGCGTTGGGGTCTCGTTCACGAATTCGGACCAAGAAAAGACCCGCCAGGGGGTGGTCTGGCGGGCCCGGCGTCTTTGCATCGTCGGGTCAAAAGGTAATCTTGCCACTTAGCTGCACAATTCGGCCGGGTGCGGCGCTAGTAATCTTGCCGAAGGTCGGGCTGCCCAAGCCGTTGCCTGGGTTTGTCCCGCCACCGCTACCAAAGCCGATTAGACCGCCTGGCGAGATAGCGTACTGCGTGTGATTGAAAGTATTAAACGTGTCGATGCGTAGCTGAAAACCGGCTCGCTCGGTGAAAGCAAAGGTCTTGGCCAAACCCATATCCCAGTTGTTGATACCGGGTCCGGTCAGGAAGTTGCGGCTCGTGCCGCCGTATACACCTGGAGCAGGGTTGCAGAACGAGACCCCGGTGAGCACCTGGGCCGAGCAGGACGTGTCGGGTATGTGCGCACCTGTAACCGGGTCGATATCATAACCAATCGTGTTGTTAAACCAGCTGTTCGGAGTCCGCTGGAATCCACTCGGGTATGCAGGACCTATCTGATTTACCCGTTGAAAGAAAGTTCCGAGCAGGCTGTTTGTATCGGTACCGGCGAGGGAGTAGGGGAAGCCCCTCTGAAAAGTGGTTACGCCGGAAATTTGCCATCCCCCGATAAGAGCGTTGGCAGTTTTGTTGACTCCGCCGAGCAGCCGCTTCCCACGTCCGATCGGCAATTGGTAGACGTAGCTGGCCACAAAGCGGTGCTTCACGCTGAAGTCGGACGGGCCGTAGTCGCGCTTGGGATCATGATTGTTCATGAATCCCTGCCATCCCGTTCCTGCGGTAGCGCCAATGACCGCTGCTGCCGATTTATCATCCATGCTTTTTGCCCAAGTATAGAAAGTGGTGAGCGCCAGAGACGAGGTGCGGCGCTCCAGCTTGACCGTTCCGGCATGGTAGTTGGAGTACCCGTTCCAATCGCTATTGATGTAAATTCCGGGGAAGTGCAAGTACGGTTTACGCTGCGACTGCAAGCAATTATGTTTCGTATCGTTGGGGTTAGCCTGGCAGAAGGGGAGATCCGAAGGCGAAATGGGCAAGGCTTGCGCGATGTTGCGTCGGTCCAGCAAGTGAGTGCCCTTGTTCCCTATGTAGTTGATCTCCAACGTGGTGTTCCTGAAAAGCTCGCGCTGGATCGACAAGTTCCACTGCTGCAAATATGGATTGCGTGGGTTGTCGGATTCGATGACCGCCAGAAAGGTCAGCGAGTTCGGATCAATGGGGTTGAGCGCAGTGAAGCTCGGGAACAGATTGTCGGTTAA
>QHYJ01000174.1 GCA_003223255.1 Acidobacteriota bacterium | reverse complement strand
TAGCCCAAAGCGCCTGCGGTATTTGGCAGCTCTTGATACAAAACGTCGGCCTCTTTGTAGCTCAACCCCAGGGTGCTTAGGGCCTTCTTTGCCTTGTTCGGGTCGTCCACGACCAAGTGCACGTCACCGCCTCCAGACGTGCTGACAGAAAAGGCTACGATGTTGACCTTCGCATCGCCGAGCACTCTGGCCACGTGGGCTAACTAACGTACCGGGCCGATTTTCACAACAAACACTAAGTTGCTTCGTCTTGGGCATTTCGAACCTCCGCGAGTCATCAACGAATCACGACGACGGCTTAGCCCCCTTTGATTCGCCGCTTCAGCATTAAGCAAGGAACGATCGCAGATTCCCCACCCGGTCTCACACGCCAAGGCGTTGCGTTGACGCTTAGTGTCAGCAACCTCCTTGGTTTCCGAGGGATCCAGGAGAGTATCGTCGCAGTAGCCTACCCGCGGCCAATCCTTCCGCTTCCAGCGCTCGATGGCTTCTTCGTCGCGCTCGATGGCGCGAGTTTCAGGATTGCGTTCGCGTTCTAGACCGGCGACTTCTTCCTTTTCTGATTGACTTAGCAAGGACCGATCACAAATTCCTGATCCGGTTTTGCAATGCAGTAGGTTCAGTTCCTTCTCAAGCTTGGCAACCTTATCTGCCTCGGATGGGGTCAGCAACGACTTGTTGCAGATTCCGAGTCGTTTCGCAGGCCAGAAGATTCCGAAGACGTTCCGCCTCGACTATTTCCTTCGACTCTGCCTCATTCAGCAGCGGATGGTCGCAACGGCCGTATCCTCCGAGGCATTCCCAGAGTTTACGTTCACGTTGCATATCACCAATTTGTTTTGCCTGAATACTTGTCACCTGCGAACGATCACAGTCCCCAAAGCCCGCCAAACAGTTGCGAAGGGTTCTGCACGTTATCATTGTTAGCTGTCTGGGCGAACCCAGCAGTCGCAAGCGCGCTCGATCGCAATAACAAGAGCAGAACACGTCTCATATCATTCCTCCCTCGTTTGTTATTGAGTCCGAGCCGGAGGTGGACACGAATCCTTCGCCGATTCTGCAGTGTGGCGCAGTGTGTATTGTGGATGTGTCGGGGCACGCCGACTCGTCGGGATGCCCCGCTGGCGCTGCGTTGAGATGCTTTAGTACATCCCTCCGCCGGGAACACCTGCAGCCGCGCCCTTCTTCTCCTCTTCCTTAATCTCAGCGACGAGCGCTTCCGTCGTGAGCATCAGGGCCGAGACCGAAGTCGCGTTCTGCAGGGCCAATCGCGTGACCTTTGCTGGGTCGATGACCCCCATCTTCACCAGGTCGCCGTACTCGCCGGTCTCCGCGTTGAAGCCAAAGTTTTCGTCCCTCGACTCTCGGATGCTGCCGACGACGACAGCACCCTCGAAGCCGGCGTTCTGAGCAATTTGCCGAACGGGCTCTTCGAGAGCACGCTTCACGATGTTCACACCAATGGCCTCATCTTCATCGACTTTGATCTTCTCAATGGCCGGGATGCAGCGCAGCAAAGCTACGCCACCGCCAGGAACGATGCCTTCCTCGACGGCTGCGCGGGTGGCGTGCATGGCGTCCTCAACACGAGCCTTCTTTTCCTTCAGCTCGGTTTCTGTCGCAGCACCGATTTTGATGACGGCCACGCCTCCAACCAGCTTGGCCAGCCGCTCCTGCAGCTTCTCCTTGTCGTAGTCCGAGGTGGTTTCCTCGATCTGCGTCCGAATCTGCTTCACGCGGCCTTCGATGGCACTAGTTTTCCCGGCGCCCTCGACAATCGTCGTATAGTCCTTGTCGATGGTGATCTTCGTAGCCGACCCGAGGTCCTCCATCTTGACGTTTTCCAGCTTGATGCCCAGATCTTCGGTTATGGCTTTGCCTCCAGTCAGGATGGCGATGTCTTCGAGCATAGCCTTGCGACGATCCCCGAAGCCGGGAGCCTTCACTGCGCAACATTGCAGCGTCCCACGCAGCTTGTTAACCACCAGCGTCGCCAGGGCCTCGCCTTCCACCTCTTCAGCGATAACAAGCAAAGGCTTGCTAACCTTGGCCATGTTTTCCAGCAGTGGGAGCAGGTCTTTCATCGCGCTGATCTTTTTCTCATGGATGAGTATGCGGGCATCTTCGAGCACGCATTCCATCCGCTCGGGATCAGTGACAAAGTAGGGCGACAGGTAGCCGCGGTCAAATTGCATGCCTTCCACAACTTCGAGTTGCGTCTCCATCGTCTTGGATTCCTCGACGGTAATGACCCCGTCCTTGCCGACCTTCTTCATGGCCTCGGCAATGATTCCGCCAATCTCCTTGTCATTGTTTGCGCTTATTGTTCCGACCTGGGCGATCATGTCGCCTTTTACATCCTTGTGTTGCTTCTTGATTTCCTCAACGGCGACTTCGACGGCCCTGTCGATGCCGCGCTTGAGAGCCATAGGATTTGCGCCCGCAGCAACCGTCTTCACGCCTTCGCGGAAGATGGCCTGCGCCAGCACGGTGGCCGTAGTGGTACCATCGCCAGCCACGTCGCTGGTTTTGCTGGCAACCTCACGCACCATCTGCGCGCCCATGTTTTCAAGTGCATCCTTCAGCTCGATCTCCTTCGCCACGGTCACGCCGTCCTTGGTGATGACGGGCGCGCCGAATTTCTTTTCGATCACGGCGTTCCGACCCTTGGGCCCAAGCGTGATCTTGACTGCATCAGCCAGGATGTTCACGCCGCGGAGAATCGATTGACGCGAACCCTCGCCTGTCACAATTTGCTTTGCTGCCATGGTGAACTAACCTCCTTTGCTTTTTTCTGGGGATTTTGTGGCTTCTCTGTAAGGGACGTTCGTCGTAGACAGAGAGGAAATTACCGTTTCGCGGAAGCCGCCTTCGCGGCCTTCGCCATTTTGCCCAGCACATCGTCTTCACGAAAGATCAGATACTCTTCATCCTCGATCTTGATCTCGGTGCCGCTGTACTTTCCGAATAGGATGCGATCACCGACCTCGACATCTAGGGGAATCCGCTTGCCTTCATGAAGCTTGCCTGCACCGACGGCAATGACTTCCCCTTCCTGAGGTTTCTCTTTCGCCGTGTCGGGCACGATGATGCCTCCCTTCACGGTTTCCTTTTCCTCGATTCTCTTCACGAGGATCCGGTCGTGTAACGGTGTCACCGAAACTGGCTACACGCGCAAATGCGCGTGAAACTCGATGAGCCAAGACTTAAGTGGCGCTCGCCGCGTACAACCCGGAGGCGTAGGAGGGCAACCCGGGAGTCTCACGTGCTATCGCATTGTCCAGCGCATGGAGATTCTCAGAATGCGCCTCAACGTCCGCTCGGATTAACTGCCTGCTCCCGCTGAGGCGTCTTCGGCTGAAGTGCAACTGTCTATATGGGCTGGTCAGATTGCTGGCGAGACGAAGTCCAATCAAGCGATCTTTCGTTAGCATCGCTTCCACCTCTGTACCCAGAATTGAATTTTTGGAACGCCGAGGAAGGGCGCTAAGGATGCTCTTAGCACTCTCCTTTAGCGAGTGCTGATTTTTACAAAAACTGAATGCGTTGTCAAGTACCAGCTTCAAATCTGCAATCGTAACGTGCAGCAAATAAAGCTCTTATTTTACTCGTTCTGATAACCCTGTGATTCAAAGAGTGGCCTGACAAGCACGCAGCCCGGGAGCACAAATCCAAATCCTTCATCGGATGGAAGTGCTGATCGAGCTGGATATGGAGTTCGATTGGCAGAATTTTATCTGGGTCAAAGGCGTGGTTGTCACGGAACCTCTCCAGAACTTCACGGGCCTCCCTGCTGGCTGCTTTTGACAAGGTGGTTGATGTAGGTTGCGGATTTCGTGAATTTCAATTCCTCGCGCTGCCGGTTCCGACTCGGCAATCCGTTGGCACCGAACGGGCTTTTGAACGCACAGGATTTCACATGCCAATGTCGCCGTGGCGCGATTGACTCAAGGGCGGGAGTGATGTCCTTTCGTATTCAACCTCACCCATCGGTGATACCTCCATTCTTTTGGTGTGCGACCGTCACGCCGAAGCACGGCCGGTTCGGTGTCAGGAGTTTGCCTGCTGACTCAAGCGCGAGGAGGGGGGTTGGGGAAAAGCCACGACGGGCGTAGTATTCGCTTCATCCGGTGTAAATGAGACGTTCACGGGAGGCGCTGCTATGCCAGTTACGGTGAAAAACATTTCGCTTTGGCGGAAAGAGGTCGAAAACCAGGTTGGGACGCTCGCGCATACGCTTGAGCCGGTTACAAAGGCCGGGGCAAACTTGCAGCTGCTGATGGGCTATCGCTATCCGGGCGAAGGAACAAAGGCCGCGATTGAGCTTTATCCCATCGCAGGCAAGAAGGTGACTGCCGCGGCTTCAGAAGTAGGGCTATCGGCCTCTTCTATTCCGACCCTGCCCGGTTTGGGTTTCACCATCGCGCAGGCCACGTCAGGGGCAGGGATCAACATGGCTTTCTTTGTCGCTCAGGCGGTAGGGCGAAGATTCTCGGCCGTGCTCGGGTTCGAGTCAGAAGACGACGCCAGGAAAGCGACACCACTCATCAAGAAGGCGACGGCGAGCAAGAGGAAGTGAAGGGACATGGGGCAAAGAATAACGGCCCGAAATCTTGCGCTATTTCGTAGTCCTTTGATTGGCAATCTCAAATGAAAGGTGGAGGAGCTCGATTGCCCGGTCCACGTCGGACGCTTGCCTGAGAAAAATACTGATCCAGCCACTGTCGGGCAGGATGTGGTGACGTTCGGCCCGACCAGCCGTAAGCCACTCATTGCGGGCCTTCTTCGGAAAAGGAATGTCCACCAAGGTGCCCCGCGTACGTGGCCGATTTCTCGTCTTCCCAGGTTGTATTCTGTGCCTCCAAAGCGATGCTGTTGGGATGTGATCCCCGGCAGCCTTGCAGAGCGGCATCGATTTTTTTTCTTTCGCTCCAGAGACAGCCATTCATTCCTCCATTCGGGGACTATCCATTGGATGTGAATGTGTCGATGGCAGTTACCCACCGCAGGGAGGCGTTTAGAAGATGTGACAGACGGGTTCGAGGGTATTCTTGGATGCTCAGGAATTTTGCATGCTGACGGCCATTGTGATTCTCGTGGTTCCCCTTGGCATACTCGCCCTGCTGCTGGCATCTGGTGCTGTGTACCAGACCGTTGGGACTTGGCGCGACCGGCGACGCTTTCCGCCACCGGGACGCCTCGTGCCAGTTAACAACAGGCTGATGCATGTCCATGTGACCGGAAAAGGTACACCGACTGTTGTCTTCGAATCAGGCATGGGCGCATCCTGTTTGAGCTGGACCCACGTACAGGCGGCAGTAGCGGAGTTCTCTCGCGCGGTGAGTTACGATCGCGCCGGACACGGCTGGAGCGAGCCCGCGCACGAGCCCCGCACGGCACAGCAGATTGCGCAGGAGCTGCACACCCTGCTGAAAGCAGCAGGTGTGCCCGGACCATACGTTCTCGTCGGGCATTCTTTCGGTGGCTATGTGACCAGGGCGTTCGCACACCTGTATCGAGAAGATGTTGTCGGCATGGTATCGGTGGATTCGATTCACCCTGCCGAATGGGAAAACCCGACCCCAGAACAGCTGAAGGTGATCAGTGTGGGATTGCGATACGCTCGCATCGCCGCGTGGCTCGCACGGCTGGGTGTAGTCCGGTTCTGTCTCGCACGCGTGGCACAGGGTTCACCGCGCATAGCGCGGGCCGCGGCGAATGCCTTCGGTGCCAGTGTGTCCACGACGGTGCAACGGATAGCCGGGGAGATTCGCAAGTTGCCAGCACCGATGTTGCCAGTTGTGCGAGGCTTCTGGTCGCACCCGAAGAATTTTGTGACCCTGGGACAACATGTTGCCGCATTGACGGTCAGTGCTGCGCAAGCGGCTGCAGTGACTTCACTCGGGGACTTACCCTTGGTAGTGCTTTCGGGAGACCATCATCCGCCACCGTACGCTGACTGGCAACGCGACCTGGCGCAGCTCTCGACGCGCGGAGTGCAAATTGTAGCGGGTGAAAGCGGCCACTGGATTCATCTTGACCGCCCTGAGTTGGTTACTCAGGTTATACATGAAGTCGTGGTGGCTGCGCGATCGTCAGTCCGGACAGAAGGTTCTACGCAAACAGTCCAACAATAAACACCGAAGATACAGGAAGCCTCTGTTCAAAGGAGAGTAGTCATCGCAGGCCTGCCGCCTCGGTTCACCGAGTCACACGAGCTCCGATGCTCCCCACACCTGATTTCAGAGTTAAGCGAGAGCAGAACGCAATACGTGCTCGTCGGGTCCGCGACCTGCACAGCACCGGGCGAGCTTGCCCTCAATTACGACAGCTGGCAGGCTGCGAACGCCATGCTCCTCCGACCATCGAAATCAAGTGTGCGTTTGCTTGGCCTCGTTCATCCCTTGCCGACTCCAGAACGGCGCGATCAACGTGAACACGAACACGAGTCGTCGTGTCCTTCGTGCTCTTGGTGAACTCCAACGTTCCAAAGCGCTCGTGTGCATTTTGCAATGTACTCTCCTTCAGGTGCTCCGCAGCGGTTCCACTCAGGTCCTGAATTCCACCGCAAAAATACTCGCTACATCAGTTTTGTGCCTTCAAAAGCACGCGGTCGATGGTCTTGAGGATGGTGCTGGGAGTCGCGGAGATAAACTTTGTACATGGTGGCCAACTCCAGCAAGGCACTCTGGGCGGTGAACTCCGTGTTGCGCAGGCGATACTGCAGCAAGGACAGGAGCAGATAGGCCAGGTAGCAGATGAAGATGTGCGCGTGGACCCGCTCCGCCAGCCAATGGCGGACGGGACGCAATTGGGTGATGCCTTTCAGACTGCGGAAAGCCTTTTCGACGATGTCTTTGTTGAAATACAGAGAAAGCATTTTGTCTTGGGGCAGCGAGCGAGTGCAGAAGATGCAGGAGTAACCATCGAACTCTTCGACTTTCGCCAGTTGGGCCGCTAGCAGGTGGCCTCGGGCATCAAAGAACCGCTCGAGTCCCGACTTGATGGACTTGTTTTCCGTCAGAAGTTTTTGCGCGTAGAGAATCTCATCGCGGCGCGACCCGCGGACATCGCGTCTCAGGCGTTCGTTAAAGCAGAGCACCAGATGGCCGCCCACGCCATCCAATCGATAAAGCTGCCGGGAGGTGTAAAAGATCGTGTGACCGACCTGCTGACGGTGGGGCAATCGCATCAACTGTTGGGGATCGGCCCACGGGCGCCAGAATTTCTTGAGGGCGGGGTTCAGCGGCACGCCGCACAGGGTATCCCAGTGCAAGCGCTTGATATCCTTTAGGTTGCGCCCAGAAACGATCCCGCGGTCGTAGATGAAAAGACCGCGTCCGAGATGGTAAGAGCCGAACAAGGTGATCAGGTCCTGCAAAGTACGCGCGTCATGTACATTGCCGTCAAAGACCTTGTGGAATAAAGGAAAGCCTTCTTCCTGGGTCACCCCCAAGCCGATCTGGATCAGGGGTCGGCCTTTGACCTCTTCCTTGTCCTTGCCGGGTTTAGCCAAGGGACCATGGCGACCGTAGAGATAGGTATGGGTCACATCATAGATCACCCCCGAAGGCCGGAGGCGATATTGTCGGCAAACGCTCT
>QHYJ01000024.1:8788-40035 GCA_003223255.1 Acidobacteriota bacterium | reverse complement strand
GCTTCAACCTCACGTTCTTCCCGCAATTCATTCTCGGGTATCTCGGCATGCCGCGGCGCTATCACAGCTATCCGCCGGAGTTTCAGGTGCTCAACGTCCTGTCGACCGCGGGCGCTTCCATCCTGGCGCTCGGCTATCTCTTGCCGATGGCCTACCTGAGCTGGTCCATGCGCTACGGCAAAGTTGCCGGTCCGAATCCCTGGCCGGCCACCGGCCTTGAGTGGAAAACGGATTCGCCGCCCCCTACGGAGAATTTTCACGTTACTCCGGTCGTTGACTGGGAGCCCTACGATTACCGGAATCGCCCGGATCTTGGTTTGGCTGCGGGAGCGCCGCTGGCCCCGGCTCACAGCGACGATTAGCTTTGGCAGTTTGCATGAGACGGGGCGGTGCTTTTTAACGTCACGTTCTCGGAAGCAAAACAGGAGTACCGAGTGCATCGCACCGGAGAACTGTACGGACAGTTTCAGACCCTGGAACAGCAGAAGGAATCCGCTACCCTGGGCATGTGGATCTTTCTGGTCACCGAAGTGTTGTTCTTCGGCGGCATGTTCCTGACCTATACCATCAACCGCCATTATTTCTTTACCGCATTCGGCATCGGCAGCAACACCTTGGACATCACGCTCGGAACGGTCAACACCATTGTGCTTATCATGAGCAGCTTTACCATGGCCATGGCCGTCTGGTCCGCGCAAACGGGCAAGAAGAAGCTTGTTCCGCTTTTCCTGATTCTCACGTTAAGCCTCGGATGTGTCTTCCTCGGCATCAAATTTGTCGAATACAAGCAGAAATTCGAGCACCATCTGATTCCCGGCCGCAATTTTGATATCACCTACAGGTCGTCCCGTCCCGCCCCGGGCGACGATCCCAAAGAAATTGCTCTGGAGAAGGAAGAGGTGGAGAAGGCCCTCGCGTCCGATCCCGATGCCGACTCTCATGCGCAGCTTTACTTTTCGCTCTATTTCGCCATGACCGGGCTTCACGCCCTGCACATGCTCGTGGGCGTCGGCCTGATCGTCTGGCTCATCAAGGCTTCGCTGCGCGGCCGCTTCACACCGCAATACAACACGCCGGTCGAGATCGTTGGCTTGTACTGGCACTTCGTCGATATTGTGTGGATTTATCTTTTCCCGTTGCTGTATCTGATTGACCGTCATCGTTAGGGGGAGAAAAATCGCGTGCCTGAACATTCCGAACACATCGTTTCCCCAAAGATCTACCTCACCATCTTCCTCGCGCTCATTCTCGGCACGGGCCTCACGACCTGGGCGGCTTTCCGGAATTTTGGCCCGTTCAACATTGTCATTGCCCTGGCCATCGCCACCGCCAAGGCCACCCTCGTGGTTCTCTTCTTCATGCACGCTCGCTACGGCGAGCGACGTACCAGGCTCGTCATCGTTTGCGCGCTCTTCTGGCTGGCCATCATGCTTGCACTGACTCTTTCCGATTACCAGACCCGTCAGCCGCGCATGAGCCGCCTCATTTCTCGAGCGGCCTATTACGCTGCCTGATCTAAGCTCTCTCAGATCGAGCACACACACTCCTACTCTTTGCGCGCTTGTGATATTTCTTGGGGTGGCTTTCTTGGGGTGGCCCAGGAGAACGGGAGTCTGCTCACCAGAGGAAGTATCGGGGAGAAGCGAACCGGCCCAGCCCTCAATCCCCTAAAGGGATCCTCGGCTCGCCTCCCCCACGGCCTTAGGATGTGCAACCTCTGCGCCATACTTAATCCCTTTGTTTTCAACAAACTCCATGCTATTTCCGGGTAAAAAAGCTCTACCGCCTTAAAAAATTACCTGCCCCAAACTGTCACGGCAGCCGCTTGTAGGGTAACCCCCCCAGAGGTAAACTTTTCCCTGCTTTTTCCGGAGGTGAGCCATGCCTCGCTTGGTTCGTTGCGGCCTGATTCAGGTTCATTGCGATTGGTCTCCAGAAAAATATTTGCTTCCCGACATAAAAAAGAAAATGATTGCGAAGCACGAAGCCCTCATTCCCGCTGCGGCTAAGAAAAAAGTACAAATCCTCGGTCTTCAGGAACTTTTTTACGGTCCTTATTTTTGCGCCGAGCAGGAAACTCGCTGGTACGAACTGACCGAACGTATTCCCAACGGCCCCACCATCTCCCTGATGCAAAAACTCGCGAAAGAACATCAAATGGTGCTCATCGTTCCCGTCTACGAAGTGGAGATGACCGGCGTTTACTACAACACTGCGGCGGTCATCGACGCCGACGGACGCTATTTGGGCAAATACCGCAAGCACCACATTCCGCATTGTCATCCCGGTTTCTGGGAAAAATTTTACTTCACGCCCGGAAACGCCGGTTATCCTGTCTTTGACACGCGTTATGCTCGCGTCGGTGTGTACATTTGTTACGACCGCCATTTTCCCGAAGGCGCGCGCGTTCTTGGCCTCAATGGTGCGGAAATTGTTTACAACCCCTCGGCCACCGTGGCTGGACTCTCCGAATATCTCTGGGAGCTTGAGCAGCCCGCGCACGCCGTCGCCAACGCCTATTTTGTCGCCGCCATCAATCGCGTCGGCACCGAGCATCCCTGGAAAATTGGCGAATTCTACGGCAAGAGTTATTTCTGCAATCCGCGAGGGAAAATTGTTGCCCAGGCCAGCCGCAACAAGGACGAACTCCTCGTCGCCGACCTCGATCTCGACGAAATTCAAAAAGTTCGTGACACTTGGCAGTTCTACCGCGACCGCCGCCCTGAGTCCTATGGAGAAATTACACGCACCCGCGCCGTGGAATCCGCCGGTTCCAGCGAGGCCGCCAACTGAGTTCTACTTGTGGCTCCCCCGATGAACCTAGCGAAACTTCTTTTTTTTGTAGTGGTACTCATACTTCTGGGCTATTTGGAGTCGGTGATTCCCGTATATCGCGCAGATTTTTTAAAGGGCCACCGTTAAGATGGGGGAGAAGAACGCCTGCGCCGGGTTGCTTACGCTGTGCATGTCCCTAATCTTCTTGGTTTACGGTGCTTGGCTCCTTTTTTGGATCTTGAGGGGCAGATTTTGTGCTCTTGTCGGCAAACTATCGGTCGTGTGAACTGTATTCGAACCACAGGATTCGCCATCTCGGGTTTTAAGTAAGAACTTAGAACTTAGCTTATCAATTATGACTCAATTATGACCGAATCTCAAGCCAACAGTTTTCACGCCGCCACCATCGAATCCAGCTCCCTCTACAATAAGGACCTCGCCCCAGTCGCCTCCGAGCGCCGCCGCTGGCGCACCTACAACTACGCCGCCCTTTGGATCTCCATGAGCGTGAACATCCCCACCTACATGCTGGCCAGCGGCATGATCGCCGGCGGCATGAACTGGAGCCAGGCGCTTTTTACCGTTTTTCTCGGCAACGTGCTCGTGCTGATTCCCATGCTTCTCAACGCTCACGCCGGCGCGCAATACGGCATCCCCTTCCCCGTCTATGCGCGCGCTTCGTTTGGCGTTCTCGGTGCCAACATCCCCGCGATTCTCCGCGCCCTCGTCGCTTGTGGCTGGTTTGGCATTCAGACCTGGATCGGCGGCGAAGCCATCAACGCCATGATCGTCGCCCTCGCTCCCGCCTGGGCCAAGTTCCACTCCGGCACAGCAGTCTGTTTCGTGCTCTTCTGGCTTCTGAATGTTTTCGTGATTCTGCGCGGCATTGAAACGATTCGGTTCCTCCAAGGCATCTCCGCGCCCTTCTTGCTGCTCATCGGGCTAGCTCTTCTTCTGTGGGCGCGCGGCAAAGCCGGCGGTTTCGGTCCTATGCTCTCCACACCTTCGAAATTTCAATCCCTCGGCGAATTCTTCCGCTTCTTCATCCCCTCGCTGACCGGCGTCGTCGGTTTTTGGGCCACCGTGTCCCTGAACATTCCTGATTTCACGCGCTACGCCCGCAGCCAGCGCGACCAGATGGTCGGCCAGGCTCTCGGCCTCCCCGCCACCATGACCTTCTATTCCTTCATCGGCATTGCCGTCACTTCCGCCACCATGATCCTTTTCGGTGAAGCCATCTGGGACCCCGTCAAAGTTCTTGCGCGCCTCGGCAACCCCTGGGCCGTCGTTCTTGCCATGATTGCTTTGCTCATCGCCACGCTCAACGTCAACGTCGCCGCCAACGTCGTCTCTCCCGCCAACGACTTCTCGAATCTATCTCCGCGCCGCATCAGTTTTCGTACCGGCGGCCTCATCACCGCCGTCGTGGGCCTCCTGATGCAGCCTTGGAAGCTCCTGGCTGGCTATGGCAGTTACATTTTATTACAGGCGTGCTGATCTGCGATTACTTCCTGGTGCGCAAGAAAATCCTCGCCGCTGAGGACCTTTACCGGCGCGGGGGCCAGTATGAATACTCGCGCGGCTTTCATTGGATCGCCGTCGTGGCGCTCGCCGCCGGTGCAGGCGTCGCCTTCATCGGCTTGCTCGTCCCGCCGCTGCGCAAGCTGTACGACTACGCCTGGTTCGTCGGCTTCTTCGTCAGTTTTATGTTTTACTACGCATTTATGACCGCCATACGACAGCGCGTTGTGAACGCAATCGGTCACCAATAAAGGCCATGCCCATCGGAACAGACCAATTGATTGATCAATTCGCGTCGAAATTGAGCTTGTCACGGATTCAAGCCTTTGAGGCACACCTTCCGAGACGCCTGCGCAAATCGTACACGACTCTTCTTACAAGGTATTCATTCCCCTCGTTTGACGCGTGCGGAATCACCTTCTTTGGTTGGGAGCCGACTGGAACGGAGCTCTCTGAGGTAGCACCCCCTGCAAAAGGCTCACTCTCCGAACTGCTTCTGCCAGCAGGATACATTCAGTTCAGACGTCCCGACTCGGGCAGCCTTGACGCCGTGTGCTTCGAGCTCAACACTAACCAAAACTGGGAATATCGCATTGTTCAGGCAGATCATGAAGAAATCCTCTGCAATCCTCGAGTGAAGATCCGGTGTGAATTGTGGCCCTCATTCCGCAAACTCGTCGAGCACTGGCTTACGTTACAACAGAAAGGAACGCCCTTTAAGGACCATTCCCATGGACTTCGGCATCACCATCAAACCTGACATCTCCATCGACCGCATCCTGAGCCTCACCCAACAGGCCGAATCCTCCGGCTTCTCCTATGCCTGGATCTTTGATTCCCACGTTCTCTGGAAAGAGCCTTTTCCTCTCCTCACCCTGATGGCCGCCAACACCAGACGCATGCACCTCGGTACCTGCGTCACCAATCCCGCCGTCCGCGACGTCACCGTTTCCGCCAGCCTCTTCGCTACGCTCAATCTCGCCTCCCACGGCCGCATGGAGCTCGGCATCGGCCGCGGCGACAGCTCCCGCCGTGTCCTCGGCAAAAAACCGACCACGCTCGAGGCCCTCGAGGAATTCGTCAGCACCTTCCGCAACCTCAACGCGGGCAAAACCGTTGACCTCGACGGCGTCCCCGCAAAATTTCCCTGGGCCAGCGGTGTAGTTCCACGCGTTTGGGTCGCCGGTTACGGCCCAAAGGCTCTGCGCACCGCCGGACGCATCGGAGACGGCGTCATTCTCCAGTTCGCCGACCCCGATTTGATCGAATGGTGCCTCGGCTTCGTCCGCGAAGGCGCCAAGGAAGCCGGCCGCGACTTCCGCAAAATCGAGGTCATGGCTGCCGCTCCCGTGTGGGCCTCCGACGACTTGAAAACCGCGCGCGAGCACGTTCGCTGGTTCCCCGCGCTCGTTTCCAATCACGTGATGGACCTCATTTCCAAGTACAAGCCGGAAGAATTGCCTCGCGCGCTCACGTCCTATGTCAAGGACCGCGGCAAGTACGACTATCTCCATCATTGCGAAGTTGGCAGCGACAACGCTGATTTCGTCAGCGACGAAGTCGTGGACCGCTTCTGCGTCCTCGGCTCCTCCGACGACCATCGGTTCAACATCTACCTCATGTCCGGCGACGAAGAGCAAACCCTCGACGCCTACAAACACGAAATCCTTCCCCACTACCGTCGCTGACTTTGCCGATTCCCGCTTCTCATCGCATTTCAACGGGAATAGAGTCCTCCTTTGTTTCTCGCTCTTACGAAAACTGCGGGGGTGTACCTACATTCTTCCCATTCGGGAACCAGCCGTCGTATAGTGCTCACGCTGAGGAATCCCTATGCGCTTTGACACAGTGATTCGCAACGCCACCGTGGTGACTGCCACCGACAGTTACCGCGCCGACGTCGGCATCGGCGGCGACCGCGTCAGCGCCATCGCCGCCCAGCTACCTGCCGAAAACACCAGCCGCATCATCGACGCCACCGGTCTCCTGCTGATCCCCGGCGGCATCGACGTCCACACGCATCTCGACATGCCCTTTGGCGGCACTACCAGCGCCGACGACTTCGAGACCGGCACCATTGCCGCGGCCTTTGGCGGCACCACCACGCTCATCGACTTTGCCATTCAGTACAAAGGCCAGTCGCTCCGCCAGGCCTTCGATACTTGGATGAAAAAAGCCCAGGACAAGGCCGTCACCGACTACGCCTTCCACTGCATCATCACCGATCTTGGCTCCGCGCAGCTCGAAGAAATGGGCCAGCTCATTCGCGACGGCGTTACCAGTTTCAAGCTCTTCATGGCTTATCCCGGCGTCTTCATGCTCGACGACGCTACGATTTTCAAGGCCATGCGCCAGGCCGCGCAGCACAGCGGACTCATCTGCATGCACGCGGAAAACGGCGGCGCCATCGACGTGATCGTGCAACGTGCTCTCGCCGAAGGCAAACGCGCGCCCAAGTATCACGCGCTCACCCGCCCCACGACCGCCGAGGCCGAAGCCACTTCGCGCGCCATCGCGCTCGCCGAAATGGCCGGCGCGCCCGTCTACATCGTGCATCTCTCCTGCAACGAAGCGCTCGAAAAAGTTCGCGAAGCGCGAGACCGCGGCCTGCCCGCTTACGCGGAGACTTGCCCGCAATATCTGTATCTCTCCATCGAGAATTTCGATGTGCCCGGCTTCGAGGGCGCGAAATACGTTTTCACGCCGCCGCTGCGCGAAAAATGGCACCAGGAAAAGCTCTGGCAGGGCCTCGCGAAAGACACGCTACAAGTCGTCTCCACCGATCACTGCCCGTTCTGCTTCAAGGAGCAGAAAGAACTCGGCAAGGACGACTTCACCAAAATTCCCAACGGCGGCCCCGGCATCGAGCACCGCCTCAGTCTCGTTTACACCGGCGGCGTCCACGGCAAACATTTTTCGCCCAATCGCTTCGTCCAGCTCGTCTCCACCGCGCCCGCAAAGCTCTTCGGCCTCTATCCGCGCAAAGGAACGATCGCCGTCGGCTCGGATGCCGATCTTGTCCTCTTCGATCCCAATCAAGAAGAAGTCATCAGCGCCAAAACGCATCACATGCGCGTGGATTACTCGATGTTCGAGGGCATCAAGATTAAGGGCGCGCCCAAGACCGTTTTCTCCCGCGGCCGCGCCATCATCGACTCTGGAAAATTCGTCGGCCGCCCCGGCTCCGGCCAATTCCTCCGCCGCCAAACCTATTCGGGACTCTAACGGTAGGGAGGACTCTAATGTGCAACCAAGCCTTGCTTCCATCAGTTGCTTTCGCTAGCATCGCGATATGAACTACAGAAGTCTCCCGCTGACATGCCCAAGCTGCCGAGCGTCTCGGGCGAGCGCGCAGTCCATGCTCTGAAACGCGCCGGCTTCGTGCAGCTTCGTCCAACAGGTAGTCATGTTTCGCTGGAAAAAAGAGCCGGCGCTAAACTCTGTAAGACTGTTGTTCCCATGCATTCTGAAATTGCGAAAGGCACGTTTTCAGACATTCTCAAATAGTGTGGCATTACGTAGACGAATTCCAGAAAGTTCTGTGATCCAATTCACTGGAAGATTGAACCACATATCAAATTCATGACTGCGCGGCTGCCATCTTTGGTTATTGTCGGACGCCCCAACGTGGGCAAGTCCGCGCTCTTCAACCGGCTGACTGGCACGCGTCGCTCCATCGTCACGAACGAGCCAGGCATTACGCGCGACCGCATCTATGGCAAAGCCGAATGGCGCGGCAAAACCCTGGAGGTGGTGGACACCGGCGGAATCCTTCCCGATGAAAAGGCGCTCATCCCCCAGGAAATTTTTCGCCAGGCGCAGGTGGCCATCAACAAAGCGACGCTGCTCGTTCTTGTCGCAGACAGCCAAGCCGGTCTTACGCCACTCGATGAAGAGCTGGCACGCCTCCTGCGCGGCGCGGGAAAACCGTTTGTCCTTGCAGTGAATAAAATCGATTCGCCTTCGCAAGAAGCGAACGCCGCTCCGTTTCATTCGCTCGGCGTTCCGGTTTTTCCCATCACCGCGGAACATGGCACCGGCGTCGACGATCTTCTCGACCACGCCTTAGCGCAATTTGTCGCGGCTGCTCAACCTCATCCTGCCGAAGGCGCTCAGCTTCCCTCCGTGGAACTGCCAACAGAAATCGCCCCCATCGAGGTCGCTATCATCGGCCGGCCCAACGTCGGCAAGTCCACGCTGCTGAATTGCCTCGTCGGCGAAGAGCGCTCCATCGTCTCGCCTATTCCCGGCACCACCATGGACAACGTGGACACGGAAATCGCGCGCGGTGGCCGCAACTATCGCATTGTGGACACGGCAGGAATCCGACGCAAGGGCAAGACCACGCTGGTCGCGGAAAAACTCAGCGTGGTGATGGCTCGCCGCGGCCTCGACCGCTGCGACGTGGCGCTGCTGGTCATTGACGGCGAACAGGGCGTCACGCAAGGCGACGCCACGATTGCCGGCTACGCAGAACAATCTGGCCGCTCCCTCATTCTCGTGGTCAATAAATGGGATCTCGCGCTCGCCGCTGCGCGCGAAGCCGCAGCGCGGGGCGACTTCAATCAGCCCAAAGCCACCGGGTGGCCCACCCATTCCTCAGCAAAGCGTGGGAAATCCGTCAAACATTCTTCGCGTCGCGGGGAATCGGCAGCGGTCGACTCCGGCAAACTAATCTTCGACTACGAAAAAATGATTCGCGCGAAACTGAAATTCTTGAGCTACGCGCCCATCGTTTTTCTTTCCGCGAAGACCGGCGAACGGGCGGAGAAACTTTTTCCGCTCATCAATCAGTGCGCTGACGCGCGCCGCCGCCGCATTCCCACACCTACGTTGAACGACTGGCTCAAGCAGGAAGTCGATCTCCAGCGCGGCTCGACGCCGAAGTCGCGCCCCGTGCGGATTTACTACGTCACGCAGGCAAAAACGGCGCCGCCCACGTTTCTCCTATTCACCAATCAGAAAATGCCGCTGCACTTTAGCTACGAGCGCTTCCTCGAAAACCAACTTCGCGCCAAATTCGATTTCACCGGCACTCCCGTGCGTTTCGTGCATCGCTTGCGCAAACGCGAAAGGCGCGCCCGCGTCGCATCGCGAGGTAACGAATGAATGGCGCAGTTTTCAGTAGTCAGTGGTCAGTCTTACAATAAGTGGGAGAAAGGGGAAACAAAAAGGCATAGTCTTCAGTTTGTTTATAGTTTTTCGTCTTGGTTCTTGGTACTGAAAACTGAGAACTGAATACGGAGAACCAAGCGATTTGAATACCGATAGAGTTTAATTGTGCAACACGCGCAGGCCACTACTGAAATGGCCCGCAAACTGCTACGATAGCGACGTCCCCTTTATCTTGAGTGAATCCCGTGAGGATGCACGAACGATTTCCGGCAGGGGAGGAGCATGGCAGGCAACGTCACCGCCACAAAAACCGCCACCGAAACCCGCGTCTACACCATTGGCGAGGTCAGTCGCCTGGCGGACCTGAAAGCGTTTGTGCTGCGCTACTGGGAAACCGAGTTTCCCATGCTGGCGCCGACCAAAGATGATGCGGGTCGCCGCGTCTATCGCCAGGAAGACGTGGACATGGTCTTCCGCATCAAGCGCTTGCTCTACGACGAGGGGTACACCATCGCCGGCGCGCGGCGGCACCTCCGCGAAAAAGGCTCTGCCGACGATCCTGCGCATCGCGGCTCGAATCATGGCGTGGACGGCGGTTCGCAGTTGCTCAGTCGCAGGATGCTGCTCGATCTGCGCGACGCGCTGCACGCTTTCTTGACGCTTCTCGAACGCCGGTGATAGCCTTGAAGGTGCTGGCAAAGCGCTTAAAGAGCCACGCGCCTGTCATTCCGAGCGAAGCGAGGAATCCCTCTTCGATGTTCCGTTGGGAATAACGGAGGTAGCATCGTCGCCAGAGCTCTTCAGTCGGGACGTAGCGCAGCCTGGTAGCGCGCACGCTTGGGGTGCGTGAGGTCGCGAGTTCAAATCTCGCCGTCCCGACCATTCCCTCCGTTGATCAAAGCAACGCGGATGCCACATGGACTCATCGATGGACACAATAGTCCCATCAAATCTCCCTGAAGAGCTTACCGCGGCTGCCTTTGTAAATGGCGGCGAAGCAGCCTGGGAACAAAAGGATTGCCTGGCGGCGATAGAGTGGCTCTCCAAAAACGGCTATGCAGTTCTCGAATTTGAACCTTGGTTGCCGCAAGACAGCGGTATTCGCACAGCGATCAGTACGAAAGCCGGACCTGCAATTTATGTTTCCAGCTGCGACCCGATGCAGGGCGAGAGTTGGGACGATTAGGTGCAGCGCTCTGCCCGGGAGGCCGCGCGGCACATTGGTGGTTTTCGTTGGCCTGAGGATTCGTTAGAACGGCCGCGCTCTGCTTACCTTAATTTAAACGTTGGCCGACAAGGAGTGGTTCCGGAATTCTAAAGAAAAATGCCGAATATACTTCTAACGAATGATGATGGGTATCAGGCAGAAGGGCTGCGGGCGGTGGCGGAGGCAGTCGCGGATTTCGCGATGGTGCACATTGTTGCGCCAAGCCGCGAGCAGAGCGGGACGGCGCAATCGCTGACGCTGCGCCAACCCATCGTGTGCAACCGCATTGCGGAGCGCGAGTGGGCCATCGACGGAACGCCCGCGGACTGCGTGATTGTGGCGCTTCACAAACTTTTGCCGGAAAAGCCGGACCTAGTAATTTCCGGAATCAACCACGGCGCGAATCTCGGCGAAAACGTCTACTACTCAGGAACCGTAGGAGCGGCACGGGAAGGCGCGCTGCACCACATTCCGTCTGTGGCGGTTTCGCTGTGCGCGAAAAAAGAAAACACCAAATTTGAAACCTCCGCGCGCGTGGCGAGGGCTACCGCGGAAATGATCTTCAAGGAAGGCCTGCCCGACCAGGTGCTGCTCAACGTCAACGTGCCCGAGCCGTGGAACGGCAAAGTACAATTCACGCGGCAATCAAAGAAAATCACGCGTAACCAGTTGAGCGAAGGAAAAGATCCGCGCGGGCGCAGTTATTTCTGGCTGTTCGAGCAATGCATCGACAAGGAGGTTGAGCCGGACACGGATTACGCGGCGGTTTTTTCCGGCGCGGTGTCTATCACGCCGCTGCATCTCGATCCCACGCACACCGAGTCGTTGAATCACCTCTCCCACTGGGCCAAGTCCATCGCCGCCGCTTTTGGGCGGTGACGGTTCCGTTTGCACTTTGGATCGTTGTAAACGAAGAAGCAAACACCGCGAAACCTATGGGATCTCTGCGTGAACATCGGTGAACTTTCGGAAATCCAAGTCAAACGTGGCCACCGGAGAATCTTGGGCCGCGGCAGCAAGGCTGCCGCACTCCAAAACGGAAGATGCTATTTCGCGGCGGGGGCGGAAGGCGCGACGAGCGCGATGTTGTTCTTGCGCATGGTGTCGTTCAGGGCGACGACATCTTTCGCCAGGACTTCGCGCCACTTGGCGAGTTGGGCTTCGAGCCGCTGATCAAGCCCCGCAAAAACAGCTTCCTCGGCAGCGGTTGGCGCGGCGTCCGCGCTGTCAGTCAAATTTTGCAGATACGCCAATTTGCTTTCGAGCTTCGTGGGATAGTTGGCGAAATCCTCGGTGGACTTGCCATTCACCTGAATCAGTTCTTCTTCGATCGCGCTGATTTTCTTGCGCAAATCAACAGACGCCGTAACCACCGGATTGGGCGGATCACTGGCATCGCTCTTTGCGGGCGAGCTCGACCCCAGCCGTTTTTCGAGCGCTTGCAACTGTCCGCGAAGATCGCGAATCGCAATGATGGCTTTATTCATTTCGTCCTGGCGGTCACGCAGTTTGAGCAGCAAGTCGAATTGCCTGCGCAAATCCTCACTGGAAGTTTTCGCGCGCGGATCCATCTTCACTTCGAACGATGCGGTCTGCGCTTTCCCTGCAACAGTCAGACGCACCTGATACGTTCCCGGCAGAACGAGCGGAGCAATCGGTTCACCGGCATCGTAGACCGCCTGGGGAATTTTCGTGGGGCGTTCGTAACGTAAATCCCATGTGAAAAGGTTAAGGCCCGCCTTGGCGGGAATGTGTTCTTCGGGATTGTCTTCGGTAGCTTCTTCGGTTTTCTTTTCCTCGCTGGTGTATGCACGAATCACTTTGCCCTGCGCATCGAGAATCTCGAGCTTCTCCGGTTGCTTCTGCTCTTCCCTCAAGTAGTAGTACAAAATCGCGCCATTCGGCGGATTTTCCCCGACGGGATAGCGCCGCGGATTGAAATGCCCCGTCCGCGTGCGCCAAGTGGTGCGCGGCGTAAAGAGATGCGCGTCCTCGACCGCGATGGAAGCCGCCGCTTGCCGCAGCGGGCTGATATCGTCGAGCACCCAGAACGAGCGGCCATGCGTGGCTACGACGAGATCGTCGTCGTGAACGATCATGTCGTGAATCGGCGTGTACGGAAGATTTAGTTGAAGGGGCTGCCAATTCGCGCCGTCGTTGAAGGAAACCCATATGCCGGTTTCCGTTCCGGCGTAGAGCAGGCCTTTGCGCTTGGGATCTTCGCGCACGGCGTGAACATAGGAATTGTCAGGTAGTCCTCCGATAATCTTTGTCCAGGTTTTGCCGAAGTCGCTGGTCTTCAAAATATAAGGCTTGAAATTGTCGAGCTTATGCGCGTCCACCGCGGCGTAAGCGGTTCCCGCATCGAACGGAGAAGCCTCGATGAGGCTGATCATCGCCCATTCGGGAACGTCTTTCGCCGTGACGTTCGCCCAGTTCTTGCCGCCATCGCGCGTCAATTGAATCAAGCCGTCATCGGTGCCGGCCCAGAGCACGCTTTCCTGCTTGGGCGATTCCGCCAGCGTAAAAACCGTGTCGTAGTATTCCACAGTGTACTGATCTTTCGTCAGCGGCCCACCGGAATCCTGCTGCTTGGACTTATCGTTGCGCGTGAGGTCGGGGCTGATGGTCGTCCAGGTGCGCCCTGCATCGGTCGAACGAAACACATATTGCGAGCTGTGATAAATCACGTCCGGATTGTGCGAGGAAATCACAATCGGCATGGTCCAGGTGTAGCGGTATTTTTGCGTGGCGGCGGAATAGCCGTTGGGATCTTCGGGCCATTCCTGAATGCTCTGCGCCTGGTTGATGCGGCGGTCGAAGCGCGTGAAGATGGGCCCTTCGTCGTCCGCGTAAACGATATTCGAATCGCGCGGATCGGGAACGATGTAGCCGCTTTCGCCGCCGCCCACCGCGTCCCAGTCGCCGCGATCGATGAAGCCACGGTCGCTGCGTGTCTGGATACCAACCGAGGAGTTGTCCTGTTGCGAGCCGTAGACGCGATAGAGAAAATCGTTGTCGGCCGCGACGTGATAGAACTGCGCAGTGGGCTGATTGTTTTGCGTGGACCAATTCTTGCCCCCGTCGACGGAAATGGTTGCGCCGCCGTCGTTGCCGTTGATGAGGCGATTCGGATTTTCAGGATCAATCCAGAGCGCGTGATGGTCGCCATGCGGCGCGTTGAGCCGTTCGAAGGTTTTTCCGGCGTCAATGGAGCGGTAGATGCCTGTATTGGCGATGTATACCTTGTTTGCATCTTTCGAGTCAGCCCAAACGTGCGTGAAATACCAGGCGCGCTGCCGGAAGCGGTGATCGTCAGTGATGAGCGACCATTTCGCGCCGCCATCGTCGCTGCGATACAAGCCGCCCTTCTTCGCTTCGATGAGCGCGTAAACGACGTTCGAATCGCCGCCGGAAACCGAGACGCCGATGCGGCCAAGCGGGCCTTCGGGAAGACCATTGCCTTCGACGCGCTTCCAGGTCGTGCCGTCGTCATTCGACCGGTAAAGGCCGTCCTTCGCGCCGCCGCTATTTAGCGTCCACGGAGTGCGCCAGCCTTCCCACATCGCGGCAAAAAGAATGTGCGGATTCTGCGGATCAAACACGACGTCGATGGCGCCGGTGCGATCATCGAGATAAAGAACTTTTTCCCAGGCCTTGCCGCCATCGCGCGTGCGGAAAACGCCGCGCTCCGTGTTGGGGCCGTAAGCGTGGCCGAGAGCCGCAACAAAAACGATGTCGGGATTCGTGGGATGAATGATCAGCGCACCGATGTGACGCGTGTCTTTGAGGCCGACGTTGGCCCACGTCTTGCCGCCGTCGGTGGATTTGTAGACGCCGTCGCCAAAAGAAATGTTGCCGCGGATGCAGGCTTCGCCGGTGCCGACGTAAATGACGTTGGGATCGGAATCGGCAACGTCGATGGCGCCGATCGAGGAAACAGACTGCTTGTCAAAAAGTGAATCCCAGCTCATGCCGCCGTCGGTGGTTTTCCAAACTCCACCCCCGGTTGCGCCGAAGTAGTACGTGTTTGGCTGGCTCGGCACACCCGTCACGGCAAGCACGCGGCCGCCGCGGAACGGGCCAACGAGGCGCCACTTCATGCCGCCATAAGTCTTGGAATCAATCTGTTGTGCATTGGCTGTGAGCGCGATCAGGAACAACATCGTGAAAACTGCCAGCACATGGGCTAGGACACGATGATAACGATTCACACGAACCTCCGAAAAGATGCTCAAGGGGTTGCATCGTATCATTGATTGCAGGTTCGCAGCTATTCCGGGTAGCATCGATTTGAGCACCCTTGCCGTCGATTTTGCCCACTCCCATCCCAGCCGAGTTTTTTGCTTGGGCCGGCTGGAGAATCCATATTGATAGTCGTACTGGAGAAGTTCACGATCCGCTTCGATTGCAGATCGCAATTGCTCGGCAGCCCGGAGGAGTTCCGTTCCGGACTTCTACGTCCACGCGTTTACATTCATCCCATGCACAACGCTGAAGTTATCCCAGGGGCCTAAGGCTTTCGCATAAAGGCCGCAGCGGCAGGCAACAGAGGCTCACCCAACACGACGAATGTCAATTCCCGAGAGGCGTAACGGGCCGTGAGCTTCCGCGGTTCGCACTCAATGGTAAAGCAGTATTCCCTCAAGGTGTGTGTTCCTGTTCGCGTATCCTACCGGGAATCCTAGATGATGCCGAACCCTGAAAATCCTTTACAAAAATCCAGTTGCTGGTCAAGGCTTTTTCGCGGAGGGCCTGCTGGGATAGGATGCGGGCGGGATGGACATTCGAAAATGAGCGGACACGAGACATACGACGTGGCGGTGGTGGGGGCCGGGGTGTTTGGGGCGTGGACGGCGCGGCACCTGGCGAAACGCGGAAAGCGCGTGGCGCTCCTCGAAGCGTACGGGCCGGGGCATTCGCGGGCGAGCAGCGGAGGCGAGACACGCATCATTCGCATGGGATATGGCGCGGACGAGCTGTACACGCGCTGGTCGCAGCGGTCACTCGCGCAATGGAAAGAATTTTTTGCAACGATTAGGCAACCTCTTTTCCTCGAAACTGGGGTGCTGTGGATGGCAGGAAAGAACGATGTGCGGTTGCAGGAAACAGCGGTGACGCTGGAGCGATGTGGCGTCACGTTTGAACAGTACGACCGCGCGGCGCTCGAGAAGAAGTATCCGCAAATCGGACTTGAGGAAATTCAAAAAGGAGTCCTCGAGCTCCAGAGCGGGGTACTGATGGCGCGGCGCGCTGTGGCCGCGGTGGTGGAAGACGCGATAGGTCTTGGAGTTGAGTATCGCTGTGCCCCGGCCGTGGACCCGCGAGACGCGGGCGCGGTAAAGCACGTCACGACGAAGCAGGGGGAGAGCATCGTCGCGGGACAATTTGTTTTTGCGTGCGGAGCGTGGCTAGGGAAAATTTTTCCGGATGTGCTGGGCGCGCGCATTTTTCCTTCACGGCAGGAAGTTTTCTTTTTTGGGATACCGGCGGGAGAAACGCGGTTTGCTCCGCCGACGCTGCCCACATGGCTGTTTCAGGAAGATTTGGTGTACGGGATGCCGGACATCGAGAGCCGCGGGCTGAAAATCGCGTTCGATGAACATGGCGAGCGCGTGGATCCGGACATGCAATCGCGAATCGTTTCGCCGGAGATGACCAAGGCCGTACACGAATACGTCGCGCGGCGGTTCCCCGCGCTGCGCGACGCGCCTATCGTTGAGACGCGCGTCTGCCAGTACGAGAATACTTCGAGCGGAGACTTCCTTATCGACCGTCACCCGGAAATGGAGAACGTGTGGTTTGCGGGGGGCGGCTCGGGGCACGGGTTCAAGCACGGGCCGGCGGTGGGCGAGTACCTTACCGGGCAACTCCTCGATGGTGCGAAACCCGAACCGCGCTTTTCGCTGGCGACGAAAGAGACGGTGCAGAAACGCGCCGTGTATTGAGCAAAAGTGACTCGTGATTCGTGAGCCCTCGAAGTTCGGGGCAAGCTGGCGACTCGTGGGAAGAGGTCGAAAGTTGGCAGTTCGCAGTTCGCCGTTCGCAGTTCACCGTTTGCGGTAAGAAGAGAGGAAGAAAAGAGCATAACAACTTTCTTTGAGCCTCCTCCTTCAAGCAGGAAATTCGGATATCTGAAGAAACCCATTCTTCTAAGACCGGCCCTTACAACCGCCGCGCAGGGGCGGCCCCTGCCGTTAACTGGGAACGGTCGACTGTCAACTTCCTCTAGAGTCCGGGGGCGCGGCGGCGAGGATAGGTCAGCGCCGGAGCGCGCCGGACCCTTCGGGCTTTCTCCGCGTACAACTGCTGGTCTGCTTCGGAGAGCAGCTTTTCGATACGCTCGCCATCGCCGCGGTACACCGCAATGCCGATGCTGGCAGAGAGGCGAGGCGGTTCATCGTCGTTGGCCATCACTCGGCGGATGCGGTCGACAACGCGGTGGGCTTCGTCTTCCTGTGACTCCGGAAGAACCAAGGCAAATTCATCTCCGCCATAGCGCGCCGCCGTATCAATAGCGCGGCAATGAATGCGGAGAATGTCGGCAAGGCGGCAGATGGCGCGGCTGCCTACGAGGTGGCCGTAGCTGTCGTTGATGGTTTTCAACGCGTCGAGGTCGAGAAGCAGAACGGCAAAAGGCCGGCCGGAGCGGTCGGTGCGCTCCGTTTCGTTCTCGAGAACGTCGAGCAGCCGGCGATAGTTGGCGAGCCCGGTGAGCGGATCGCTGACGGCCATATGGCGGACGCGCTCGAACAAGCGGGCGTTATCGAGAAGCGCGCCACCGAGTGCGACGGTATAGCCCAGAACCATGAGCCCCTGGGCAAACACAAAAGGAGCATCCATCAGGCGCGCCGACTGAGCCGCAGCAAACTGAGCGGCGACGTTCAGCCACACGGCCGCATACATGGTGCGGTCAAACGAGGAGTCTTCGACGGTCAAACGGCGGCGGTACCAGAACAGGCTCACCAAGAAGATGACGCCGGGAAGCAACTGCTGCGGACTGGGAAAGAAGGCGTTGGGATGCAGAGAAGCTCCCGGAGGCAGGCGGCGAACCCCGGCGGCAAGCACATAGGTGACCGCGACGGCGGCCAGCAAGGCGCCCGCGATTTCCCGGCGGGGATGGCGCGAACGGGGCATGAAGTGCTCGACCAGGAGCGCGGCAACTACCAGAAGAGCGAGGATGACGCGGCCAAGCCACCAGGCGACGGGGGCCCAAGAAAGGCCAAGCGAAGCCTCCGGCAGGAATTGAAAGAAGAGCACGCCGGCGGCAATCAGTACGCCGCCGCAGAGGAAGAACCCGGCACCGAGAATAAGGGAGATGCGGTCCTGCGTACCCTGGAAGCGAACCAGAGTAACGGCGGCGAAAACAAAGGCTAGCAGGCTACTGATGACCTGAAGATAGCCCTGAAGCAAAGCGTCGGGGGGCACCGTTAAGGTGCGCAGCCAATAGGCGGCGAGGATCACGAGCAGAAAGGCGCCGACGTGCGATAAGAAGATTGTCGTGCGCGTGCGCGCGTGCGAGAGGGCAGTTTGACCCATAGTCCTTTTTTCGCTGCTAGACCCCGATCATGTGGACTGGGTTGTCCATTAGATTAGACTACAAAGCGCGGGCCAGTGTTGCGAAGAGATTGAGATAAACGATACGTGCTGCGGAATCTTATACCTGTACGAAAGAACAGGAAAAAACAGCGGGAAGAGACACAAATATGCCGCGCGACAGGAATGGAAACTTTTATTGTTGCAGCGAAGCGCCAGAGTGCGCAGAATTGTCTGACTTGAAACGATTCAAGCAACCGGACCGAAACACTTCAGAGACTTAGCTCCCAAAAGGAGAATCGCGTGGACAAAGAAACCGGCGCAAGTGCAGGACCACGGCTGCGGCGGGCGCTCTCGCTGTGGGATTTGATTCTGTACGGCGCGATTGTGCTGCAGCCGGTTGCGCCAATGTCGGCGTTTGGAGCGCTGAGCGATCGCGGACACGGGCACGTAGTTACGGCGGTCCTGATCGCCATGGTGGCGATGCTGTGCACGGCGTTCAGCTACGGCAAGATGGCGACCGTCTACCCGAGCGCGGGCTCCGCTTTCACTTATGTGGCGCAGGAGATTCATTCTTCTGCCGGGTACATCACCGGTTGGAGCATGGTCATGGATTACATCGTGAATCCACTGATCTGCACCATTTGGTGCGCGGGACAAGCGCACGAATTTGCGCCCGGAATTCCCGTCTGGGGCTGGAAGATTTTTTTTGCGGTCGTGTTCACATTGCTGAATTTGCAGGGCATCAAAACTTCGGCGCGCGTCAACGCCGGGCTGGCCGCGGGAATGAGCGCGGTGGTGGTGCTCGTCTTTGTGACCACCATTCGCTACATTCTTGGGCACCCGCACAGCGATCCGGGATTTTTCACGCGGCCTTTTTATGATCCGCAGACATTTACCTTCGACAATTTGTTTGGATGCACTTCGCTGGCGGTGTTGACGTACATCGGCTTCGACGCCATCTCGACGCTTTCGGAAGAAGCGGAGCATCCCAAACGAGATATTTTGCTGGCCACGGTGATGACTTGCGTGATCATCGGGTTTTTGTCGTCGGCAGAAGACTACATCGCGCAACTCGTTTGGCCGGCGTCCCAACCGTTCCCAAACGCCGACACGGCATATGTCTATGCCGCCGCGCGAACGTGGGCGCCGCTTTTCAGCATCGTTGGATTTACTTTGCTGGTGGCTAATTTCGGTTCGGGGATGGGCGCGCAGATCGGCGCGGCGCGGCTGCTCTATGGCATGGGAAGAAGCAACGCGCTGCCAAGTTCGTTCTTTGGCGCGGTGGATGCCCAGCATCATGTCCCGAAGAATAATGTGATTTTCATCGGCGTGATTGTTCTCATTGGATCTTTCTTCTTAACGTATGGGCGCGGAATTGAGCTGCTGAACTTCGGAGCGCTGATTGCGTTCATGGGAGTCAACGCTTCCGCCTTCATGCGTTACTTTGTCAAGGCTGCGGAAAAGAAGATCTTCAATTTCATTTCGCCGTTCGCGGGCTTCTTTATCTGTCTAGGTTTGTGGTGGAACCTGAGCCGACCGGCGAAAATTGTAGGATCCATCTGGATGATTGCAGGGATTTTGTTCGGCGTCTGGAAGACGCGCGGATTCCGGGAACAGCTTTCGTTTGAGGTGCCGCCGGAATGAGCGGAAAGGTCAAGATGGTGACCATGCGAGACGTGGCGCAGGCGAGCGGCTTTTCGCCGGCCACGGTTTCCATCGTGCTGAACAACGCGCCGCTGGCGCGCTACATCGCTCCAGCGACGAAGAAGCGGATTGAGGACGCCGCCAAGAAGCTGGGCTACCGGCCCAATGCGATGGCGCGCTTCCTGCGCAGCCGGAGAAGCCAAACCGTTGGCGTGATGATCTTCGACATTACCGATCCTTTCTGCACGCCGGTGCTACGCGGAATCGAGAACGCGCTCTATCAATCTTCGTACGTGCCAATTTTTGCCGATGCGCACAACCAACGAACCCGGTTCGAGCGCTATCTGGAAATGCTGCTGGAGCACCACGTGGAAGCGCTGATTGTGGTGGCCAACTGGCTTTTCGTAGACATCCAACTGCTGGCCGACCTGAGCAAGAGAAACATCACCGCGGCGACGATCGGCTGGGAGGTGCCGGGGGATTCGGTAAGCTCGGTGATGGTGGACAACGAAGCGGGAGGACGGCTGGCGCTCGAGCATCTCCATCATTTGGGACATCGCAAGATTGCGGTCATCCGCGGACCCAAGATGCTGATCGACAGCGGGCCGCGATGGAAAGGCATTCAGAAATTCGCGAATTCGGTGGGGTTGGAAATGGATCCATCGCTGGTTGTTCAGTTGCCGGATGAATTGGAAGCCAATTCAGGATTCGACGGCGGCTACCGGTTCACCGAAGAATTGCTGGAGCGGAAGAAGAAGTTCACGGCGGTGCTGGCGTTTGATGATTTGACGGCGTTCGGTGCCATCCGCGCGCTGACGAAGGCAGGCATCAAGGTGCCAGAGCAATGCTCAGTCGTGGGCTTCGATGACGTGCCGCTTTCCGCCTTGTCCGCTCCCTCGTTGACGACCGTCCGGCAGCCGCTCGAAGCCATGGGGAACCTGGCGGTGAATCTCGTGGTGGAGGGCATCAAGGCAGGACTGGAGAAACGCGATTGGAGCATTTCGCGGCATAAGATGACGCCGGAACTGGTGATTCGGGATTCCACGAAGGCGGTGGAAGGAGGGAAGGACCTAACGAAGTAACGAAGTAAAGACGCAGGGAACGGGCCCCCTCCCTATGTTTTTCGTAAGTGTAGATTCTAAAGGTGGTCAGAGTCTTTTATTTTCATACAACTGTTGCTTCTTAAGGGGCGCAGCGGGCTGCGCCCCTGCACTCGAAGAGCACCGGGTGAGCTTATTTCTCTGCTGGGAGGAAAGCCTGGGGGGCGTGCAGAAACTGGACGCCGGGAGTTTCTGTCGCCACATGGACACGCTGGAAACGGCCCTTTGGCCCGCCGCTGCCTTTGAAGGTCAGGAGATATTGGTGGCGAAGATGCGTGGCCAGTTCGTCCAAGTACGGCTTGAAGGTAACCGTTTCGTTGAGCCCCAGATAATAGGATTCGGCTCCGGTGGCCTCGGCGAGCCGGCTGAGATCATTCTGGCCGCGGAAGGCGCGAAACCAACGGCGGCTCAAATGCCCGGCATCGGGATAATAGATCGACCAGACATTGATGTTTTCTTTCTGCGCGCGCTCATAGGTGGATTGCAGGTCCGGGCTTTCCGGGAAATTCCCGTGGAAGTAATCGATGCCCGAAGAGATCAGTAGAATGGAACGGCGCTCCGTGGGCCCGGAAGGCAAGCGCTTCATCAGGTCGAGAACGGCGAGATAGGGGCTGGAGAACGAGCCGGGGCCGATGGGAATGCGCAAGGCTTTCGCGGCGAGCTCATGATCGTTGGTGAAATCCTGCGAGACCTGCGCAGCGCCGTTGCGCGCATAAGAAACGGAAATGTAAGTGGTGGACGGCTGAGCGTTGAAGAATTCTTTCAAGTCGTTCCACTGGCTGGCGACGTTGGAATCCAGCGAGTCGTCGATCAGGACGGCCAGATAGAGCTTCTCTCCGTGCCGCCAGTTGGCGATTTGCGAGCGTTCTTTGTTGATGTAGAACTGCACGTCCTCCCGGTTGATTGCCGGAGGTTCGGCATCTTTCTTGCCGAGCGCGGTCACGGTCATGGTGACGTTGCGGGGCTCGGCCGCGGAAGCGCTGGGCGCTAGGGACGTCCACAAGAAAGCCAACAGTCCAGCAAAAAGCAGTATAGCGTTGCGTCTCAACGTGTTCATGTTCCTTCTCCCTTTTTTCTCTAATTTGTTAGATGCGAGGCGGAACTTCAAAGAGGCATAAAGGAAGCGAGACGCATTTTTTCTCTTAAGCGGAAGATTGGGCGGACGATTTCCCTGCTCCAAAACATGAGCGTGGGGTAGTATGCTGCGACGCGGAAAAAGAGGCGGACTACGGTGAGAAATTACGTCGGGGCAATCGATCAAGGAACCACCAGCACGCGGTTCATGGTGTTCGACCAAGCCGGGCGCATCGTTGTGGTCGCACAGAAAGAGCACGAGCAAATCTATCCGAAACCCGGCTGGGTGGAGCATGATCCGCTGGAAATTCTGCGGCGCACCGAAGAAGTCATTGCGGAAGCACTGGCCCAAAGGGGATTGCGCGCTTCGGACTTGGCGGCCGTCGGCATCACCAATCAGCGCGAAACCACCGTCGTATGGGAGTGTAAAACCGGAAAGCCGATTGCCAACGCCGTCGTCTGGCAAGACACGCGCGTTGCCGACGAGGTGAGGCGATTTTCCGCAGCGGGCGGACAAGACCGCTTCCGCGCCCAGACCGGCTTGCCGCTGAGCACGTACTTCAGCGGGCTAAAGCTCCGCTGGCTGCTCACAAACGTTCCCGGCGCGCGAGAAAAAGCCGCGGCAGGCGACCTGCTCTTCGGAAATGTCGATGCTTTTCTTCTCTGGCACCTCACAGGTGGAGCCAAGGGCGGCGTGCATGCCACGGACGTAACGAATGCGAGCCGCACACAGCTCCTGAATATAAAAACACTGGATTGGGACGAAAAGTCGCTGGCGGCATTTGAAGTGCCGCGCGCGATGCTGCCGCAAGTGCGGTCGAGCAGCGAAATTTATGGCGAGGCGACGCTGGGTACTATCGCGGGAGTTCCGGTAGCGGGAATTCTGGGCGATCAGCAAGCGGCCCTGGTGGGGCAGGCGTGCTTCCGCCCGGGCGAGGTCAAGAACACGTACGGCACGGGATGTTTTTTGCTGATGAATACGGGCGAGCGGCTGGTGCCTTCGAATTTCGGCTTGCTCACCACGCTGGCGTACAAACTTGGCAGCGCGCCGGCACATTATGCGCTCGAAGGAAGCGTGGCGATTGCCGGAGCGTTGGTGCAGTGGCTGCGCGACAACCTGGGGATCATTGCGAAAAGTCCAGAGGTGGAGGCGCTGGCGCGAACGGTCGGCGACAATGGCGGAGTGTATTTCGTGCCCGCGTTTTCGGGATTGTTTGCGCCGTACTGGAAAGAGAGTGCGCGAGGGGTGATTGTGGGACTGACGCGATTCGCAAACAAGGGACACATCGCGCGAGCGGTGCTGGAGGCCAGCGCGTTTCAGACACGCGAAGTGATCGAAGCGATGGAAAAGGATTCGCAGATTGCGCTCGAAAGCTTGCGCGTGGACGGCGGCATGGTAGCGAACGAACTGCTGATGCAGTTCCAGGCGGACATCTTGAACCGCGAAGTGGTACGGCCGGTGATTCAGGAAACGACGGCCCTGGGCGCGGCGTACGCGGCGGGGCTGGCGGTGAAATTCTTTTCAGGATTGGAAGAATTGCGCGCGAAGTGGGCTGTGCACCGCACGTGGAAGCCGTGCCTAGCGGAAGCGGAACGCCAGCGGCTTTACCGGCAATGGAACAAGGCAGTGACGCGGTCTTTCGATTGGGTGGAATCGTGAAGGAGGTTTCGATTTATGACTTCACCGTGGCTCGGTGAATTTCTTGGCACGATGATTTTGATTTTGCTGGGCGATGGCGTGGTCGCCGCGGTGCTGCTGAAGCGTTCGAAAGCCGAAGGCAGCGGATGGATGGTGATTTCGACGGGATGGGCCGTCGCGGTGATGGCCGGCGTGTTTACCGCGATCGCGTGCGGAAGCAGCGATGCGCACCTGAATCCCGCGGTGACTCTTGGGTTTGCCATGCGCGACGGACATTTTGCGAAATTTTTGCCGTATCTGGCCGCGCAGGTGCTGGGAGCGATGGCAGGCGCGGCGCTTGTCTGGCTGCATTATCATCCGCATTGGAAGGAGACGGCGGATGCCGGCGCGAAGCTAGGGTGCTTCTGCACGGCACCAGCGATTCGGAAGACGTTTGCGAATTTTCTGAGTGAAGTGATTGGGACGTTCGTGTTGGTTTTCGTGGCTGGAGCGATTTTTTCCAAAAGCGTTGCGGCGGGCGGGCCGGCCGCGGGACTGGGGCCATATCTTGTGGGAAGTCTGGTTTGGGGCATCGGACTTTCGCTCGGCGGCACGACCGGCTACGCGATTAATCCGGCGCGAGACTTCGGGCCGCGCGTCGCGCACGCGATTCTTCCGATTGCAGGCAAGGGCGGGTCCGATTGGGGTTATGCGCCCATTCCAGTGCTGGGCCCGCTAACCGGAGGATTGCTGGCGGGTGCGCTGCTGCGGGTGCTCGGAGTTTAGCGAGGAAGTGGTTTAGAATTTGTTGTGCTGCGGAGCTGCAAGCGCTTGCAGCCTAATGCTTAAATTAGGGGAAACATACATATTATGAGCCTGATGCGCTCCGTTCTGCTGGCCGCTTCGCAAAACCGCTGGCTGCGGGACCATGCTTCGCATTACAAGTTTGTGCGCAGGAGCGTTTCGCGATTCATGCCCGGTGAGACGCTCGAAGACGCGCTCGTTGCGGCGCAAACGCTGCGCGGCAAAAAGATTGGCACAGTTTTCACGCACCTGGGAGAGAACATCAGCGATCGCGCGGAAGCCCAGCAGGTGGCGGATCATTATCTGGAAGTTTTGGAACGCATCCGGCAAAGAGGGCTGCAGACAGAACTTTCTGTCAAGCTGACACAACTGGGTCTGGACCTTTCTCCCGAGCTTTGCTTCGGTCAATTGAAAACCATCATCGCGCGCGCGCCAAAGGAATCCACCGTTTGGATCGACATGGAAGCAAGCAACTATGCCGACGTGACATTGGATTTGTACCGCCGCGCGCTCGGTGAGTTTCCCAATGTAGGCGTGTGCCTGCAGGCTTATCTGTACCGGACCAAAAATGACCTTGCGAAACTGCTGCCACTGCGGCCGTCGATCCGGTTGGTCAAAGGGGCGTACATGGAGCCGCCGGAAATTGCGTTTCCGCGCAAGGGGGACGTGGATGCAAATTATTTTGCGCTGGGAAGAGAGTTGCTGAAAGCCAAGAAAGAAAAATCCTGCGTGCGCGTTGCGTTTGCGACGCACGACGTGGTGATGATTCGCCGACTCTTGGAGAAGGCTCTGCAGGAAGGCTTTTCGAAAGCAGATTTCGAAGTGCAAATGCTTTACGGGATCCAGCGCGGCGAGCAGGAACGACTCGCTGCGGAAGGCTGCACTTCGATCGTGCTGGTGGCGTATGGCACGTTTTGGTATCCGTGGTTCGTGCGGCGGTTGGCGGAGCGCCCGGCAAACCTGTGGTTTATTGCGCGAAACGTGTTCAGCTCGTAGCCTGGGACAAAGCAGATCGCCAGAAATCAACTCCCGGTGACCCAGTCCTTTATCACTGTCGTGGGAAGCGCAAACGTGGACCTGACCACGTTTAACGACGTGTTTCCGCGGCCGGGGCAGACGATTTTTGGAAAGAGCTTTGATCTGGGATTTGGAGGAAAAGGCGCGAACCAGGCAGTGGCTGCGCGCTTGTGTGGGGCCAATGTGGCGATGGTCGCGAAGGTGGGAAACGATCTTTTCGGTCCCGCCACAATCAAGAATTTTGAATCGCAGGGGATTGATGTCAGTTGTGTGGGAATTGCGGAGGGCGTTTCCAGCGGCGTCGCGCCGATTTTTGTGGACCCCAGCGGTGAGAACCGCATCATCGTAGTGAAAGGCGCGAACGACTTGCTGGCTCCCGAAGATGTGGATGCAGCGGCGCACCTTTTGCAAAAAGCCAACGCCATTGTGCTGCAATTCGAAATTCCTCTGCGCACCGTGTATCACGCGGTGCAATTCGCGAAGGCCAAAGGGATCCGATGCATCGTGAATCCCGCGCCGGCACAGCCCGTGGATTTTGTGCAACTCCGCGGCGTGGACTATTTCATTCCCAACGAGAGCGAGGCGGAAACGATCACCGGGATGCCCGTGCATACGGCGGGCGACGCGAAAGAATGTGCGCGGTATCTGCTCGAACAGGGCTTACGATGCGTCGTCATCACGCGCGGTGAGCGCGGCTGCCTTTTGGCGAACGAAGAAGGTGCGGAACTCGTGCCACCATTCCAGGTTGACTCCGTGGATACAACCGGCGCGGGAGACGCGTTTATTGGCAGCTTTGCCGTGTTTTTGGGGGAAGGTCACCCGGAGAAGGAAGCACTTCGGCAGGCGAGTTTGTACGCGGCGCTTTCCACCATGAAGGTGGGGACGCAAAAGTCGTTTTGGAGCCGGGCGGAATTCGAGAAAGAGTGGCAAAAACGGCGCGCGCGCCTATAAACGCGCATCGCCAAGATGATAAGATGAGATACCGATGTAGTTTCTCTGATCCTGTTCAGGAATTCCATGACTCTGAGGGACAAGTCGCCCGTAATCCGTGATGCGAGCTTTAACCGGCCTTCGGCTTCGCCGCCGAGCGCGTTTTCTCCCTCCGACACTGCGATTGCGCAATACGGAGGACACGAACTGCAGCCCAACCGCGGCATTCCGCTGAATTTGGATTGGATCGACGCGGTGCGCGTCAATACCAGTGCCGTCGAGCGCCGCGCACAGACACTGGTCACGCGGCGGACGGTGAAGAAGGAATGGCAGGCGGCGTGGCTGCTGCGCGCGATTACGTGCATGGACTTGACGACCCTTTCCGGTGACGACACAGACGAGCGCGTGCGCCGGTTGTGCGCAAAGGCGCGGCAGCCGATTCAGCAGGAACTGGGGCAAAAACTGCGGGTGGAAAGCCTCGGGATTAAAGTGGCGGCCGTGTGCGTGTATCACACGTTTGTGGAAACGGCCCGACGAGCCGTCGAAGGCAGCGGGATTCATGTGGCGGCAGTGTCGACGGGATTTCCGGCGGGACTCTCCCCGCTGCAAGAGCGAGTGAATGAAATTCGCCGGTCGGTTGAAGCCGGGGCGGATGAGATTGACGTGGTGATCACACGCGCGCACGTTTTCAGCGCAAGGTGGCAGGCGCTTTACGACGAAATTGCGACGTTTAAAAATGCTTGCGGGCCAGCACACTTGAAAGTGATCCTAGGCACCGGGGACTTGCAGACCTTGCGCAACGTGGCGCATGCGAGCTTAGTGGCGATGATGGCCGGAGCAGACTTCATTAAAACGTCCACCGGAAAGGAAGCAGTGAACGCGACGTTGCCGGTGAGTTTAGTCATGGTGCGGGCAATTCGCGAGTACGCGCAAGAGACGGGGATGGCCGTGGGCCTCAAGCCGGCGGGAGGGATTCGAACGGCAAAGCAAGCTCTGGAATGGTTGGCGCTGATGAAAGAAGAGCTGGGCACATCGTGGATGAAGGCGGAGTTGTTCCGCTTTGGCGCGAGCGCGATGCTTGCGGATATCGAGCGGCAGCTTGAGCATTTTGCTACGGGACGTTATTCGGCAGATTATCGTCATCCGATAGCGTGATGACGAGCGCTGTGGTGGGATGATGATGAAGGGGCCAAGAAAAAGTCAGTGAGCATCGTCGAAAAATTCATGACCATGGAGTACGGTCCCGCGCCGGAAGATCCGCGCGAGGCGATGGCGTGGCTCGACGTTCATCAGCGCCGCTTTGGCCATTTCATCAACGGAGAGTGGCAAGCGCCAGCGGCGGAAACTTATTTTGATACGGCCGATCCTTCTACGGGAGAGAAACTGGCAACGATCGCGCAAGGTTCGGCGGAGGACGTTGATCGCGCGGTGAAAGCGGCTCGCGCCGCGTTGCCCACGTGGCAAGCCCTCACCCCTCACGCACGTGCGCGTTACCTTTACGCATTGGCCCGCCAGGTGCAAAGGCATTCGCGCCTGCTCGCGGTCCTTGAAACGTTGGACAACGGCAAGCCGATTCGCGAGAGCCGCGACATTGATATTCACCTCGTGGCGCGCCATTTTTATCACCACGCGGGCTGGGCGCAGCTTCTGGAGCAGGAGTTTCCCGGTTACGCGGCTTGTGGCGTGGTGGGTCAGATTATCCCATGGAATTTCCCATTGCTGATGCTGGCGTGGAAAATTGCGCCGGCTCTGGCCACCGGGAATACGTTGGTTTTGAAGCCCGCAGAGTTTACGCCCCTGACCGCGCTGGCCTTCGCGCACATTTGCCAGGAAATCGAGCTGCCCTCGGGGGTGGTAAACATCGTCACAGGAGATGGCTCAACGGGCGAAGCGCTGGTGAAGCATCCCGACGTGGACAAGATCGCATTCACCGGGTCGACCGAAGTGGGCCGTGCGATTCGCAAGGCCACGGCGCAGAGCCACAAGAAACTCTCGCTCGAACTCGGCGGCAAATCACCCTTCATTATTTTTGAAGACGCGGATCTCGACGGGGCGGTCGAGGGCCTGGTCGACGGAATCTGGTTCAATCAAGGGCAGGTCTGCTGTGCGGGTTCGCGCCTGCTCATGCAGGAGAGCATCGCAGAGAAATTGATTGGCAAGGTTCAGGATCGCATGAACACGCTGCGCATTGGTCCGCCGCTGGATAAAGCCATCGACATCGGCGCGATTGTGGCACGCGTGCAGCTCGAGCGCATCCAGCGCCTGGTCGAACAAGGCGTAGCGGAAGGCGCAACGTGCTGGCAGCCATCGATTCCGCTTCCTTCGCGGGGACTGTATTTTCCGCCGACGCTCTTGAGCAACGTGCATCCGAGTTCCGTCGTGGCGCAGCAGGAGATTTTTGGTCCGGTGCTGGCGGCGATGACATTTCGAACGCCGCGCGAAGCGGTCGAACTAGCGAACAACACCGTGTACGGACTCGCTGCCTGCGTGTGGAGCGAGAGCATCAACGTCGCCCTGCATGTTGCTGCGCAACTGAAAGCTGGCGTGGTTTGGGTGAATTGCACGAACCTTTTCGACGCGGCTTGCGGTTTCGGCGGCTACCGCGAAAGCGGCTTTGGCCGCGAAGGCGGGCGCGAAGGCTTGCTGGAATACCTCGAACCGGCATGGTTCAAGCAGGCGCCGCCGGTTCACGCGACGCCGCTTGCGATCGAACACCCGCCGGAAGCGGTGGCAGATTTTTCTGCGCCGCCGATCGACCGTACGGTGAAGCTCTACATTGGCGGCAAGCAAGCGCGGCCGGATTCCGGCTACAGCATGGCGGTGCGAGCGGCGGACGGCCGCGTTCTCGGTGAAGCACCGCTCGGCAATCGCAAAGACCTTCGCAACGCAGTGGAGGCTGCGCGCAAGGCGGAGGGCTGGAGCAGGGCCTCGGCGCAAAATCGCGCGCAAGTGTTGTATTACATTGCGGAGAATCTCTCGCAGCGCGGCGAAGAAATCGCGGGACGGTTGTCTGCCGTGGTAGGAAAGAAACAGGCAGAGGCGGAAGTTAGCCGCGGCATCGAGCGCACTTTTTCCTACGCAGCGTGGACGGACAAATTTGATGGCGCGGTGCACAATCCGCCTTTCCGCAACGTCGCCCTCGCGATGAAGGAACCCATCGGCACGGTGGGCATCCTCTGTCCGGCGGATACTCCACTGCTTGGCTTCCTGTCGCTGGTGATGCCAGCGATTTGCACGGGCAACACAGTGATTGCGATTCCCTCCGAAAAATATCCACTGATTGCAGGCGACCTGTACCAGGTCTTCGACACGAGCGATCTGCCAGGAGGAGTGGTAAACATCGTGACTGGCCGCACCACTGACCTGCTGAAAACGCTAGCGGAGCACGACGATGTGGACGCCATCTGGAATTTCACTGACGAAGCGAGCGCCGCGACTGCAAAGGCACTGTCCATTGGAAATCTGAAGCAGGTGTTCACCAACGAAGGCCGCGCCAGCGACTGGTTCGACGCAAGGCAGGGCGAGGGCAGGTGGTTCCTCCACCACTCTGTGCAGATCAAAAATATCTGGGTGCCGTACGGGGAATGAGCGGTCGATTGCGTTACCAACCATTCTGTTTGAAAAGTTAGCTTGGTTCCGTGGCGGGGGCCACACCCAGCGGCGGCACTTGCCCACCTGATGGCTGACCGATTGGGCCTAATCGTTGGGATAAACAACTAAGAATTCCAACAAAAAACTTTAAAAATCATCGGCGCTAGAATCTAGACTTAGCTGCTAGCGACGATTTTCGAACTTTTCCGCACTTTTGAACCACTCCTTTCAGCTGTAAAGCCTGAATTAAGTCGAATGGTCCCACTCCTCCTACCGGCTGCCCAACGGGGATTCTGGGCCTCTTGGGTGATTATTTTTCACATATCTGGCGTTTCGTGATAGTATTTCAAGAACAGTGATCGAATTTCACGTCTTGCAGTTCCTGGTGAATCACCATTCGGGTGTAAACAATTCACAGTTATCAACAATGAGTGACCATAAATCAGAAGCGGTGAAGGATTTTCGCGGTCGCCCACTTCCGGAGCCTGGACGGCTTGCTGGGTATGGTGCCCTAGTTGAGAAGTACAGACTCGCTGTCCCATTGCCCACACAATTGGCAGCTATCGGCGAACGCCACGTGAAAAGCTCCAGCGGTGAATGGCAAGTCCTGACACCGAGACATCAACCGGAGGACACGCTCGCCGGGCACTTAACCTTTGCTCTCAAGCGGGAAGGTGTTGATCTCGGCGTTTTAAGTGCGCTGTTCGAGGTTGTCCCAGAAGAGGAAATCGCACGTTTGGTCCTCGAGACGGCGACTCAAAATCGACGATCTGGGCAAGGTTCGAGCCGTTCCAGTGATTGATCCCGAATTGCAGTTTGGCTTATCGGAAGGCATTGCAATCGCGCGACAAAAGGTCACGAACAATTTGCCTGGCACACCACAGTTTTGTCCTCTCGTTCGGCGCACGCCGGAGCTGGAACGAAATCGACAATCTGGACTTGATGAGCGTGCAAGGGAGATTTCGGGACAGACGCCTGCGGACATTCTTGCGCGCGCCGCTGCTTTTCTTTTACTGAGCGACAGCAAATCGTCTTTCCAAATTGAAGGTGAACAGCCGCCAGCACAGCGCATTGCGCGTTGGGGACAAGCGATCGCGGAGGCCGGGCAGGTCGAACTGAGTCGCGCAGAGTTAGAGCGGCTGCAGCGCATTGTTATTGGAGATACCCGCTTTGTGCACCTCGGTCTGCGCGTCGAGGGGGGCTTTGTCGGTGACCGTAATCGGCGTAGTGGTGAGCCTATCCCGGAACACATAAGCGCACGGGCGGAGGATTTGCCGAGTCTCGTGGACGGAATCGTTGCCTTCGATAGCCT
>QHYJ01000024.1:0-8777 GCA_003223255.1 Acidobacteriota bacterium | reverse complement strand
CAATGGACGTCTGCATCGATGGCTCATCCACCACGTGCTTGCTCGTGGCGGTTTCAATCCGCCCGGTGTTGTGTTCCCCGTCAGCGCGGTCATCCTCCGAAAAATCGATGCGTATCGACGCGTTTTAGAGTCTTATTCCAAACCATTACTAAAGCTCATTGACTGGCGGCCGACTCCTACTGGGAACGTTGAGGTACTCAATGACACCGCAAGTTTTTACAGGTATTTCGACGCCACGCAGCACGCGGAATTCCTGTACCAGTGCGTTCGAGAAACTGTCGAGGAGGATCTTCCGCGCGAGGTGAAGTACTTGGAGTCGTATGACCGCTTCGTCGGAAGAGTGCAGACGTTATTCGATGTGCCAAACAGCAAGCTGGATCTTCTATGGCGATCCCTGCAGCAGAACGAGGGAAGATTCTCCAAGCGCGCGCGCGCAAAGGAGTTTGCTGCGTTGACTGACAGCGAGGCAGTGGCCATCGAGAAAATGTTTCGCGAAGCCACTGGGTCAGAGTAAGGCGTAAGGCCACTTAGCGAACGCATCGTCGTGGACTTCTTCGTCGTGTGCTGGAACTACTAGACAACCCGTTGAGCCCGAGGTGGTCACTTACGTAGCCGGGCATTGTGTCACTCATGTCTCCGAGCCCGACCCCAATTGAAGAATGGTCGGCCCTGGCAGACGATTTTCGAACTTTCCGTCTCGAACTGAAAGCGGACGGCGCTGTCAGCGAGAGTGTTGCGGTGACGGTTCGTCGAGGGCAGGAGGAAGCCTGAACAGCATTGGCGGCGTATTCGTGGCGGAAGGGTGGCCGTTCGCGTCTTTAATGCGCAAAATTCTCAAAATTCTGGGCGATTGGAAGAATTGGAAGAAACTGCGACTTGACTCATAGGTATGAGTAAGATATGCTCAGCACATGAGCAAGCGACTACAGGTGATTCTTCAAGATCCAGAATATCGAGAGATCCAGCGCGTCGCGCGCTCCCGTCACATGTCAATTGCGGAATGGGTTCGACAAGCCCTCGACCTGGCGCGCCGGGGGGAGCCTAGGGGCAGTATGGGGAAGAAGCTAGAGACCGTCCGACGGGCCGCGCAATGCGAATATCCCGTCGGCGATCTCGATCGCATGCTCGCCGAGATTGAGGCAGGATATATAGCCGGTTCGCACCCGTGATTTTGGTTGACTCCAACATCCCGATGTATCTTATTGGCTCGCCTCACCCCCACAAGACGGATGCCCAGCGCTTGCTTGAAAAACTGATTGCCGACCGAGAGCGTCTGGTGACCGACGCGGAAGTGTTGCAGGAGATCCTGCACCGCTATGTGGCGATCGATCGCCGCGACGCAATCCAGCCTGCTTTCGACGCCCTGCTTGGGGTTGTCGATGAGGTGCTCATTGTGGACGGTAGGGCAGTGGAACGTGCAAAACAGATTGTTCTGGGATATCGGCAACTGTCTGCTCGCGACGCTCTACATCTCTCAGTTATGGAACAAAATGGAATCCGCCAGATCGCGAGTTTCGACTCGGGCTTCGATGCGTTCCCGGGTATTGCCCGTTTGTCGTAGAGCGTAGGTGGGGCCCACGCCAACCGAATGTAGCATTCCTGCCTTTTACCTCACAGTCGGAAAGTTGAGTTCTGGCCGTAGCAAATAGATTTAAACATGTGGAAGCGTCGCTGAATCAGTACAGATTAGGTTTCTGTGGCGACCGCTTCTGTCTGATCCGACTCACGATGTGGTGCTAGAAGCCGCGGTCAACGGTCGGGCCGACCTGCTTGTCACGTTCAACCAAGCAGACTTCGCGGCTGCGGCAAAGCTCTTGCGGTCCAGAGCCGAGAGCGAGGGAAGATTCTGATGCGTGCGGGCAAAGAAGCACCACGAGAGGGCGACGAAATGTTCTGACCGTTTGATCTTCTGGCCACGCGGCGACGTATGAGCATTCGAATGGCAGTCTTACGCCTTCAAAACGTGATTGTGGTTTTTCTCCACAAAGATTCGAGCTACGTGGCCGCCGCTTTTGCCTGGGGGCACCGTTGCCTGGCCGCCTCAAGGCGCGCTCGAAGGGTCTGCACGTCCTCATCCATTTCCCCGATGAGTGGGTAGAGGACCGCCATGGATGCGATGTCCTCTTTGTACCGATGGCATTGGCGTTCATAGGTGGCGCGAGTCTTCGAGCACACCAGTGTCTGGGGCGACCCGGCCCGTTCCGTCACGTGCGTCATGTCCAGGCGATGACGGTCGATCTGTTGGTGCAGGTGCTGGCGGCGCTCCTGCTTTACGCGGAAGCGATGCGTTTGGCTGGCAGGATCAAGAGCGAAGGCCTGCAGTTCACGACAATCATCACATTGGCAGGCAATCTTCACGTCTAGCCGCCAGTCCTTGGGCGATTCGGGAGGTTGCTCGCTGCGGGCCAGCAGGAACTCGGCGGAATGAGCCCATAAGCGCTGGAACTCCTTATCGCGGAGGACGGCATCGCTGTTGCGCTCGCGCAGGAGTTGAAGAGCTGACACAATCAGCTTGGCGGGATTAAACACCTCGGGATTTGCGACTATCGCCTTGCAGCTCGCATCGCGAAGAGTGCTTGCGTTCAACGCTGCAAGCGTTTCCAGGAGATCCACGACTGTAGTGCCGTGCACAGGCTTGGCCTTTTGAGTCCGCCGCCAATCCCGATCCGGGTGGTCCGGCTGGCGCTGTTTAAGATCCGGTAATGCCCCCACAACGGCTGCGGCGATCTCCCGCAGTGCCGCAATCCAACCTGCGGTTGGCTCCAATCCTGATTCGCGGGTTAACCGCGATAGAAGGTCCACACAAGCCGCAGGAAAGGTGCGCATATTTTCAATCACCAGGTGCGACAGGAGCTGGCCCGTCTGCATTGGGTCTAGCCACCGAACATTGGCGGCAAGGACCTTGTTTTCGCTGCCATCGTATTCTCGCGTCACAACCCCGGCGATGAATCGTTCGAGCAGCGGCGCGTCGGCCAGTTGCCCAAGGAGCGCGATCATGTCGCTCCGGTCCGCCTCTTTGTACCTTTGGCGATGACCGTTATTTCCGCTGGCTTCCCACACAGCAATAATCCGCTCGGCTATGGAATGCACCGTTTGTCGATCCGTAGCTGGCGCCGACAGAGAATTTGAGGCCTGGACCCGATCTTTGAAGTAGGGCAAAGCAGCAGCGGGGCCGGCCTGAAGCAGTACGTCTACAAAACGATCTTGCGGCCAAATGACCAATGCAGCGCGATGGTAGGAACGCTCGAAACTCGCGCCTTCGTTACCACTGGCTTCCGTCAGCCGCTGTTGGTCGGGTGCCTCACTATCCAGCGCACCGGCGGGCAGGATTTCACCGTCCTCAACCGGCAGCGACCCGAATTCCACGGCGCGGTCATCCGTGTCCAAATTCCTCGTCACCGGTCGCAACGTCCTCGGCCATATCGTTCTTGTCGTAATGCCGTCTGCATCGGCGAGCGCGCCCATAATCCGGATCGAAATAAGGTTAAGGAGGGCGCATGGCACGTCAAGCAAAGAAGCGCGGAGCAGGTGCGGCGGAGGCCGCGGAAGCCAAGGTCTTTATGACCGGGCGGAGCCAAGCGGTAAGACTCCCAAAAGAGTATCGCGTGCCCGGCGACAGCGTTTATGTGAAGCGCCTGGGCAGCGGCATTCTCCTTCTGCCCAAGACTGGTGACCGCTGGGCCGGACTCTTCGCGGCGCTCGATCAGTTTCCCCGCGATTTCACGTTTCCTCGCGATCACCGCCCGCAGAAGCGCGCCAGCCTCGAAACGCTTTTCGATGAGAAATAAGGAACAACAGGCGTATACCTCCTCGATACGACGGTATGGGTCGATCTCAACAGTCGATCTCCTGCGCACCAATTCACCGGCTATACGTCACAAGCTCCTCGCTCATAGCAAAAGCAAGATCGGCCTCTCCATCATCACCTTGTGCGAACTGCAGTACGGGATCGAGCGTCACGCAGTCCGTCAACCACATCTTCGGGCGCGCCACGAACATTTGCTCTCCGAGATGGTGGCGCCATTCGACGTATTCCAGCTCGACGACCGTGTAGTGGACACCTACGGGAAAGTGCGGGTCGCCGTCGCGAGGTCGCCGATTGGAGTGCTCGATACCTTCGTCGCGGCCCAGGCGCTCAGCCTTGGGGCTACTCTGGTAACCAGCAACAGCAAAGAGTTTCAGCGCGTGCCTGGTCTCATGGTTGAGGATTGGCGATAACGGATTATTTGCCCGCGGCTCCGAGGCATGCGTTCGGCTAGCCGAACATTTGTCGGTGGAAATGAACATCGGCTGGCTCTCCGCCAACAAGGTCGACGACCGCAGTGGCGGCTGGGCTCAAAGGTAGGGATTCACAGGGTTTGAATTCCTGACATGTTTTGCCCGAAAGCGGTCCGCTTTTTGCTTCAAGACAGGGGGATGAGACCACATAATGCATTTGCAGCTGGGTGCCTGGGAACAGCGTGCTTGCTTTGTTGAGTGCGTCACAAAGGGATTCGAGGACACGCGACCGATGTCGCGAACTGAGCGGGGTTAGCCTTACCCAAAGTTGGTCATCGGTAGGCTCAATGTCCGCTGTATTGTGCCTCTCGAAAATGTCGAAATATCTGAGTGGATGAGGGTTGCACTTCCTTCATAATTCTCGCTGATGCTCATTTTTCTCACGACACTCCTCGCGCCTCTGCGCTCGATCTTCCGATCGCGTGCCGCCCTCGAGCTCGAGAACCTGGCTCTGCGCCACCAAAATCGGTGTACTTCAGAGATCTGCAGCAAAGCTCCTGAAATTGACCTCCGCCGACCGCCGGTTGTGGCTCTGCCTGTCCCACCTCTGGCACGACTGGCGCTCGGCACTGGCCATCGTCAAACCCGAAACAGTCCTTGCCTGGCATCGTGCCGGCTTTCGCTTGTTCTGGACCTGGAAGGTGCGGCACGGCCAACCGGGACGACCTGTCATTTCGCGCGAGGTCCGAGAGCTGGTCCGCAAGATGTGCCGGGAGAACCCCACTTGCGGTGCACCCCGCATCCACGGCGAACTTCTCAAACTCGGCATCGACGTCGGAGAGAGCAGAGTCAGCAACTATATGCTGCCCTCTCGCAAACCCCCATCGCAAACCTGGCGCACATTCCTGGAGAATCACACAAAGCAACTGGTTTCGGTCGACTTCTTCACGGTGCCTACGATCCGCTTCCAAGTACTCTACTTGTTTCTGGGGTTGGCCCATGACCGACGTCGCATCCTGCACTTCCATGTGACCGCTCATCCGACCGCGGCGTGGACCGCACTGCAACTGCGGGAGCATTTACCTTTGAGCAACTCCCGCGCTTCCTGCTCCGCGACCGCGACGCTATTTTTGGCAATGACTTCCGAAAACATGTGCGAGGCATGGGCATCTGCGAAGTTTTGTCTGCACCGCGCGCGCCTTGGCAGCGAGCCTATGTCGAACGGGCGATTGGCACCGTTCGCCGCGAGTGCCTCGATCATGTGATCGTCTTCCAGGAAAGCTCGTTACGACGCATCCTAAATTCGTCGCACTTACAAGCACCGTCACCCAAAAATCCTGCCACAGTTGGTCCACAGTCGGTCCACTACTCAGCCGGATGAGAATTCTTCGTACCCTCCGCGTGAGGCTCACGCGGAGCAGTTGCGCATCCTGCGCTGCGGTCGCGATTTAAGTACGGCAAACCGGCAACAGCACAACAGCAGACTGGTCCGCGCCAGTATGCTCCGAGCTAGATTGTCTCCGCCTCGCTCCTCCAATTTCCATCGTCAGAGAGCGAAGCGTTGCTGCTTACGTAGTTCGTCCGCTCAGCGTGACCGTCCTGGAACTGAGCACATTCGGGCGTGCTGACATTTTGTCCAGGAAGAGGACCAAATTTTTGGACCCGGGAGCGGCGGCGGACGGAACTAGCAAAGCCTCGTAGCCCCGTTTTCTCGCTTCAGCAGCAATCTGCCTCGTTGCATTCACGTCGCTGCCGGTCAGAGAACCCTCTGCGATCCCACTTTTCTGAAGAACATCCGCGTCGGTGAGATCGAGAACGGCTTCCGATTTCACTTCCAATTCGTAAACCCACCACGCGCCTTCCGGCAATTGGTCGGGATCAACTCCGCGCTGTCTTAAACCTCTCGCGACTTCCTTGGTGGCGCTCGTGGCCTCAAGTGACGTGTAGAGCGCGCCAAACTCATTTGGCGGATTGAAACGGCCGCCGGCTTTCAAGCTTCTGGTTGTCGCTAACGGGTCTAAACCTTCACGAACAACGCGGAACACGACTGCCGAAAGAGGAGACCGCGGTAGGTCCGGAGGAAGGGCCAATTAGATGTAGACTCCCTCTTGAACGGCTCGGAGATCCGCCGACACGCGGTCAAATTCTCTTCGGATCAGCAGGTCGATGGGCTTCTCGCCCTGGAGGGCGGGATTGGTATGGCACAAATAGCTCCGAATGGCTTCGTCATTCGGGAGCGTTTGTTCAAGCAGGGCAACAATCTCAAGAAGCCTTTCCAGTTCCCGGGTCCGACGGGGGCGTGTTCCTTTGAGCCAACGATGCGCCGTTCGAGCAGAGACGTTTAAGATTCGGCTGAGAACCTCTTGCGATACTCCCAAGAGCCGGACGACTTGAGAGAGGCTGCGCGACCGGCCATGCCGAGTAGTTTTGGGTGTGCCCAGGCTGTTCAAATGTTTGAGCAAGGTCGCGGGCTGCATTTTGGAATCAAAGAGCACCAGCACCGGCGCTGGCCGCGTTTGACGAAGAACTTCTACAACCTCTTTTCCATCGACCTGGGGCATGCGAACATCCATCAAAACGATGTCCGGCCGTTCCTCCTTCACCTTTTCAAGATCTTTCAAGGATCGGACAGACCGTACTTCAGCGAAGCGAGCGAGGACTCCCTCGGACGGCGGGTGCGTACCCTCCTCTTTCAGGGCCACTGCCCTTACCGGCATACCACCTCCTCACGAACCGACATCCTCACCGTAAGAATAGATGGGTGCTACGGCTCTGTCAAGACAGTGTCCGGACACAAACAGCGCTCGGGATTCGAACCGAATTTTCGGCAGGTCGGGCCGTTCCGCCATCATCCCCCGAGTACCCAGCCCCGCGTCTTGTGCGCTGTATGGGTAGGCGTGGCCACGCTTGCCAACAACCTGATTCCCTGGTGCGATGCTAAAGGTCATTCGCCGAGGAACACTCCTATCTGCTGATTTCAAAGGAGAACCACTCCGAAGATCTCACCCCCGGGGCTCCGCCCCTTCTATGGATTTGAACCGTCAACCTCCTGGTCAGAACTAGCAAGTAAAAATCCCTAAGCCATCGTCCTAGCGTCCCTTACGGGATTTGGAACGGCCAAAAGCCCCCTCAATTTCACAACCATTCGCAACCCGCAACAATAGTTTGCCGTCAGAACCAAAGAAAAGATATAAATGGAAAATGAGATTGGTTGCGGGGGCCTGCAACCGGAATTTTGCTGATTGTACCGATCAGATTCGAACTGATTCAACGCAAAGCGTAGCCAGTATGTTTCAGGCCACATGCCGCCGAAACGGCCACGGCACCAACTGACTGACGATTTCCGGACTCTCCTCGGCATTCAAGGCGATGAGGCGCGCGCTAGGAGGGTGTCGGAGAGAACAAATCTTCGACGAAGAATCAATAACTTGCAGACGTACCTCTGTCCGTAACTTATTGATTTCACGTACGACAACATCTATTCCCGACAGGCTCCTAGACGCAAAATAGCCTGTTGCTTCTACGCTGCGCTTGTGACATAGTACGTACTATCACTACATTATGGAGGGGTCATGGAAAAGCCTGTTTCTGCCACTGATGCCAACCGTAAGTTCTCGAAGCTCCTCCGAGCCGTCCGTGAAGGAAAGGGCTATGTGGTGACCTCACATGGCAAGGCGGTCGCCAGGATTGTGCCTGCCGAGAAGGACAGCGGCGTGACGCGAGGTGCTAAAGTTGCTCTCTTGAAAAGGCTGGGGGCTGAGCCCGTGATTAAGATCGGCCGTTGGAGCCGGGATGAACTCTACGAGGATAAAAAGTGAGAGTGGCGCTCGACACGAACATCCTGGCGTACGCAGAGGGCGTAAACGGGGAAGACATGAAGCAGACGGCTCTCGAACTGGTAGAGAAGTTACCGGAGAGCGCTGTGCTATTGCCGGTGCAAACGTTGGGTGAGCTGTTTAACCTGTTGGTGCGTAAGGCGGGCCGAGCGCCGGCAAAAGCAAGGAAAGCGATTTTGAGTTGGCGGGACGCCTTCTCTTTGATCGAGACGTCCGCCGAGGTAATGCTCGCAGCAGCTGACCTCGCGACCGACCATCAGCTCAGCATTTGGGACGCAGTGATTCTCTCTGCTACTGCGGAAGGCGGATGCCGTCTGCTTCTTTCGGAGGACTTGCAAGAAGGATTCACATGGAAGGGCGTTACGGTCACGAATCCATTTGCGCCCAAGAAACATGAATTGCTGACAGCCCTGGTTGCCGGCACCGCTCAATCCTGACGCGCTTCTGTCTGATGGCACAACCAGGTATAGAATCTTCTGACCGGAGGACCAATGAGAGTGGTCGGGGCGAATGGATTTCAACCATCGACCTCCTGGTCCCGAACCAGCCTCGACAAAGCAAAATCCGTTGAATTGACGCCACTTGCCTGCGCATACCCTCTGCTTATTTGAGCTACATGGGCTACAAAGTACCGATGCCGCTGAGGCTGTTCGTCCTCGCGCATGTACCAGTAGCGAGGCGGCTTCTCGAAGGATCGATTCTGTTCTGTATCGGTCGATATTG
>QHYJ01000023.1 GCA_003223255.1 Acidobacteriota bacterium | reverse complement strand
CAGCGCGTACGCGTGGATAGCCCACCCTTCCGCAGTCCCATTCCAGCGATAGTCGCGAATCGTCATATCGATGCCACGATCGATGAGGAATTGCGCCGCTTCATAGTTCCCTCTGATGGCACACTCGTGCAGAATGCTCGCCGGCTCATGCGTGCTCCAGTTGGTATTGACGTTGGCTCCGCGCTCCACCAGGAAAGCCGCAATCTCCAACTGGCGGTTCATGCACGCCCATGCCAAGGCGACGTCGAGAACGTGCTGCGCGTTCGGAGGCATCCAATGAAGATTCTGGAGTGTACCAGGATTGTTGGCGGGGTGATGCTGACTGAGGCTTCCCAGCCTCGGACGGCCGGCCTCGTCGAACCAACCCCTGACTCGCGCAAAGTCCCCCACGCCGGCCGCGTGGGGGAGATCGTCGGGCAGCGGCCAAATCTGCGTCAACAGAGGTAGCAGATGCGCGTTCCCATACTCCAGCGCGTACAGCAGCGCGGGCGAAGGGGGGCGCTTCACCTTTAGCCCGGGATGGAGCTCGATCAATCGAGCGATGAAAGGTCCCCAATCGTTGTACGCCGCGATCCCAATTAACCCAACGGCGTCGGATTCGCTGAGCAGATTTGGTTCCTGCTGTAGCCAACGGTTGAACTCTTCCATGTTATTTCCGCGCATGGCCGCGATCAGTTCATTCATCACGACCGTCCGCCAGGGGCTTTCGTACACGGGATGTTCAGCCAAGTAGTCGATGAGCCTGCTTCGTCCACGCAGTCTCCCTACTCGCTCGCCGAGCGCGGGGTCGAACTCGATCAAACGGTTGAGGAGGAGAGCGGCGACCGGATTATGCTGAAAACCGCAGGCCGTAAGGAATGCATGAGTGACGGCGGCGGCGGCACTTTCCGCAAGACATTCCCGCACACCATTTTCGTCACCCAGCGCGGTGAGAACATCGAGCGTGCGCGGCAGAACACCCTTGCGCGAAAGGAGTTGCAATACTCCCATGGAGCGGGCGCGAATTGCGTCCTCCCATATCGCGGGGTTCGCAATGGCCCCAGCATCCAGGAGAAACTCGGCGCATTCGAGGCGCGTGAACATCCGCTCCCGGTAAGGATCGCCGCTGTCACCAAACGAACCGGTGGCAAAGCGAAGTAACGATTCTCCGGAATCGCCACGCCACGATAGAAGCGCTGGATAATCCTGAACCAGTTGCGTCAATCGCTCGACGCTGTTGTCGTGGATGGCGCGCTCCGCCTCAGCGGCGGCCCACTCCAGGCCCGCGCCTTCCTGGCGGAGCACCGCCGCGCGAAGATCCTGCCAGCCTGCGAAGCCATATTCTCGGGCGAGCACAAGTTGGGCATCTCGCAGCGCTAGAGGAAGGTTCGGAGCCGGTAGGTGAGCGTGGACACGGGCCAGAGCATCGGGGTTCCCGGTGGCGAACAGGCGGACCAGTTTCTTGGCCTGCTTCCGGATGGACTCAAAGGATGAGTGAGAGGGCAAAAACTTCGACGGGGTCACAAGACCTCCTTTCATATTTGCCTGTGTCCCGCTGATACCAGGCTGAAAGAAGGTAACGGCGTCGCCTGAAAACGAAAACAGGTGGGATATTTCCCTTGCCGCGGGTAGGAGACGCCCTGTTAGCGCACTGGCCCAACTTTATTCGGCTCCGCCGAGCTTGTCAATCCATTCCGCGTAATTCACCGATTCGTAGCTCGCCACGCAATCCGCAAGTGACAGGCACTTGTTCGATAGCTCTTGAATGATCCTTCCTCGTGCCGACCGGTTGTCGGTACGCAAAGCGTCACTATGTTATGAAGTGCAAACCATCATCCTGTTCAACTACGGCGCTGCACGTATCCCGCACTCTCTGGCCCCACACAGTAGTAACGATATGTCGTATAGTGTTTGCTGATCGTGGGCGGATCACGGAACCCTTCCATAATCCAATCCGCTAAGGTAAGGGTTGCCGACTCTTCGGACAATCGGGAGTGATCGGGATCTGCGGCCCGATAGGGCACTTATCGCTGCTAGTCGAGACTCAATCATTTAGGAGACTCTAAACGCGCTTGGCCGCCGCCTTGAACGGATACAATCCTGACAGAAACCTGTTATCGTATGCACGACCGGCGTCCCGCAGCGGAGGTCGTGATGGGCAAGAACGCTTCGCCGAAAGCAGATAAGACTCCGCAGACGTCACCTGAAGCTCCCTTCACAATGTTCATTCAATTGGACGGGAGGTCCCCCGTTCCATCGCAGTTTCGTACTGCGGGGAATTTTACGATCATCCGCCTCCAGTCACCGGCTGGGCTTCCTGACCGAATCACGAAGCTATCGCCCGTCCCCGCTCTGCTAGTGTCGATCTCCCTTAAGTCTCTGCCATCATCGTGCTACCAGGTGTGGACAGCAGACAAGCTCATTCCTACGTCCATCGTTCACCAGTTTCGCTCCAACGTCATCGATTTCGATTCACAGCCAAGGTGCTGGGCAGGTAGTGCCTTCGATTACGTTCACTATTCTGTTCCTCGTAGGGAACTAGATGACATTGCCGAGGATCTCGGTTTTGGCCGGGTAAGTGACTATCGCCTGGCAGTGCTCGAAAATGATCTAGTTGTGGCCCAGATCACGAAGAGCATTCTTCCGTTCCTTGGGCGGAGCGACGCTCCCCCTGTGCTTGCCCTCGATCAATTCAGTCTCATCCTCGGAGCGCATCTCATCCAGCAGTACGGTGTACTCCAGAAAGCAGCGCGGCATTCAAAGGGAGGACTGGCGCCATGGCAGAAGCGACGAGCGTCGGAACTTCTTCATGAGAACATGCATGGCAGGATCCGGCTTTCTGACATTGCACGCGAATGCGGACTTTCCGTCAGCCACTTTGCCCGCTCGTTCAAAACCTCTTTCGGCACCTCCACCCACCAGTGGCTGATTCAGCGTCGCGTTGACCAAGCCAAACAACTGATGAGCCAGACCAGCATGTCTCTGATCGACATCGCGATTCAGTCGGGATTTAATGACCAGGCAGCGTTCACGCGCACATTCCACCAACTCGTCGGGGTCAGCCCCGGAAGATGGCGACGGCATCACATGACAAGGCATTTCCGAGCGTAAGGCCCCATTTCCTAATGTTTCGAGGCCGTCGCGCCTCCTGGTCGGTAAGTGCGACTCATTTTTAGGCAATAAACAACAAAACCAGCAAAATTCTGCAAGAGAGCAGCCAGCCTTGAGCATACGGTAGGTGGGACGAACATGATGACGGCGCAGAACGGAAATGCTTTCATCGCCCTGAACGTCTGACACGCAATAACGCCCTGCTACTCCTGGTGGATCACCAGGTCGGTTTGTACACAGGCATTCGTGACATCGACGTCCTTCAACTCAAGCACAACATCGTTGGTCTGACACTAGCAATGCTCGCGCTCAAAGTGCCCGTGATCGTAACCACGACCACGGAGAAAATGTGGGGACCGCTTATCCCCGAACTCGCCGAGGTTTTGCCCGGCGTGCCGGGCATTGAACGCACTACCGTCAACGCCTGGGACGAGAAGCGTTTCGTGGATGCGGTCAAGGTGACTGGGCGCAAGAACCTCATCGTCACGGGCATTTCCACTGATGTGTGTCTCGCGTTCCCGGCCATAGCTGCCCTTGCCGACGGCTTCCAGAGTTATGCGGTCATCGATGCATCGGGTGGCTTCACTCAGACTCAGG
>QHYJ01000022.1 GCA_003223255.1 Acidobacteriota bacterium | reverse complement strand
CACCCGATGGGTTGGATCGTACCGCGAGTATGAAGTCAACCCCGAGACCGGCAAGCGTGCAAGGAGGACAATCACCTTCGATGCGCCCGTTACATCGGAGCGTGCGGCAAAGGCGCCCTCCAACCATACCTGGACGATTACAACGCCAGGGCCAAAGCGAACGTCAAACCCTCAGCACCCCGAGGCGGAAAAACACTCAGAGCACTTCTCGAGGAGTGGACTGACAAAATACTTCCAAACCGAAAGCCGGGAGGAGCCCGTGCAGCCCTGTCACACATTCGGGCCTACATTCGCCCGCACCTTGGTGAGCTTCCCTTGCAAGAGATGAATCTCAGCCAACTCCAATCCTTCGTAACCACAGTCGGCCGGCGTGTCGATCGCCGGAAGACCGCGGAGAACATCTACGGAACCCTAGGCTCGATTTTGAACCTAGGCCGAAAGTGGGGTTACGCAATCCCGAACGTCGAAAAGAAGGACATTGTGTTCCCTGCTGACAAAAGATCTTTTTCTTCGACGCTGACACTGCTGCGCGAGTCATCAATGCCGCGGTGTATCCCTACAAACTCATGCTCCTCATCGCCGCGGTGTGCGGACTCCGCATAGGTGAAGTTACCGCCCTGAAAGTCAGTAGCCTTGACTTCAAGCGGAAACTTATCTACATCACGGGCGCCCTGGACTATGCCACTCGAAAGGAAGGCACCCCGAAGAGTGACAATAGCGCAGCTCCAGTCTGCATGTCCGAGCTGCTCACGAAGCACTTGCGCGACTGGCTCACGAAACACTACCAGCCGAACACAGACGGGTACCTGTTCACCAACTCCAAGGGCAAGCCCTTCCTGTCCGACAACGTTGTGAAATACGGCGTTCATCGGGCAATGGCCAAACTTGGGATTGAAACTGCGAAAGGCGTCCACGTCGGCATCCACTGCTTCCGACACGGCGTCACGTCAGAGCTGCTCGAATCCGGCACCCCGATTCACGTTGTCACCCGGCTTATGCGCCATGCTGATTCCAACGTCACTCTGGAGCACTACGCGCGCATCGTTGGCGATGCCCAGCGGGTTGCGTCTGAGAAGTTCTCTCAGCGCATCGCGCAGAACATCACTCAATTGGAGTCAGCTTCCTCAGTTAAGACCGCGTAAGGAAAGGACTTGGCGGAAGCGTGTGGGAGTCGAACCCACCCCCGAATCCGCGAAGGACACGGGCTATGGTTTTGAAGACCATGAGGACCACCGGGCCCCTTTCGCCTCCGCGAGCAGTATAGAGGAGGCCATGGGGGCGCTCAAGGCAACCCACGTTCAAGCGCGTTGGGAAACGAGGGCGGCGGCCTGGTTGGTGCGAATGAGCGCGGCAACCAGGTCGTAGAGCGCGGGGCCGGTGCAAACTTCGTAATAACAATGTTCCGTGGCACGGCCGACTTTTCCGTCGGGGAGTAATTGGCGCGCGAAGGCTTTGCGAATGACGAGCAGCTCGACCGATTCACCGAGCGGCACTTCGCCGTAAAAGAGAGTAACGTTTTGCTTGCCCCACGACATATCGAATTTCGTTTCGATGGTGTCGAGGGAAATTTCCTCGGAAAGCTTCTGGAAGCCCTCGTCGTTCAGTTCGATGCCGTTCATATTGTAACGGACGAGAAATTCATCCAACTCTTCCGCGGAGGCACCTTCCATGGTGTTCAGGAATTGAAAGACGGAAAAATGGGTTTTCTGTTTGGCAAGCATGCGCTTGGCCAGTTTGGCGCAACCGGAGAGGCGATCGGAGAGATTGAGCGCTTTCGAAATCATGATCCGCGAATCGCCGTCGACCCAATAGGTTGGCGCATCACCCTGAAAGGCCACACCCAAACCAAGTTCCAACGCGGGTAGATCGCTCGAAGAAGCCCGCTCGTTGTAGGAATTGCACACCGCGAGGATTTGCCGGGAAAGAATGCAGGCTTTGGCGACCGGCCGCGCGTAGGCAATCGATGATTCTGTTTCAAAGATGGCCAGAATGATGGCGTCGCCTTCGATAAACACTTTTTTCGCATCGTAGCGGTCGAGCAGTTTTTTCACCGGTTCGTGCAAATTCAAACTGAAATGCGACGCTGGGTTCAGGCCACGCGAGAGGAGATCCTGCGTCATGCGCGTGGAGCCACGCACGTCCGCCTTGATGATGACGTGCGAAATGACGTTGTCCTGCTCCGGACGGGCCTCCTCAGGAAGCACGCACTCATAGAGCCGGTTATTCATGCGCGAGAGTTCGCGGGCCTTTTCTGTGGTGACGAGGTTGATGCGCTCCATTCCCGCGGTCAGGTGCTCGGCGTCGCGAAGGTCCCTGTGCAGACGAAAGAAATCTCCGGCAAACCGCAAGACGAATTCCTTCATTTCCTCGCGAGAGTATCGCTGGATTCTCCTGGAGACCTCCTCAATGGTTCGCAGCGACAGCTTCTTCGCAGGAACCTGCTTGATGACTCTTTCCACCTGCTTCAGCTCATCCTTGGAGACCAGCGCCCGGCGAAGCTGCTGAAGATGCAGCGGCGGGCAATATTCCGAAGCAATTGGACGAACTTCATAGCTGGCCAGGACATGGAAGAGCATTTCGTACTGTTCGAGGCGATCGAGAAGCCGCGTCAAGAGCTGGCCGCGAAGAGGCGCGGACTCCTCCGGCCCGGCTTTTGGATCGAACAAGCGCTGTGCGTTTTCAGGGTCGTCGAGATATTCGCCGAGCCGGGATGCTTTGCCTTTGCGGAAGAAATCCAGCTTCTGGCGCGCCTCCTCCACCTGGGGATCCATCTCTTCGAGCTTCAATTCCTGGTGCTTAAGGCGAAGGTCGATGTCATGCAAGGAAGCCTTGAGGTCGGCAGGATCGTCGGAGCTCAGAAGCTTATTGAAAAAACTCTCGCCGCGATCGAGGCGCTTTTGAGTCGCTTCGCGCTGCTCTTCCAGATTGGTGATTTCATTGCGAATGGCCCGGATCGTCCGCGATGGTAATGCCGGCTTCGCGGAGAAATTCCTGGAAAAGCGCGTCCATGGCCTCAAAACGGTCCGGGTCTTTCGCGTAGTTGCCCAGCAGCACGTAGTGTTCCAGGAAAAAGACATCGTCTTTGCCGCCATCGAGAAAAATCAGGCGGTTCTTGCAAAGCTCGTAGTAAGGCGCAAAGTCTTCGCCGAACAAGGCACGGCGAGTCTTGGCGATGGTGTTTTCTTCCACTTCCGCGAGAATCTGCGCAGTCTGCTGACCCACGCGTCGAACGACCGCGCGCCGTGACGCTTGTAATTCCGCCAAGCGTGCCTTGATGACGTGTGCCTGCTGGCTGCGCTCAAAATGCTCGCCGCGCTGCCGAATCCATTCCTTTCCTTCGAGGATGATGTTGGCGAACTGGTTGCCGATTTCGGAGATTAGAAATTTCAGTAGGCTCAAGCGGAAAAGAAGATCGATTTCGATGTTCTTGTGATACTTGGCCTGCGTCAGGGAACTCTGTAGAAGCTCCGACAGCAATTTGCGAAAAGCCGCCGAGTCCGTCCCACGCGAAGTGCGCGGCTCCATGCCGGGAAATTGCGCGGAACTGGTGTTCTGGCGGATGAGCTCGAGGAGATAATCCCGAGCCGCCTGAACGAACTTCGGGCTGAGGAAAACATCGTGGTGAATGTTGTCGACGCCGATGGCCAGCGTCCCCATGGGAATTGAGACGTTATAGCTCTTCAGGCTGATTCCAGACGCTTCGGACGAGCTGAATATGGAGAGTTCGTTGGACATTTCCTTCAGCCACGGGGCTGTTTCCAAGCTAACAGCCGCGCGCGGACCGGGCAAGGAATCCAAAGGACAGGCGTAACCAGATAGTTAGTGGCAAGAACCCGAAAAGGCTCTTAAGCCGGGATCTAGCACGGAAATCCGTCGATAGTCGCCTCCGAGATGCTCAAGCCGCACCCGAACCACGGGCCAGGGTGACGAAAGCGGAAACTTCTCCGACCATTCGACAATGGCAACAGCCGGCACTGCAAACATATCCTCCAAACCAAGGGTTTCGAAGTCGTGAAAGCTCTCGATGCGATAGAGATCGGCGTGGTAAACCTTGGCCTGCTTGCCGTAAACGTGGACGAGTGTGAAGGTGGGGCTCGTAACATCGTTTTCATTGGCCGCCCCGAGGCCAGAGACGATACCTTTGGTCAAAGTGGTTTTTCCGGTGCCTAAATCGCCAGTCAGCAGCACCAGGACGGGCGCTTCTAGGCGTTTGGCAAGTTCCCTGCCCCAGCAGATGGTTTCTTCGCTGGAACCAGTGATGATTTCCTCAGCCAACTTGACGCAACTCCTTGAGCAGCCGGTAATAGGTGGTGGGCAGGGTGTCCACAATTTCGCCTGCAAGGAGCCCGGCTTCCGCTCGTTGCGCCGTCGATTCGTCAGCCGCTCTACCGTGCAGGTACACGCCGAGTGCCAATGCACGCTCCCAATGCTCCACGCCGAGTTGGGAGACGGTCCCCGCGAGAATTCCAGTCAGCACATCTCCGGATCCGCCTTTGGCCATGCCAGGGTTCCCCGTTGTGTTCACGAAGACACGACCATCAGGCGCGGCTAAAATCGTGTGAAACCCCTTGAGAATCACGGTGGCCTTCCAAGCCGCTGCCGCTTTCCGCGCGACTCCAAGCCGATCCGCTTGCACGGCAGCGTTCGAAACGCTCAGAAGCCGGGCCATCTCCCCCGGATGTGGCGTGACAGCAAGACGCAAGGTTTTTCGCCTGGCGAGGTCGCGTGCGCACCCAGCAAATGCATTCAGTCCGTCGGCGTCCAGAATTATTGGCAGTTCAGTCCGCCGAACGAGAGAGGTGACAAACCTCTGCGTCTCCTTATGAGTTCCAACTCCAGGACCAATGGCCAGAAGAGTTGTCCCTCGCATAATCGCGTCAAGGCGTGTTTTCCCGTTTGCTGCTGAGATTGTGCCGAGTTTTGTGGAAGCAAGAGGCTCGGTCATGAGTTCCGCCTGTGCCGAGGCCACCATGGGAAGAATCACGTCTGGCGTCGCGGCAGTGACCAGACCCGCTCCAGCACGCAAGGCGCCACGGCTGGCTAGAATTGCGGCACCGGACTTGCCTAGCGATCCTGCAATGACCAAAACGTGGCCATACTTGCCTTTGTGGGCATCCATTTGGCGGACTAAGGGTAGCTCAGAGAATTCTTGCGGCTCGATCCAGCGAACCAGGCCTTTGCCTTGCTGCTCGATCAGTTCCGGTGGCGACCCGATGTTGCGCATAAGGAGTCTTCCGCAGCAGGCTGAATCCCGGGAAACGAGCTGACCGATCTTTGGAGCGGTGAAGGTGACTGTGGAGTGGGCGCGAATCACGGGCCCCTCGATCGTTTCTCCATCCGACGGCAAGCCCGAGGGCGTATCTACGGCAACTACGGCTTCGGGAAGCAAGGAACTTGCTTGGCGAGAAAGCAAGCCTTCGACTTTGCCCTTGAACCCTGTGCCGAGAAGGGCGTCAATAATCAAGCGCGACTTGGCGACTTCGCCGCGAACCTTCTCCCATTGCGCGCAAGTCGTTATTTCCTGAAGCTTGGCTCCAGAGTTTTTGAGCCGCGCAAGATTTTCTGCTGCGTCACCGCGAACGGCTTTTAGCTCAACAAAGATGTACGCGCTTGGCTTCAGCCCCTGCTCTTGAAGAAGCCGGGCAACGACGAAGCCATCGCCGCCATTGTTTCCCTTGCCACAGAGAATCGCCGCGTGACTCGCAGCAGAGTCGCCATAGGAAGAGCGGAGAAACTCAAAAAATTGCGTCCCGGCGTTTTCCATGAGTTGCAGGCTGGGAATGTCGCAGCGTTCGGTGGTGAGGCCGTCCACTTCACGCATTTCGGCTGCGGTGAGAGCTTTCATGTGAGGTTCACGAGACGGTCAGAGCATCCAGCCGCCGCTGACATTGACGACTTGCCCGGTGACATATTCGGCCTCTTCGGAAGCAAAAAAAGCCACGGTTGCGGCGACATCTTCAACCGTTGGCGGACGCCCGATCGGAAAGCGTGCGTCGCGGATACGGCGAGCCTCTTCCAGCGTCAGCTCATTTTCATCGATGCTGGAAGGGTTCACAACATTAACGGTGATTCCGTTCTTAGCCTCTTCAAGCGCCAGAGAACGCGACAGAGCGACTACAGCGGCTTTGGCCGCCGCATACGCTGAAATTTTAGCTTGTCCAAACGCGCGTTCCGCTCCCACCGCGCCCATGTTGATGATGCGTCCCCAGCGCGCCTTTCTCATGTGCGGCAGTGCCGCGCGGCACATATAAAGCACGGTAAAGAGGTTCGAGGCAAAAATGCTCTGCCATTCGGGCAGCGAAGATTCGCCCAACATGCCCCAACGAAAATCGCCCACATTGTTGACCACGACGTCCAGCCGCCCGTAGCGGTCCACAACTGTCTTGACGAGCTGATCGCAGCGATCCCCATCGGTGATATCCGTCTCAACGGCAACACAGTCCGCGCCGCCCGCCTGCAGCTGGCGCAGCGTCTGCTGCGCGGCCACCTTGTTCGAGCGATACACAATGGCGATGCGCGCGCCATCTTGCGCGAGCCGCAATGCCAGTCCCCGGCCGATGCCCCGGCTTCCGCCGGACACCAGCGCCACACGGTTCCTGAGTGACATGTTCTCCCCAACAACCCCTTGAAAGATTTTCAGTATAGCTTACGCCCAACAGACGCACTACCGCAGCCGCGTCACAATCACGGTCATATCATCCGCTTGTTCCGGAGTCCCCGCCCATTCTTCCGCTGCAGACATAAGCGATTCCGCCACCATCAACGGCTTTGCGCTTTGCACGCGGATCGCGGCTTCCTTCAATCGCGCGATGCCAAACTCTTCTCCGTATACGTTTTCCGGTTCGACAAGGCCGTCGCTGTACTCGATAAGTAGCGAATCGGGCGCAACACGCAGCTCGCCCTGCTCGTAGACGTAATCCTCGAGGACCCCAAGAACCATTCCACCCTTGTCGAGAAGATGCGCAGAACCTTTGCAAATCAGGAACGATGGAAGATGTCCTGCGTTGGTGTAGCGCAGCGTCCGCGTAGCGCTATCGTAGACCGCAATGAAGAACGTGGCGAAGCGGTCGTCGCCGGTGTTGCGTACTAGATGTCTGTTCAACCGCGCCACGAGATCGGCCGTACTTAAGTACTCGCTGCCTTCGGTGAGCGCCTGGCTGCGCAACGCTGCCTGCAAACTGGCCATCAACAGCGCTGCAGAAATCCCTTTGCCCGAAATGTCAGCGATGGCAATGGCCACATGCGTCGGGCTGAGTTGAATGAAATCGTAATAATCGCCGCTGACCGAGCGCGCCGCCTTGCAAATGGCCTCAATTTCGACTCCCGGAACCGACGGCAACGTGCTGGGGAAAAGCTGGTTCTGCACTTCACGCGCGATGGAAATCTCATTTTCCAGTCGCTGGCGCCGGTTCTGCTCCTCGATGAGCGTGCCGATTGAGCTTGTCATCTGATTGAAAGAATCTGCCAGAACACCGAGTTGGTCCATGCGTTCAACCTTGATGCGGTGAGAAAAGTCCCCACTCTGGACAAATTGCGTGGCTTTATAAAGATCGGCGACTGCCCGCGTGATACGCCGCGTCAGAACAATTCCGGTGGTCCACGCCACCGCCTCGATCAGAAGAAAAATAATCCCCACGAGCACGAAGAAGATGACATAGGAATTGCGCAGTTCTCCGAGCGATGTGAAAATTCTCGCGTTCAGTCGCGATGGCCGAGCATTGGAGACCGCCAGGAGAGGCCTGGTAGGGTCCACCGTTCCGTCCTTCGCGACAAAAACCGAGTCGAGGCGAGATACCACGTTCACCGGAGAATCGAGCCAGAACATCGCGGGTTGCAGCGTGCGGTTACTGGCAATAATCCGGCCGGCCACACGATATTGCTTCTCACCGGACCTATACAGGACGCCTCGCGGCGCGGTTCCCTCATAATTCTCCATGAGATTGAGCTGGATGACGCCCAGGTCCGGCGCAATGGTGCTGAGAAAATCCGAGTCGACGGGCACGCGAAGAACAACCCAACGCAGCTCCTTGGAATCCTCAATCCTCCGCAGGCTGATGAGCCAAAGCGGCGGCGGCGGCGAATCCTCTTCCTGCAACAATCCGGCAAAAGAGTCTTTGCCTTGTTGCACCACCTTTCGCGGCAGCGAGAGGTCATTGGAGAAGTTGATCTCGAGTCCGCGGAGTTCGCGGTCGTGAACGGCATAAGATTGCGCGGCAAGGATTCGTTCCAATTCGCTCTGCGAGATACTGGCCGGGAGGCTCTGGTGCGCGATAGCGATATGCTGGGCAATATCCGCGATCATTTCGATGCGCTGGTGGATATCGTCGTAAAGAAGATAAGCGCCCAATTGCGAATAGAGAATTCCGGCCGCCAGGACGACGAGAATGATGATGGATAGGATGGGAACGACCGCGATGAACAAATAGGCGACAATCAGCCGGTTGCGCAGGCGCCAGAGCAAGCGACTTCTCCACCATCCAACAAGCCTGACGGACAGATAAACGCCTGCGATTACGGCCAGGAACCCTAGGAAGCTGAAAAAGCCACCGCCAAGGCCAAAGAGTTCGACCAACAACCCCATGACCACAATGGCCGAGCAAACGATGTCCAGCCACGACAGGCGGCTCCACACTTCTTTTAAGCTCGTGAAAAAGGGGTTCATGGGTTCGGCGTCGGAAGAAATACTTTACCTGAAGATGCGCCTCTTGCGAAAAGCGGAGCGCCAGCGCGCAAAAAACGGCTCAAGCCGAGGGCGGAGCGTTCGTCGAGCGGGCCCGCAGGCTACCTTATGCCATTTCGAACTTTGCTGTGCTTCACGCTATAGGTGAAATAAATGACCAAGCCAATGATCAGCCAGACCAGCAACCTGAGCTGCGTCCAGTAAGAAAGAGAAACGATGAGCAATCCCGAAAACCCAATCGCCAGAATGGGAACCAGCGGAACCAGCGGAGTTTTGAAAGGCCGGTTCAATTCCGGGTGCGTCTTTCGCATGACCCATACGCCTGCGCTTACGAGCACAAACGCGAGCAATGTGCCCACGCTGGTCATTTCATCGAGAATATGCAGGGGAAGCAAGGTGGCCAGTATGGCTACAAAAATGCCCACAACGATGGAACTGATATACGGCGTGCGAAAGCGGGGATGAATCTTGCTGGCCCACGGCCACAACAAACCATCACGTGACATCGAGTAAAACACACGCGACTGTCCGAGCAGCATCACCAGCATCACCGTAGCTAGGCCGCCCAGCGCTCCCAACTCTACCAAGAAAGTCGCCCACGGCTGCCCCGTCGCGCGGATCCCAACGACAACCGGGTCGGGTACGTTAAGTTGCGTGTAAGGAACCAAATGCGTCAACAATCCAGACACCAAAATGTACAGTATCGTGCAAATCACCAGCGAACCGAGAATTCCGAACGGCATATCCTTCTTCGGATTCTTCGCCTCCTGTGCTGCGGTAGAAACGGCGTCGAACCCAATGTAGGCGAAGAATACGACTCCGGCCCCGCGCAGAATTCCCGACCAGCCGAACTCTCCACGCACACCTGTGTTCGGCGGGATAAACGGGTGCCAGAAGTTCGGCTTCCATGCGTGGGCCGCAAGGTACTTCGTGGCCAAGACGATGAACATGCATACCACTGCGACTTTTAGAATCACAATCGCGGTCGTGAAATTGGCCGATTCCTTGATGCCGATCACCAAAATCGTGGTGATCGCGAGGATGACCAGGAAACCCACATAGTCGTACTTCAATTGCATAGGCAGACCAAACAAAGTGAAACTTGACGTCGGCATGGCCGGAAGATTCCATCCGAGGTCGCGCATGAATGCTCGCAAATGGCCGCTCCATCCCACCGCCACCGTGGCCGCACCAAACGCGTATTCGAGGATCAAATCCCAGCCGATAATCCATGCGATCAACTCGCCAAGGGTCGCGTAGGAATAGGTGTATGCGCTCCCGGCAATAGGAATCATCGAAGCAAATTCGGCGTAGCAAAGCCCTGCGAAAGCGCAGGCGATGCCCGCTAGCACAAACGAAATGATGATTCCCGGCCCGGCAAATTGCGCTGCCGCCTGGCCGGTGATCACAAAAATTCCCGCACCGATGATGGCGCCGATTCCCAGAGTGACCAGGTTGATCGGCCCAAGCGCGCGCTTCAGGCTGTGTTCGCCGGTCTCTCCAGCCTCCTTCATCAACACATCTAACGGCTTGGTGGCAAACAAGGCGTTGCCCATGCAACTCCTCCTCTCAGAACCTCTCCCTCTCCTGGATCACTGCCAATTTGGCCTACAGCATTGTAGTGGGCGCGGTGCGTTGCGCCCTACTAGAGAATTCATTGTTCGCCAGATCCGCGCTTAGATCTCCGGCGCGACCATAGCAAATAAACCGGAACGCCCAGCAGCACGATGACCAAGCCGGGCCAGGCCGTCTGCGTTCGGTAGAGCAGCAGAACAAACATGATGGCCGCCGCTGCCACGATGTAAAGCAAAGGTACAAACGGGTAACCGAGCGCGCGATAGGGCCGCTCCGCTTCCGGCCGCTTCGCTCGCAGCACAAAGATGCCTGCGATGGTCAGCGCGTAAAAAATAAGCACGGAAAAGACGACGTAATCGAGCAAGTCATTGTAGAGATTGCCGTAAGTGACGATGCCTGCCGCATCCACATGGCGCGTGCGCATCAGAATCAGGACGGTGACCCAGATTCCCTGATAAACCAACGCGGAGCCTGGCACGCCTTTACTGTTCAGTGCGCCGGTCGAGCGAAAGAACAGCCCATCACGCGCCATGGCGTAAGAAACGCGTGCGCCGGCCAGGATGAGCCCGTTATTGCAGCCAAAAGTCGAAATGACGATGGCCACGGCCATAATCGCAGCGCCCACGGGGCCGAAGATCGCATTCAGTGCCGCACTCGCCACGCGGTCGTCGGGAACGGCCTGAATCTGCACCAAAGGCAGCGTGAACAGATAAGCGAGATTCGCCAGGCAATACAGGGTTATCACGATGATCGTACCAAGAGCCATAGAAAGCGCAACGTCGCGCTTCGGATTTTTTACCTCTGCGGCGGTGAACCCGATGTTGTTCCAGGCATCCGCGGAAAACAGCGATCCCACTTGCGCGACCCCGAACGCCACCAACAGTCCAAACGCTCCGCTCGCCGCCGTGACGGTGGGCACGAAACCCCACAAGAAATTTGCCCCCGGCTCGAGCGTTTGCGGACTGTGAAGAGCCCACAGGTGACTGAAATTCTCGCTAAACGCTCCGGCGTTTTTCCCAATAAAAATCCCCAGAAAAATCAGCCCAACCAAGGAAAGCGTCTTCGCGCTCGTAAAGATGTTTTGAATCAGCTTGCCCAGTCGGACCCCCCATGTGTTGAGAAACGTGATGAACAGGATCATCAAGATCCCGACCAACTGTTGCACCGACAGGCTGATGGCGTATTTCGAGCCTAGCGAAATGGGAATGCACAATCCACGTTTGCGGAGAAATCGTCGGGAAGATCACTCCGAGATACCTCGCAAATCCCACGGCCACGGCCGCGATCGTGCCCGTCTGAATCACCAGAAAAAGCGTCCAGCCATAAAGAAATCCCCACAGCGGCGAATAAGCTTCGCGCAGATATACATATTGGCCGCCTGCATGTGGAAAGAGAGCCGCCAGTTCACCGTAAGAAAGTGCGGCGGATATGGTGAGCAGTCCCGTAAGAACCCAGGTGAGAAGAAGCCCTCCTGCCGAGCCGGTCTGGCGGGAAATATCCGCCGCCACAATGAAAATGCCGGAGCCAATCATCGACCCGACAACAATCATCGTGCCGTCGAACAAGCCGATGGCGCGCACGAAACCGTGTTCACTCGCCGCGCTTGCCGAAATCGCTTGGGTACTCTCAGCCATTCGTCATTTTCCTCACAGCTCCTTAGACGCCAGGCGCGTGGATCGCAGCTTCCAGAATTTCGATGAACTGAAGGGCGCGCGCTCCAGGATCCCGCGCGCGGAGAATATCGCCAATCGCGGCAACCGAATCCGCCCCAGCCCTCACGACTTCCGCGGCGCGTTCCAGCGTGATTCCGCCAATCGCCACGATGGGTTTGTCCGTTAACGGCCGAATCTGCCGGAGGAATTCCACCCCGACCACAGGATCGGGATTCGCCTTGGTAGACGTGGAAAAGATGGGCCCCACAGCAATATAGTCCGCCGAAGTGGCAGCGGCCCGCTCGAATTGCGCGCGATTGTGTGTCGAGATGCCAACCAGCTTGTCGGGTCCGATGACCGCGCGCGCTTCTTCCACTCCCAGATCTTCCTGCCCCACATGAACGCCGCTGGCTCCAGCAAGCGCGGCGGTATCGGCGCGGTCGTTCACAATCAACGTGACGCCCCGAGGAACCACGGCGTCAGAAAGCTGTTTGGCGCTCGCCAGCAACTCACGCGAAGATGCCGTCTTGTTCCGGTACTGAAGCCACCGGACACCCGTGTCCACCAGTTGGCGGGCACATTCTGTTTCGGGGATGGTAAGCAACGCTCGGTCTAATATCACATACAGCCGTGGAAGAACAAGGCGCATGCTGGTTTTATTTTCCGTTGTTTCCTGCGAGCCGGTCAATGAAATGCGTATTGTAGTTCCCCGCTACAAATCTTGAATCCGCTACGATTCTGCGGTGCAGCGGAATCGACGTCTTGATGCCCTCAATGACAAACATTTCTAGCGCCCGCTTCATACGCCCGACCGCTTCGGTACGGTCGCGCCCTTTGACGATGAGTTTGGCGATCAACGAATCGTAGTACGGCGGAATGACCGCGTCAGCATAAGCCGCGGAATCCACGCGGACGCCCGTGCCTCCCGGCGCTTGAAAAGTGGTGATGCGGCCCGCTGACGGAACGAAGGTGTCCGGGTCCTCCGCATTGATGCGGCATTCGATGGCATGGCCCGAGGGAATGACGGCTCCCGTGGCATCTTCCATTTTTTCGCCGGCGGCGATCCGGATTTGCGCCTTGATCAAGTCCACGCCGGTTACCAGTTCGGTGACCGGATGCTCCACCTGAATGCGCGTATTCATTTCAATGAAGTAGAGCGAGCCGTCCTGATCCATCAAAAACTCGACCGTTCCCGCGTTCGTGTAGCCAATCGCTTCGAGCACCTTAACCACCGTCGCGCCAAGCTCTTTCCTCCGCTTGGCATCCATCACCGGCGAAGGCGACTCTTCCACGAGTTTTTGATGGCGCCGCTGGATGCTGCATTCGCGCTCGCCGAGATAAATCACCTTGCCGTGTTGATCACCCAGCACCTGAAACTCGATATGGCGGGGAAACTCCAGAAACTTCTCCATGTAGACATCGGGAGTGCCAAATGCCTGCTGCGCTTCGCTGCGCGCCGTCTGATACGCGCCTAACAGTTCTTCCAGCTTGCGCACCACGCGCATGCCCCGCCCGCCGCCTCCGGCCGAGGCCTTTAGAATCAGCGGATAGCCGATCCGCTCGGCTTCCTTCGCGAGCTGTTCTTCTCCCTCTACAACACCGTCGCTTCCCGGAATCGTCGGCAGCCCTGCTGCTTTCACTTCCCGGCGTGCGCGATCCTTTTCACCCATTAACTCGATGATTTCCGGCCGCGGCCCGATGAAAGTTATCTCCGACGCCTCGCACACCTTGGCGAAGTTGGCGTTCTCGGAAAGAAAACCGTAGCCCGGATGAATCGCGTCCACATTGGTGATTTCTGCGGCGCTGATCACTTGGGGAATATTGAGATAGCTTTCGCTGCTGCGCGGCGGCCCGATGCAGACCGCTTCGTCGGCGAAGCGCACATGCAGCGAATTGCGGTCCGCCTCCGAATACACCGCCACCGTGGAAATGCCCAGCTCCTTGCAGGCGCAGATGACCCGCAGGGCGATCTCCCCTCGATTGGCGACTAGGATTTTCTGAAACATAACGGCGTGCCGGCTATTTCTTCCGGCTGGGACGAATGCCAAAGAGAGGCTGTCCGTATTCGACGGGCTGTCCGTTTTCCGCGAAAATGCGCACGATTTCCCCTGTTTCGTCCGACTCGATCTCATTCATCAACTTCATCGCTTCCACAATACAAAGCGTCTGCCCCGTTTCTACAAACGCCCCCACTTTCACAAAAGGTTCCGCGCCGGGGCTGGGAGAACCGTAAAATGTTCCCACAATGGGTGATTTGACCAGGTGCAGTTCCTCCGTCAAGCGCGCTTCTGGCGGCGCAGGCGTGGTCGCACTAGCCTCGGGAATCGTCGGAGCAGCTCCCCCGGGGTTCGCGACAATGATCTCGGGCGCAGCTGCGGCTCGCGGCGCAGCCAAAACGAGTCCGGAAGACGGCTTCCGCAGCCGGATGTGCAAATCTCCCCGTGAGTATTCAAACTCTTCGAGGTTATGCTCGGTCATGAACTGAAAAAGTTGCTCGATTTGCTCGATTTCCGGGTTGGCAAACGTCGGGCTGGACTTTGTAGGCTGTTTGCGTCTCATGCCGTTTCTAAAGTTCGATGAGATTCCGCGGCGCGCGGGTTAGTACTTCCGTTCGGCCGGCGTGCACGGCGACATCATCCTCAATGCGAATGCCCCCAAGGCCCTCGGCATACACTCCAGGTTCAATCGTAATTACGTTTCCAGGTTCCAGCCGCCGCGCTTGCCCCTTGGCAAGCCTGGGGTCCTCGTGTACTTCCAATCCCAGGCCATGACCCGTACTGTGGACGAAAAGATGGTCTAGTCCATAACCTGCCAGGACTTGTCTCGCGGCTCTGTCGACGTCCCCGCAGGCGACCCGCTCTCTTACTGTCGAGATCGCCGCTTCCTGCGCCTCCAGAACCGCCTTATACCACGTGCGGATGCGTTTCGAGGCGCGCCCCGCGAAAACCGTGCGGGTAATGTCGCTGCAATAGTGGCCGAGTATAACACCCAGGTCCAGCACGACCAACTCATTTTTCCTCAATCGCTTGCCAGTCGGCCGGGCGTGCGGCAAGGCCGCCCTGTCCCCAAAGGCAACAATGGTTTCAAACGACGGCCCCGAGGCTCCGCGCTGGCGCATTTGGTATTCGATCTCTGCCACGACCTCCCTTTCGCTCACGCCGGGCTTCAGCAAGCCGATCGCAAATTCCATGATCTCCCCTGCCAGGATGGCCGCCTTGCGCATTTGGGCCAATTCTCCCGCGTCTTTGCGCATTCTAAGCCTTTCCACCATGCCCGGCACGGCCACCCATTGCCATCGGCTCCCAGAGGCTTTCCGGGCACTCTGAAGTTGCGATACGGTCATATGGATGGCATCGAATCCCACTCTGCGGGCCCGCGAATTCCGGAGGACCCCGACCGCTGATTCCAGCAAAGTCCCATTTTGCAGGCAGATGCGGACGCCTTTGGTTTCTGCCTTGGCCTGCACCAAGAAACGCCCGTCGGTAACCAGTGTCGTTCCCCTTCTTGACACGACCAAAGCACCGGACTCACCGGTGAATCCCGTTAGGTAAAACCAATTCGCCGGGTGTGTAACCAGCAGCGAATCAATCCTGGACTCGTCAAAAAGTGCAACTAATTTGCCGCGGCGATAATGGAACGGTGTATCCATAAACAGAAACGAGGAGACCTCAGTCTCCTCGTTTCAGCCCTTGGTTAAAAGAGAATTTCTTCGAATTATCCGGGGATAATCCGCGGCGTCAGGAAAAACAACAGTTCCTGAGACGAAGTCGTGACGATTCTTCGCTTGAACAGATTCCCGATCAACGGCAAGCTGCCCACGATCGGTGTCTGGAAGATGTCCACGCGTTGCGAGGAAATAATCACCCCGCCGATGACCACCGTGCCGCCATCCGCCACCGTGACCTTCGTCTCGGCCGCCTGTGTGTCTAGCGCCGGGACTCCCTGAATGCGCGGGATACCTTGGTCGATTTGCGTATTCTCGACCAGCACGTCCATGAAGATCGTGCCTTCTGCGGTAATTTGCGGAGTGACTTCCAGCTTCAATACCGCGTCAATGTATTGGACGGAGATCGTGTTGTTGATCGTCGTCTGAATCGGAATCTTGGTACCTTGCTTCACCGTGGCTTTCTCGTTGTTCTGGGTGATGACCTTGGGCTTGGAGAGCAGCTTGCCTACGCCCTTGGATTCCGCCATGGAAATGAAAAAGTCCAAGGCAAAATTGGGCGACCGATGCGAGAAGCTGAAGCCCGTGCTCGGTGTGCCTGCGGCGAAATTGGTATTGAGAGGAGTCCCGTTGGTGATGCCATTGCCGCTTGCCGTTCCCTGACCGCAGACAAGCGGAGATGGAGGTATTCCTCCTGTAACCCCGCTGCAGCCCACTGAGGGGTCACCGCCGAACAGGGATCGCCCACCGGTCGTTGTACCGGCAAACCCCAGCTGTGTCCCGATGTCCTCGGCGAAGCTGCGCGACGCCGATACCACCCTTGCTTCGATTTCCACCTGTTGCGACTTGCGGTCGAGTTGAGCTCTCAGGTTGTCGATTATGGGTATAACCGAAGGGATGTCACGGATGATTAGCGTGTTCGAACGGTCATCGGAAAGGATGTCACCGCGCGAGCTGAGAAACTTTTTCAGTGTATCCTTCAAAATTGATGCTTTGGCATAGCTCAGAACCCGGGTGACCGTGACCGGCTCGACCGCTTCCGCTTGTGCCTTCACCAGGTCACGCTGGGACTCGGCCTCAGACTTTAGCGTCGTCTTGGTCGCGATTCGCAGAACGTTGCCGTTCAATTGCTTGTCCAGGCTGTTGTTTTGCAGCACGATGTCGAGTGCCTGATCCCACGGCACTTCATCCAGGACGATCGTGAGGCTGCCCTTGACGGCAGGATCCAGCACAACGTTTAATCCACTGATTTCGTGGATCAGCCGGAAGAAATCGCGCAGGTCCACGTCCTTCAAGTTGACCGAGATCGGCTCACCCGTGTACCTGGCCGCTGTCTGCATCGGCGGCGTTTGTGCCGCCGAGGTCGCCAGCGTCGTCGCCGCGGTGTTCGCTTGCTGAATAGCCTGTTGGGCCGCCTGCTGCGGGTTTGCTTCGGGACTGGCCGGTCCGTTCCTCTCGCTGAATGATGCGAGTGCGACGGAGGGCTGGGTCAGTTCGCCCGGCAAGGCAAACCGAGGAGCAGGAATCTGTTGTGTGCGAGCAGAATGCTCTGCAGGCGTTCGCAGCGCGGGCGCACTGGATTCAGACCGGGGTTGCGATCCTTCCTCCGGCACGGAGGTAGTTAGCATCGATTTTTGCGAAACGCCCATCGGCGCCGCTTTCGGGGCGGTGAATGAAATAACCACGGCATCGCCATCGCGCGATACGTAATAGGATGTTGGCCCCATCAGGTCCACCACCACTCGCGCGACATCCGGTTGGTACTGCGCCATGCGTACAGCGGCCACCGGAGCCGACACGCCGGGAATGACGGTCTTGTGGACTGCCAGCCGCGCCCCTACAAAATCCAGGACCAGGCGATCCGGGTGCTGCATGCGAGCCGCGCGCACCTCGAGTTTTCCTTCGCCTTCCACGCGCACGGCCGAGCGCTCTGGCGCCTGCGTGATGGCCACGCTGGAAATCACCGCGGCGGACTTGCCTGCGCCCGTGGCCCCCGGTGTCTGCGCTGGCGCCGGTTTTGTCGCCAGTGCCAAGCTCGCGCGGATCAGGCAGCCATACTTGAGGGCTGGCCAATTCGTCTTCGTTGCTGTTCTCCTGAACTGGATGAGTAAATTCGCTTGCTCACCTGCCGTTCCACCGGCTTGCCAAAAGCGTCTCTGCCTTCTTCGTGGAACGAAACACCGTCCATGGTGATCTTCTCGACGCTCCCGTCATACAGGTGGTCGCCCTCACGCAAGAAGTAAGTTCGCGATTGCGGATTGGAAACCACTGCGATCATGCCATTCGGGGCACGCACGATCCCGTCCAGCCGAAGCGTGCTAACCTGCAGTCCCGCTTTACCCGGCGGAAGGTTCGGTGCTCCTTTGCCTGTCCCATGGCTAACGAGAGACTCAAAAGGATCCCGGCGCGCTGCTCTCACTTCGCTTTCTGCCGCAGCCTTGGGCTCGCCAGCCGGTCCCGCCACCTTTTCGACGGGTTTCTTCGCGGGGCCTCTCTTCTTGCCCGGCTTCCCAGCGGGGTTGGCCGCCACGGGTTTCGCTGGAGCCGGCAGCCCTGGCTTTGCTGCCGCTTGTGAAGCTGGTTTTGCGGCTTGTGGTACGGGTTTGGCCGCTGGCGTTGCTGCCGGTTTGGCCGGCGCCTGCGTTTGGGCTGCTGGCTTGGCTGGGGCCTGGGCCGCTGGTTTTGCCGGTATCTGGGTCGCCGGCTTGGCCGGAGTTTGCGCCGCCGGCGCCGCTGGCTTCGCTGGGGTCTGCGTCGTCGGCTTCGCTGGGGGCTTGGTGGCTTGCTGCGTCGTTTGGCCCGCCTGATCGGCCACGGAATTCCCGATGGCTGGTGGACGCGGGTTCATCTGCGCACGCAAGCTCGGAGCCGCTGCTGCGATCAAGAGTCCTAGTCCAAAGGTCATTGCTGAACGCATAGTTCGCTCATTCCCGCTCAGGGTTTCCCAGGCACGCTACCCGGCCTGGCTCCAGCTGCGGGAGCCGCGCCGGAATCAGCGGGCTTGGTGAAAAATGTTGTTGCCGTAAAAATTCCCGAAACCGAGGTTCCCGGGCGCACCGGATACTTTGTTCCCTTGGAGCCCTCCGGCGCGTTAAACGAGAGGTCGCCCACGTTGATGATTCGCGACAAGCGCCCCAGCCGTCCAAAAAAGTCCAGCACGTTGAAGTACGGGCCATCCGCCTGGACTTCAAACGGCATCTCGTAGTGATATTCCTTAGGCACGATCGCCAACGACTTCAGACTGCGGACCTGCACGTTGGAAGCGCTCGCCGCCCCCTGAATGAGGCGGATAAACTCATCGGCTTCCTTTTCCTCCGGAACGATCGTCTTCAGCGTTTCCAGTTGCTTCGAAAGCGCATCCATCTGCTGCTTCAATTCGCCGTAACGCTGTTTGTAAACCTGCAGCTGTGTCACTTCCTGATTCAACTGCGTTCGCTTGACCACTGCTTGGTCGTATTCATCTTTCTCGCGCGCAATCGGAGAACCGGGCACAAAAATTCCCAAAGCGATCAGCGCAACCGCAACCGTCAGGGCCACCAGGGCCTGCATGAATACCGACAAGTCTCGTAAACTGGCCATGGTCCCCTTATCCCTTCTTCGCCGGCGTCTTGGCCGTCGCAAGTGCCGGCGTGTTGGCAGACCGCGCCTGCACGGGCTGCGGCGTAGCGATTTCTGCTGTAATCTGGAAAAGGAAAGTCTGCAACCCCAAGTTCTTGTCGTCCTGTTTTGATTCCAGTATCTCCACCTTCTGGAAATAGCCGGAGCGCTTCAGCGCGGTAATAAAATTCGCCACCGCATTGATCGAGGCAGACGCTCCGTTCATCGACAACGCATTCCCCTTCCTCGCCATTTCCGTCAGCCACAGGTTTTCCGTGCGCGACACGGTGTTCGCCACCATGTCCAGCAGTTCCTGCCCGCCGGTGCGGTCCCGCTGCAACTGTTCAATGGTGTTGACGCGCTGCTGCAAGACCACCTTCTGCTTTTCGAAGGCCTCGACTTGCAGCTTGGTCTGCTCCAGTTCCGTCTTCTGCGCCTGCAACGTCTTGATCTTGTTATTCTCTTCCGTCAACTGCCTCTGCCAGGTGTAATAGAAAAACCCGAGAACCACCAATCCCACGGCCACGCCCACTCCGATAAATGCCACGGGCAGCGCGCCACCCGTGTCCACCGCCATGGTCGGTCGCCTGGAGGCTTTGGGTCGTACTTTTCCAAGAAGGTTTATGCGAATCATGGTTAGTCGAAGCTCCTCAGTGCCAGACCTACTGCGATCACCAGCCGCGGCGCAATGTCGCGAATCTGATCATCACTGTGCCGGCTGGGATTGATGAGCACTCTGCGGAAGGGATTCAGCTCTTCCACAGGCATGGCAAATTCTTCGCGCAACAAATCTACTAACCCGGGCACCCGCGCCGTCCCTCCCGCCACGACAATACGCTGGATGTTTTCGCCGCTCGCGGTGGCCCGGAAAAAGTCGAAGGTCTTTTGGATTTCCAGTGTCAAAATGTCCGACACGCTGCGCAGAATCTGCTGCTTCTGCTCGTCGGTAACGCTCGGCAGCGTATCGCCCTTTTTCAGCCGCTCGGCATCTTCAAAGCTCAGGTCCAATTCTTTTTGCAGCGCGTCGGTGTACTGATTGCCTCCAACGCTCACGTCGCGCGTAAACAGCGGAATTCCCCCGCGAACAATGTTGATGTTCATCACGCTCGCGCCGATATTCAGCAGCGCCACGGTCTGCGCGGAATCCGGCTCATAATTCACTTCGAAGCAGTTCTGCAGCGCGAAGGCGTCGATATCCACGATCATCGGCGTTTTCCCCGCCTGCGCCAGCACGTTGGTGTGATTCAGAATTTTGTCTTTCTTTACCGCCACCAGCAGCACATCCATCTGCGAGTCCATCGACTCCAGCAGTTGGTAACTCAGGTTCACGTCCGCAATATCAAAAGGAATGTGCTGGCTCGCTTCCGACGGGATGCGGTCATACAACTCTTCTTCCGTCATCAACGGCAGCGGTACTCGCTTAACGATGACCGAGTGCCCCGAAACGGAAGTCGCCACGTTCCTGGTCTTGATGCGTTCCGCGTCAAATATCTTGCTGATGGCGTTGGCCACCTGCGGGGCATCCATGATTGCACCATCCACCACGGTGTCGGGAGCCAGCGATTCCATTCCAAAACTCACGAGCTCATAGCCCGCTTTCGTGGCTTTCAGCTCCACAGCTTTGATGGAGCTGGATCCAATGTCCAGGCCTACGATTTGCTTGCTCTTTTTTCCGCCTAGTAGCCCCATTGCGGCCTCTCTCCTACGGTCATTCTTGCTATGCGCCTCGGACTATTCTGCGTCTCCCTACAGACTGGGTCATCTTCCGCTCCATCCAGCGATCCAGGATGGTCTTCCGCAGCTTCCAACGATTGCCCAGCTTAAAGGCGGGTATCTCCCCTTCCGTGATGTAACGGTAGAGCGTATCTGGGGAGATCCCCAGATACTGCGACGCCTGCCTCACATTCATTACTTCGCGCGATTCCATCACAGCGGAACGCCACCCCGGCATTCAAACTCAGCCAGAATTCACAGTCTTCCGGGTGCGCCCCGTTGCGCTACGGATCGGGATTGAGGGCACAACCCGTGCTTGCTTTATGACATTGTGCAGTCCGACCGTCAAGGGAATCCATAGGCCTGTTGTCCTATCAAGGGGGGTAGTTCTAGGCATTTAGGGGGTATTCCCGGGTAGTACCACTATACCTGTAGTGCTTAATGGCTGGAAACCACAATTACTTGCGCTTTTTCGCGAGCACCACCTGTCCTCGCGTACCGTTAATGCTTTGTCCGCAGCCCCTGAAAACAAAGGGTCGCTAGTTCCTTTTTACCTTCACTATCTCCTTTTTACCCAGCCGATTGCTGCTTTTCTTCGATTTGTCTTCGTTGAATTCCTTGCCGAAAATGCCCAAGACGTTAACAGTCCCAACCCGACAACAGCTCAGTGGACCCCCAAAGTTTTCCACAGTTCTTCCACACGTTTCTTCGTCGCCTCCTCCATCCGGATCTCGTCCGGCCAGGGTCTGGTGAACCCCTCGGAGGCCCATTTCCTCGTCGCGTCGACCCCCATCTTCGACCCAAAGTCCTGGATTCGAGCCGCATGGTCGAGCGTATCCATTGGTCCTAGCACAAATTGCACGTCGCGCTCGGGGTCCAGCGCGCACAGCGCCTTCCAAACCACTTCGCCGTAGTTATGGATGTCTACGTCGTGGTCCACGACCACGATCACCTTGGTAAACATGGCCTGCCCCAGCGACCAAATCGCGTTCATGATCTTTCGCGCGTGTCCCGGATACGACTTGCGAATCGCCACAATCATCAAGTTATGAAAAATCCCCTCTGCCGGCATCGACACGTCCACGATTTCCGGATACTGCATCTTCATGACTGGCAAGAAGATACGCTCCACGGCGTGGCCCATATAAAAATCTTCCTGCGGCGGGGGCCCCACCACGGTCGTCAAATAAATGGGTTCTTTTCGGTGCGTTACGCACTCGACATGAAAAACCGGGTACTCCCCTTCGAGCGAATAAAACCCCGTGTGGTCCCCGAACGGCCCTTCGGTCCGCATCTCGTTCAGGCTGACGTACCCCTCCAGCACAATCTCTGCATACGCCGGCACTTCCAACTCATTGGTCTGGCACCCCACCATTTCTACCGGCTCGCGCCGCAAAAATCCCGCGAACATCATTTCGTCCAAATCGGGGGGAATGGGCAGCATGCCCGCCAGCGCCGTCGCCGGGTCCGTCCCAATCGCCGCGCTCACCGAAATTCGCCCCTCCGGGTTCTTCTCCCGGGCCCGCCGGAAGTGCTCCGCACCATGCTTCTGCGTCTGCCAATGCATTCCCGTGGTCCGCTCGTCGTAAATCTGCATCCGGTACATCCCCACATTGCGCTTCCCCGTCTCCGGGTTCTTGGTAAACACCAGCGGAAATGTGATGAATCGCCCGCCGTCCTGCGGCCAGTACTTCAGGATGGGAAAGTCGAACAGGTTCACGTCCTTTCCCTTCTGCACCACTTCCTGGCAATCGCCCGTTTTCACGCTCTTCGGGAAAAACGATCCTAGCTCCGCCAGTTTCGGCAGCAATTTGATTTTGTCGAACAGCCCCTGCGGCGTCTCCCTCTTCAAAAATCCCAGAATCCGCTCGGCAATTTCACTCAGCTCATTCACCTCGAGCGCCAAACACATGCGCCGCACGCTCCCAAACGCATTAATGAGCAGCGGCACCCGCGATCCTTTTGGCCTCTCGAATAGCAGCGCCGGGCCCAAACGGCTTGGACTGGGGGTCGGAGCTTTAGCTCCGACATTAGCCGCTTCTCTGACCGGGGGCTCTAGCCCGTGAGGCATTGACCCTCGCCAAGCTTCCCGACCAATCCTTTGCACCACTTCGGTAATCTCCAGCACAGGATCCACTTCCGCGCGCACCCGTTTCAGTTCGCCTTCCTTCTCTAGCTTCTGCACAAACTCCCGCAAATCCCGATACGCCACTTTCCCTCCCGGTAGGACAGGCTTTAACCTGTGTCTCGCTGACTACGGCAACACTCATTTTCTCAAACCGCAGACTCTAGCATGAACCATCTCGATCCGCCGCTTGTTCCCGCCTCTCCGCCGGAGCTCTTGGCTAACCTGCCTTCACTCTGCCGCATCGAAATTTGTAGGCCCAGGTTTCAAAACCTCACTTTGAGGGAAACCCCATGCCCAAGATGAAGATCGCTCTGGTCCCCAAACCCGGCGCCGACTTCGAGCTGCAAGAACGCGACATTCCCCAACCTCCCGCAGGACATGTGCGCATCCGCGTGCAAGCCTGCGGCATTTGCCTAAGCGACCATCTCGTCAAAGACGGCCTTTGGCCCGGCGTGACCTACCCGCGCTCTCCGGGCCACGAAGTCGCGGGCATCATCGACGAAGTCGGCCCGGGCGTCACCAATTGGCAGAAGGGCCAGCGCGTGGGTGTCGGTTGGCACGGTGGCCATGATGGAACCTGTCTGCAGTGCCGCCGCGGCGATTTCATCAACTGCGTCAACGAAAAAATCTGCGGCATCACCTACGACGGCGGCTACGCCGAGTACATGGTCGCCCCGGCGGAAGCCGTGGCGCAAATGCCCGAATCGCTCGACCCCGCCGAAGCCGCCCCGCTTCTCTGCGCCGGCATCACTACCTTTAATGCTCTGCGCCACAGCGGCGCGGGCCCGGGCGATTGGGTCGCCGTCCAGGGAATCGGCGGCCTGGGACACCTCGGCGTGCAATTCGCCAGCAAGTTTGGCTATCGCGTCGCTGCCCTCAGCCGCGGCAAAGAAAACGAGCCGCTGGCCCGTAAACTTGGCGCCAGCCTTTACATCGATTCCGCATCCACCAACGCCGCTGCGGAACTCCAAAAACTCGGCGGCGCGAAAGTCATTCTCGCTACCGCTCCCAGCGGCAAAGCCATGTCCGACTTGGTTCCCGGACTTGCGCCTCACGGTAAGCTCCTCGTCGTCGGCGCCAGTGGCGACGCACTTCAGCTCCCCACGGTTCTCATGATCGGCGGCAGCAAAACCATCCAAGGTTGGGCCTCCGGTACCGCCACCGACTCCGAAGACACCATGCGCCTGGCCGAACTCACCGGCGTCCGCCCCATGATCGAAAAATTTCCGCTTGCGAGAGTGAATGAGGCCTACGCCCGCATGATCAGCGGCAAGGCCCAATTCCGCGTCGTCCTCACCATGTGACAAGGAAAAACGGCCTGGCTTTCACCCACGGCAGGCGTGGTGTCGCAGAACTTTCTAATTCATGCGTTTGCCCGGCAATCCGACTTATGGCAGGGACTCAGCTCGTGGCAGCTGCAAGGAGGGACAGCCACTCGTCCCAATCATTCAACACGATGTTGTAATCGGCACGGGGCAACTGACGATTGGCGGAGGGAATCAGGGCAACAATCTTCAGGTTGGGAAAATTCGCCTTCAGCCAGTCGACCATTTCTTTTCTCGTTTGTTCCGGTGCCGTGTGGCCTACGACAAATACATCTACCTTCTCAATCGAGCGCAGAGCGTGCTTTGCAGCTTCATTGTCTAAGACCGATATGACTTGGTGCCCAACCCGCCGAAACAAGTCGGCCCTCGCGTTCAGGTCTTTTTCGTCATAGCCGATCTGAAACACGACCTGTTTGGATGCCGATTTGATCGAAATCTTCTCGCCCGTCAGGCTGCTGATGACATATTCGCCGGGGGAGGACACCTGAAGCGCTTTCGCCCGCGCCTTGGCTTGTTCTACATCCGCTGCCGCTTCGGCCCAGCGGAGGGTGCCGTCACTCTGCACCTTGAATATGTGGAATGGCGGGAACATGGCTCATCCCTCGGTCTTGTACTGGTGATTCAACCATAGGACGGATTCCCTGTCGAGAGGAGATTCGAGCATCGCCTATCGGTATCATCCTGATAGATTTGCACGAAGCGGCGTTAAATATGCCGTCAATCAAGAAGGTGCTCAATAGTTCCGTTACTGATCTTGCTTCTCAGGGACACCTCAATCCGTGTCAAGATGAAACGCTTTGTCTCATTTCTGCTCAAGACCTTGAGCCAGGTTTGCGCATCCTCTTTTCCCGTCGTTTCCCGGGCTTCCGCAATTCCCACACAAATAAGCACTTATCTGCTGCTTCCTGAGGGCCTCTCTTAGCCCCGATTGGCTACGAAATTGCCATCTCT
>QHYJ01000172.1 GCA_003223255.1 Acidobacteriota bacterium | reverse complement strand
GATTTTTACTGCCTTCTTTAACAGCCGATGGGTTTTTACGGCTCAGCAGTGCGGTACACGATGCGCAGTTGCATAGCCTGCGAGTGAAACCCATCAACGCGCTCCATTCCGAATGGAACTGATCGAGCACACGATTAAAGGGGACAAGGATGTTCCGTGTCTGCGCATCGGGCTCCGTTACGTCCGGGGGCTTCCTCCGAAAGAAACGAACGTCCCCTGAGATTGCCATAGGCTGTAACAATGGTTTTGGCATCGGCAGCCTGTGCTACGAAATGGCAGACCATGCGCCGAATCCCGAAACTTGCTACGCGCAGAACGAAAAACAGAGAATTCTGAGGACCGCTATCCGGCGTCTACGACCGAACCTCCAAGTCGTGGTTCAGATTCAACTGCAAGGGCGTTCGATGCGGGAAACAGCAGAAACATTGGGTATTTCTTTCTCAGCAGCCAAAGGACGACTGTTCCACGCCAAGAAGGCCCTCTGCAGGTCGGTCATCACGAAGCTGGTGGACCAGCCTCGATTTGCCAGCAGGCTATGTGTCTTGCGCCCGGGACTCGTCGGCGCGGCGGTAGGGCGAACAAGGTTCCACGATTAAGAGCAGTCGAGTTACAAGAAGAAAGGAGATGTGCATGTCGTTGCAAACCAAGGAACATCAAAACTTAGAATCCCAAGCACCTTCTGCCCAACAGCGGGAGGCGGTCAAGACCCCAGTAGCGGATTCGCCCCGCCACGAGGAAATCAGAATTCGAGCATATGAAATCTATATTGAACGTGGCAGGCAACCGGGCCATGACCTGGATGATTGGCTTCAGGCTGAACGAGAACTCGAACCTAAGGTGCGGCATACACATGCCAAGGCGCGGCGGCACAGGTCAGGCGCCTTCATGCGCTCACAGGTCTGTTTGAAATCCTCAGCCGGGTCTCTCCACAGCAAATCGTGAATGGAGGTGAACACGGGAACATCGACTCGAAGTGTCGCGAGAGTGCGAAACAGCAGCGCATCTTGCCACGCAGCGAAAAGCGACTCGGCAAGGGGACGCGCTCTCCGTACCATCGGATCCCAGTGACGCCAATCTTTCGGAATGTCTTCCAGGTGAGGATATTGCGAGAAAACAGCCGCTGCGGTCTTGGATCCCCATCCTGCAATGCCGGGGTAGCCGTCCGCACTGTCGCCTACCACAGCCAGATAGTCAGGAATCGACGATGGTTTTATTCCGAACTTTGCGATTACGCCAGCCTCATCGCGGAGAGCGTCGCGCCGGCGATCTAGTTGTACGACTCGCGAGCCCACTACGCATTGGCTGAGATCTTTGTCGGGGGTGCAGATAATAACCCGCCGAGCGCGATCATCCTGAGCTGCTTTCGCTGCAGCCGAGGCGAGTGCATCATCGGCTTCGAACTCGATCATCGGCCACACCAGCACTCCCATGGATTGCAGCGCATGTTCGAGAATTGGGAACTGCGACAGCAGTGCCGGATCCACGCCTTCGCTAGTCTTATAGTCCAAGTAAAGATCGTTCCGAAACGACTCAATCACATGGTCGGTCGCGACTCCGACGTGAGTTGCTCCTCCCTCAATCATGGAGAGAACCGACCCAAGCACTCCGCGAACTGCACCAATCTCCTGACCACAGGTGTCTTTGGCGGACGGCACGGCGTAGAAGTAGCGGAATAGCTCGTAGGTCCCGTCAATGAGGTAGATATCCATGAACTCGACTCAGTTAGCAGGCAAAGTTGAACCGAATGAACGATCCTAAGCCCTATCCATTGCCATAAAGAGATTGTTTCACGTCTCGCTAGCCAACTTCCTCCTTGATCACGCTTCGAGGATTCTTATCCTCGCGAAGCGCAACAAACTTCGAATGGCGGAGCCTACTTGCTTCAGTCCATTCTAGGAATTCAATCTGAGCGACCGCTTCTGGCCTCAACCACACTGCCTTCTTCATTTTCTCAGCGTTGAGTTCTTCGCCAAATCGTGACCGCCTCGTCTCCGGCAAATTTACGAACGGACATTCCGCTGTCACCAGATGCTTCAACTTCGAAAAGACTTGTCGCCGAGACGCAGGTACGAACCCGTTCCGCGTTCTTGCGACATACGTCAATTTGTCGCCGTCATAGTAGCCGACGATCAGCGAGTCAAATCCGTGGGGTCCGGGAAAATAACCGCCGATGACGAACTCTTGCCCCCGATTCACGCGATATTTGATCCAGGCGCCGCTCCGCTTTCCCGGTTGGTAGTGGCTGTCCTTTTGTTTTCCGACGATTCCTTCAAGCCCTTGCTCGCGGACGGCAGCGGGCAGGTCCCTTGGCGCAGCCTCGACGTAATCCGCAATCCTGATTCTCTTGTCGTTGACAACAAGAAGAGCATTCAGGAGCATTCGACGCTCGATCAACGGAAGACGTGTCAAATCACGATCCTTCCAACACAACAGATCGAAGACGTAGTATTGAATTCGAGCTGCTTCGGCGCGGAAATTCTGCAAGAGATTGAAGTTGGGTCGGCCGCTGTCGTCGATGGCGACCACCTCGCCATCCACAACCGTTCCCTCGGGCAGATCGGCGAGTACCTCCACGATCTAGGGAAACTGTCTGTTAAGAGATTTTCTGTTCCGCGAGAACAACGTCATACCAGTTGGCGACTTCACGGCCAGCGCTCGATATCCGTCGAGTTTAATTTCCCAAATGCACGGCGCGCCCTCAGGCAGCCTTGACACCGATAGACACTCCATCGGCTCGATAAATGACGCCTGTGTTCTGGGTAACGAAGCCAAGCGTGCCTGTATTTTTCGTTGCATCGCGTTCCTTAGGAAAACAAAGGCCGAGCAAATAAGCAAACGCTCGCACTCGTTTGGACCCCGGAATAAGATGGATGCAAGATGGCTGCCCGCAAGATCATTCATGTGGACATGGACGCGTTTTACGCGTCCGTGGAGCAGCGGGACGATCCGCAGCTCCGTGGCAAGCCCGTTGTTGTCGCATGGC
>QHYJ01000170.1 GCA_003223255.1 Acidobacteriota bacterium | reverse complement strand
GATGCAGGTCAAGCGCGAAGCGCTGTGCGTTTCGAGTGCCGGGATAAAATAAGTTGACGTTGCGTGGGGCCGCCGGGAAAATTTCAGGGTTCTTGCTGGGGTGGGTAGATTTTGCACGTCGTTGCGGCACTCTGCGCGGATAGGACGAAAACGTTTATGCACGTTATGGTTCGGAGTGGGGTTGTGATTGGAACTTGCGGCGCGTTGCTATTTTTTGCGGCGCTGGGTTTGCGAGGCGGCGCAAACGCGGGACAAGAAAAAGAAAAGGCGGCTGGCGCAAAAAAGGCGGCGGGGAAGGCAAACGCCGCGGAGGCGTACCGTTTCAACACGCTGGGCGTTGCACACATGAATCAGCAGCGCCCGGCGGATGCGCAGAAATATTTCGAGCAGGCGCTGCAGGCCGACCCGAAATTCGCAGTGGCTCGGTTGAATCTGGGTGTGGCGTTGCTTGGGCAGCAAAAGCTCAATGCCGCGCGCGCGACACTGACGGCGGCGACCGAGCAACTGCCCAACGATCCGTACGCCTGGTACAACCTCGGGCTGGCCTACAAAGACACGGGCGAAGCAGAGAAGGGGATTGCGGCTTTCCAGCGTGTGACGGAAATTAAACCGAATGAAGCGGACGCGTATTATTTTGTCGGCTACCTGAATACGCAAATCCAAAAATATGACGAGGCGATTGCGGCGTTCCAGAAAGGGCTGGCGCTGAATCCGGTGCATGCATCGGCGGAGTTCGGGTTGGCGCGCGCGCTGCAGCGCAAAGGAGACGCGGCAGCAGCGCGGGAGCATCTGGCGCGGTTTCAGAAAATTACGTCGGAGCATTTGGGGACGCCATTCGGCGCTGGCTATGGAGATCAGGGGAAATATTCGATGGCGGAATTGCCGTTGAGCGCTGCAATGGAAGTATTGGCGGCGATTGCCGTGCATTTTGCGGCGGAGGCGAATCCGTTTGTTTCGAAGAGCGGCGGGGCCGCTGCGGCAATTGGGGCGAGCACGGGTGCATGCTTTTTTGATTTTGATGGAGATGGGAGGCCGGATCTTTTTCTGGTGAGCGGCACAGTGGATGGAGCGAGTCATTTCTTGCGCAATTTGGGCAACGGACGATTTGAGGACGTGACACAGGCCGCAGGGATTCATTTGGCGGGAAGCGGGCTTGGTTGCGCCGCGGGAGATTTTGATAATGACGGCAAGACGGACCTTGCGGTGTGCCTGAGCGACGGCGTGCGGCTGCTGCACAACAAGGGCGAAGGGAAATTTGAAGATGTGACGGAGGCGGTGGGATTTCGCAAAGAAAAGGGATGCGTGGGAGTGACGTTTGTGGATTACGACCACGACGGAGATTTGGATTTGTACGCCACGATGGCCGCGGATTCGGATTCGGCGGGCGGGGCGGCGCACAATTTTTTGTGGCGCAACAATGGGAATAGCACGTTCACGGATGTCTCGGCTGAGACGGACTTCAACAATGATCGCGCGATTGATTTTGTACTCGCGGGCGGAGCGCAGGGTGCGTCCATGCTGCTGAATCCGCGCGAAGGAAAATTTACGCCGCTCGAAGGAATTGATTTTGCGAAAGAGAAGTTACCGCCCGCTGTCGGCGTGGTCGCGTTTGACTTTGACAAAGATGGTTGGATGGATCTGGCGTTCACGCATGCAGGCGCGCCGGGAATCAGCCTGTGGCGAAATCTAGAAGGGAAGCGGCTTGAGCGCATTGCTCTGCCGGATTTCGGCTGGCAAAAAGGTTGGGGCATTGCGGTCATAGACTACGACAACGACGGATGGCTGGATCTCGTGGCCGCGGGCGAAACGAGCAACGGCGCCGAGTTGCGGCTGCTGCGCAATTTGGGGAGCAAAGGCTGGAGCGATGTCACGAAAAGCGTGGGGCTCGATGCCGTGAAGTTGAATCAGCCGCGGGCGATTGCAGTTGCAGACATCGATGGAAATGGCGACGCCGATCTTGTGGTGACGCAACTTGGCGGCACGTCGGTGGTGTTGCGTAATGAAGGCGGGAATCAGCATAGTTGGATGAGCATGGACCTGAAGGCGTTGAACGATAATAAAAGCGGCATTGGAACAAAGGTCGAGCTGTACGCGGGCACGCTTTATCAGAAGTGGGAAGTCGCTGGCTCCTCGGGTTATTTAGGGCAGAATGCGGCGCCGATTTTGGCGGGCCTGGGCTCAGAAACGAACGCGGAGGTCGTGCGGCTGCTGTGGCCCACCGGTGTGCCGCAGGACGAAATCAATCTGGCGTCGAAGAAAGTGCAGGCTATCGCGGAACTGGACCGGCGCGGGAGTTCGTGCCCGATTCTGTTTTCCTGGAACGGCCATGAGTACGAATTCATTGCAGACATGATCGGCCCCGGCGTCGTGGGCCACTGGATCGCACCAGGAGAGCGAGACGTTCCCGATCCCGACGAATACCTGAAAGTTTCAGCGCGCAGCGTGAGGCCTCGCAATGGGATGCTGAGATTCCGTCTCCTTGAGCCGATGGAAGAAACGGTTTATCTCGACCAGGTGCGCTTGCTGGCGATCGATCATCCCGCAGCGTACGAGGTTTTCCCCAATGAACGATTTGTGAGCGCGCCGCCTTTTCCAGAGTTTCGCGTGATTGCTAGTGAGAACTCGCGTCCACCTGTAGGCGCGTGGGACGATCATGGCCATGACGTGCTTTCGCTCATGGCGAAAGCCGATCGCAAGTACGTCTCCGACTTTGACGACCTGCCGTTCGTGGGATTTGCGAAACTGCACTGGCTGGAACTCGATCTTGGCGCGTGGGACTCGCAGAAATCGCTGCGACTCATCATTGATGGCTACACGGATTATTTTACTGCCACCTCGATGTATGCGGCGGACCAGGCGGGCGTCAAAGTCACTGCGCCTTACGTGGAAGCACAGGATGCACAGGGCAAATGGTTCCGCGTTGTTGAAGACATGGGCTTTCCCGCGGGTCTCGAGCGCACGATGATTGCCGACTTGACCGGCAAGCTGCCGCCGGGGACGCGGCGCATTCGCATTATCACCAACCTGAAGATTTATTGGGACGCGATTCGCATCGATCAGACATCCGATCCAAAAGATGTTCGCGTTTCCGAAGTGCCGCTGGCGAAGGCGGCGCTGGATTTTCTAGGCTACCCGCGCGAGATTCGTCTGCAGCCGGCGAGCGACACCGCCTATTCCTACGCGCATCGCAGCAAAACCGGACCGTATGCGCGCGCCGCCGGGAATTACACGCGCTACGGAGACGTGCATGATTTGCTACGAGCAGCGGACGACCGATTCGTGGTGTTCGGTTCGGGCGAAGGAGTGAAGCTGGATTTCGATCCCGCGAAACTCCCGGTGCTTGCGTCCGGTTGGGTGCGCGATTACTTTTTCTATGCGGATGGTTTCGAGAAGGACTTGGATTTTTATGCCGCGCACGCGTTTACCGTGGAGCCGCTGCCGCGCCATTCGCCGCTACCGTATCCGTACCCGGAGGGGAAGGACTATCCGAGCGACGCCGAGCATCTGAAATATCAACTCAACTACAACACGCGCATGCGCTCCGACCGCCTGCCGCCGAGCCTGCGTTATCAATACTTAACTTCGCCGCGCTGAGGCGTTCCTTCATCCCTCGCCTCGGCAATGGTGTCTCGCCTTGCTTAGAATTACTGCCGCTACAAGGCCCAGTTTTGAACCTTTACTCCGTGGACGCAGCGGAATTCGTGTTCGTTGTTGGTTACCAGGGTGAGCCCGGCGGCTTTGGCGTGCGCAGAGATCCACAGGTCATTGTTGCCGATCATTTGGCCACGGCGCTCCAGATCTGCACGCGGCCGTAAGTTTTTGCCGCCGCTTCTCGTCCATTGGAGGTTCCTGCGCTTTTGCGGTTTGTCTCCTTCTCGCCCGGGAAGAGATAGGTCATCGGGCAAGTCGGCCAGAAGATTCGGTACTCGGTCAACCGAAGATGGAATCAGTCTTTTTCGGCGAGGAGGGAGGCGCGGACGGCGGCGAGCTCCTTGCGCTTGGCCTTTTCGACGTCGGGGAAGGAGAGATTGAGTTCGTTGAGGGATTCGAGAATGGCCCCGGCTACAACCAGGCGCGTGAACCACTTGTTGTCGGCGGGAACGACGTACCACGGCGCGTATTTCGTGGCGGTCTGCTGAATCATTTCCTCGTAAGCTTCCTGATAGTCCTTCCAGAAGCTGCGCTCTTGCACGTCGGCCATGGAAAACTTCCAATTCTTTTTGGAATCTTCCAGGCGCTCGAGGAAACGCTTCTTCTGCTCCTCTTTGGAAACGTGGAGGAAAAATTTGCGGATGACGACGCCGTTGCGTGCCAGATAGCGCTCGAAAGTGTTGATGTCCTCATAGCGCTCCTCCCAGATGTGTTTGGTAACGAGGCGTTCGGGAAGTTTTTGCGGACGAAGAAAAGTGGGATGCACGCGGACAACGAGCACCTCTTCGTAATAGGAGCGGTTGAAGATGCCGATCTTGCCGCGCTCGGGAATGCATTTGTGGTTGCGCCAGAGATAGTCGTGGTTCAACTCTTCGTTGCTGGGGGATTTGAAGGCATGGACTTCACAGCCTTGCGGGTTCACGCCGGACATAACGTGTTTGATGACGCCGTCTTTGCCGGCAGCATCCATGGCTTGAAAGATGAGAAGTAGCGCCCAGCGGTCCTGCGCGTAAAGCATTTCCTGGAAGTGACTGAGGCAGGCGATGCCGTCTTCGAGCAGGCCTTGCGCGGCGCGCTTGTCTTTGACGCCGTTGGTATCGGCGGGATCGTGATCCTTCAGGCGAAACTTCTCACCCTTGGTGATGCAATATGGCTCGGTGATGCGCGAGCCTTCCTTTAGCAATTTGTCGTGTTTCATGGTGCAGGGAGTGTAGTACAGGCGTGGGGGGCGGAACAGTCGGCCCAGAGATAGGTGGTTCAGAACAGCGAGCCGAGTCCCCAGCCAAACGCCCCGAAGCGATTGTGCGAATGCAAGAAAGATTTGCCGGACCGAGGAATCACACGGTCGAGGCGGAGCACGTTGAGCGCGTAGTAGGAGCGAAAGGGAACCTGCACGCCAGGAATGGTCCACTGGAGCTGGACGCCGGTCGAGCCGTGCAGAATGCCATTGGTGGCGCTGAGAAGAGTAGGTTTGGTTGGGCCAAGCCAGTTGGGAAGAAGCCAGCCGGAGCCCAGGTCGAAAAAGCCGGCGGCTTCAACGCCGTTGCCAAGGGGCATGCGATAGTCCGCGTTCGCGGCGCTGATGAGATTAGCCCCGGCGTAAGAAGGCGAAGGGGCGATTGCGCCCGAAGCTGTGACGCGTTCTGTCATGGCGACGGGGCCGAGTTCGCCGTCCCGCAAGCCGCGCACAAATTGATCGCCGGCGAAAAAACGGGAGTAGAGCGGCGCGTCGCTGCGGTAGCTTCCCGCGGCGCTCAAGGTCGTGCGAAAAGCCCAGGCATTGGTGCCCGAGAAGAGAGGATCACGGAAAATGCGCGCAACCTCGGCGGAAGAGCGAAGCATGTTTTCGTTGCCCCCAAGGAAGCCGCCGGAGGCGGAATCCGAGAAAAAAATATGTTCGTTGCCGGTGTCGTGAGTCCAGGCCGTTCCGAGCGAGCGCGTGGAAGTATGCGTGCGAAGATCGACAGGCGGCACGGCGGTGGTGCCGGAGGTAGGGCCAAAAATCTGATCGGCTGTGGTGCGCGAGAGAGTGTAGTTGACGCCGACGGAATCGGAGTTGGTTAACGCGTAGGTCCAGGGCACGTTGATGCCCACGCTGCGAGAATTGAGGAACGGGCCCTGGACGCCGTGCGTGAAGCGTGGACGAATCACGTTGTCAAGAACCGAGAAGGCGAGCGAGCCGCGCGTGCCGAAGATGCCTTCTTTGGCGATGCCTAGAAGGAGCTGCACACTCTCGGGGCCACCTTCGAGTTTCGCGGTAAGTAGCTCCTCGCAGCTGAACAAATCAAAGACCGTATAAGCGAGACCGAGCGTGCTGCCGAATTGGGCGCGGCCGCCGTCAAAGGTAACGCGTTGTTGGCCAATTTCTTGGAGGCTGACCGTAATGTCCACGGTGTGGTGAGTATCGTCAAGTTGGATGTGAATGTTCTCTTTGCGGATGGGCTTGAAGTAGCCGGTGCGCGCGAGTTTGCTGAGGCCGGCTTCCAAGGCGTGTTCGTCGAGTGGATGGCCCTCGCGCAAGGGAATACGGCGGCGCACGAAACGATCATTGAATTTGTGCAGCCCCTGGAATTCGATGCGGTGGACAACATACGGAAGCGAATCGCTGAGATTGAGTTTGAGGCGAACGGAATGCTCCACAGGATCGAAAACTGGATTGGCATCTACCGCCTGTGAGGAGGTAGGGGATTTGGAATTGCGCCGCCGAAGGCGCCCGGAATAGAAGCGGCACAGCTTGTCCACTTCTTCCTGAGAGAAGGCATGTCCTTGCTCGACCATCGGAAGAAGAAGAGACTTGCCGCGTTGCGTTTCGACTGCCTGCTCAAGAGCTGGGCTCGGTTCGATGGCCGTGAGACGATAGAACGGGCCGGAATGAACAGGGATTGAAAGCGAAAGCCCCGGTTGTGTAGTACGGTGTGGAAAGGGAACCCATCTGCGCGATCGCCTCGATATTTCGTTAACTCGCGCATTGCCAACGCGCGCTTCCGGGTATCCGTGATCGAGGTAATGGGTCAGAATGCGCTGGCGATCTTCCTCGAACGCCTCCCGGGTGTAGGCGTTCTTGCTGCGAAGCGAGGCGAACGGTCTCGACGGCGCGATGCTTTGCATTTGCGCGCGCAATAATTTCTCGGAGACGCTTGGATCACCCTCAAAGTGAACTTGCCGGACGGGGAGATGCGGACCGTCAACAATTTCGAAGCGAACGTTGAGCGAGTCGTTCACCCGCGCCTGGCGATAGATTTGAACAGAAGCTTCGGGATGTCCTAACTCGTTCAGAGTTGAACGAATGGCCAGTGCCATTCGTTGAAGTGCTGCGGGATCCGCAGGTTTACCGAGGCCGGGCACAAGCCTTGTTTCTTCGAGCAATTTTTCGATTTGAGCTCGCGAGAGGAGTCGCGAGCCGGAATATTCGACGCGGGAGAGAATCGGCTCCTCCTGGAGGTCAAAGAGAAGAGTCATGTGTTTTTGCGGCCCGGCACTTTGAGAATCAAACGCAGCTCCCGGCAGTTCTTCCACACGAATCGACGCAAACCAGCCGAGCCTGCCAAGCGTGCGAAGGTCCTGACGAAGTTTCGCCGGGTCGAATCGATCGCCTGGATGCAAAGAAAGCTGCGCGGCGGCCGCCGCGGAAGAGATATGGCGCAGGCCTGTGAATTCGAGGGAATCGAGGATAGGAGATTCCTCGGTCCCTCGTATTTTTGCGGAGGCATCGTGTGTTTGGGCGGGGTACTGAGAGAACAGAGGAGCGGCAGTCAAAGACAGTGATAGCAACCCGAAGGAAACTATAAACCAACGCACGAGTGTGTCCCCTTGCACCGAGGAGAACGAAAGAACAAGCGGCTGCCGCGGGCCGACGCCACAGCGTCCCTGCTGACCGCTCGGCGCCTTCGCCGGGTCCCCGCAGGTGCCAGGTCCGGTCAAAGCGTCCAGCGTTGTCTTCGACTGGTTGATGATCGGACCCATCTGGTGGTCGTACCAGCCGTCGCTGTCGTCATAACTGACGATCACCGCGGTGCTGCTCCAGCTCGGCAGGCGCTCCAAACGGTCGATCGTTCGCACGAGAAAGCGCTGTTCGTCGAGCGGATCGGAATAGCCGGCGTGACCATCCTGATAAGCGCTGGCCTTAAGGAAGATGACGGCAGGGAGATTTCCGCCATTCAGCACCGTGGCGAAATCTATAAGATCGTACTGATGATTTGCGCCATCCGCGGAGGTTCCAATCAAAGCAGGGTCGCTCGGCCGAACGTGATGCTGGTTGGCAGTTTGCGGGTAATCCTCGAGTGTCTGGCCAGAAGGACAAATCCACGCAAAACATCCCGCGACGCCTCTCTTGGGGGCAGGGGTTGAAAGGCGGCAAAGACGGTCAAGCGCGAGAAGTGACTTTTAGTCTCTTTCTGTTCGAGGCAGATGAACGGCCCGTCAAGAGTAACGGCGCAACTTCTAAAGGCGTATAGAATCAGAGCGCGCCCAGGAGTTCAGAGTCATTTCCGTCCGGTAACCTGCCGACCGCCTTGACTTTGGCCGCAACGCAAAACTAGGATGCGCAGCCATGCCGCAATCCCAGCGGAAGTTTCGTTTGCCTCATCCCGAGCCCACAGACGCCCTCACCTACGCGCGGTTCACGGGCGTGCCGACCTTTCTTCGGCTGCCGCACATCGCGGATCCTGAGGAGTTGGAAGTCGCGCTAGTGGGCGTGCCGTTCGATGGCGGGACGACGTACCGGCCGGGGCCGCGATTTGGTCCGCGGCACGTGCGGGAACAATCCGCGATTATCCGGCCATGGAATCCGGTGTTGAAAGTGAATCCCTTTGCGAAGCGCCGCACCGCGGATTATGGCGATCTGTCCGTGAATCCGCTTTCCATCGAGGATACCTTCCGGCGCATCGAGACAGGCATCGCACCGCTGCTCGCGGCGGGAGTGCGCTGCGTGTCCGTGGGTGGAGATCATTCCATCAGCCTGCCGCTCTTACGCGTGGTGGCGAAAAAACACGGACCGGTTTCGCTGGTCCAGTTCGACGCACACAACGACCTCTGGGACGAATATTTTGGCAGCAAATACTCTCATGGAACGCCCTTCCGCCGGGCGTTCGAAGAAGGGCTGCTCAAAGAGGGGCAGGTTTTGCAGGTGGGCCTGCGCGGACAGGTTTATGGCGAGGAGGACTTCGATTTCGCGCGCAAACACAAGGTGAAGATGGTGACTGCGGAGGAATTTCACAGCCAGGGAGTGCCGCCGGTGCAAAGACTTCTGCGCACGTTCCGTGGCAAGGCTGTGTACGTCACGCTGGATATTGACGTTGTGGATCCGGCCTATGCGCCGGGAACGGGAACGCCGCAAGTGGGCGGCTTGACCAGCATGCAGATTCTCGAATTGGTTCGCGCGCTGCGTGGATTGCAGATCGTTGGATGCGATCTCGTAGAAGTTTCACCGCCTTACGACACGGGCGAAATCACTTCGTTGCTGGCCGCCAATCTCCTTTTCGAATTGCTTTGCGTGCTCTAAATGGCCACGCTCGCGCGCAAACTTCGTCTTCACGATTACTTCGCGCTGGCCTTCGGCACGATGATCGGTACGGGCTGGCTGGTGCTGATGGACGACTGGCTGGGCCGTGGCGGGCCGCTGGGCGCGATTTTGGGATACGCGATTGGCGGAATCATCTTGTTGCCTGTTGGCTACGTTTATGGCCAGTGGGTGAAACGACTGCCCGATGCCGCGGGCGAAGCGGCATACACCGCGCAGGTGTTTCCGCCGGTCGTGAGTTATTTCACGGGTTGGATGATGCTGCTGGCGTACTTCATCGTATGCCCGTGGGAAGCGGTCGCGCTCGGAAAGCTGGCGGCGTACGTGTTTCCGTGGCTGAATTCCATGGAACTGTACCGCGTGGCGGGGCAGCCGGTGTTTTTGCCGCGATTGGTGTTGGGAGTTGTGCTTACGATTTTTCTCGGGGTGCTGAACTATCGCGGGATTCGTCTGAGCGCAAATTTTCAGAAGCTGATGACCAGCGCGGTGCTGGTATGTTTTTTGATGATCGTGGCGCTCAGTGTAACGCACGGCGCACCCGTCAATTTTCATCCTTTGTTCAGCAGGACTCCGCTGATTTCGATCCTGCTGACGCTGCAGATCGTGCCTTACTTCATGACCGGATTTGAATCCGCGCCGAAATATGCGGAGGAGTCCAATCCGGAATTTCGCGCGGGGAGTTACCTATGGGCCATCGCCCTGGCGTTGGGCATTGGAGCATTTTTTTACGCCATGTGCATTGCTGCGGTAACCTACTCTGCGCCCTGGCAGAGTTTGCTGGGAAAGCGCTTTGCGACAGCGATCGCGTTTGAAAGCGCGTTGAAGGTCCATTGGCCGGTCACGATGATTTTCACTATGGCGCTGCTCGGCCTGTTCCAATGCTTTAATGGGAACTTCGCCGCCTCCACGCGCTTGCTCTTCGCGTTTGGACGACGACGAACAATTCCGGCGGGCTTCGGCATGGTGCATCAAGAATTCCAGACGCCGTCGGTAGCGGTCCTGGGCATCACGGTTGGGACGCTGGGTGGGTTGTTGCTCGGCGATGCCCTGCTCGTGCCGGTGACGGAAGTGGGCTCGATGGCTTCTGCCTTAGGCTGGTTCGCGGCGTGCATTTCGTTCTGGATGGTGGAGAAGCGCGCAGGCATGAGAGTGGTGACCGGGCTGGGGATTCTTGTTTCGCTGGTGCTCTTTTTGATGAAAGTGCTGCCGGTTTTCCCGGGGCATTTTTCGCCGGCAGAATGGATTGCCTTCGGGGTGTGGGTTGCGTTGGGAGCCGCACTGCACTGGGGAAAGAGCTGAAGTACGGCTCGTGTATACTTTCGAAGGCGAAACGCTCGCCAACGATGATTCCATTCCTCCATCTTGGGCCGCTATCGATTCCCACATTCGGGCTGATGGTCGCCACGGGCCTGTTGGCGGCGTCTTACGTGTTGCAGGCGGATTTTGACCGGCGGCGCGACGGCTTCCTGAAACAGGGCTACCTGAAGGAAAGCAAAGAGCCGAGTCACCACGATGAAGGCTTCCTGATCATTGGAATCGCGGGCATCTGCGGGCTCGTGGGCGCGCGGCTGTATCACGTCCTGGAGAGCCCGCGCGAGCTGATGGCCGACCCTTCGCTGCTGATCAGCCGGTTCGGATTTGCATGGTTCGGCGGATTTCTTGGCGGATTTATCGCGCTACTGTTCTTGGGGAAGCACTATCGCATTCCGACGTTGGAATTCATGGATCTGTGCTCCCCAGCGGCTTGCGTTGGGTACGCGATTGGACGAATTGGCTGCTTGCTCTCGGGCGACGGCGATTATGGCGTTCCGACGAAATTGCCGTGGGGCATGAGCTTCCCAAACGGCGTGGTTGCGACGACGGAACGCGTTCACCCAACACCCATCTACGAATTCCTGATCTGGATGCTGATTGCGGTGATTTTGTGGCAGATGGGGAAGAAAGCGCTGAGCGGAGAAGCGCCGGGAAAAGTATTTTGCGCTTACCTGATTTTGACCGGCGTCGCGCGGTTCCTTATCGAGTTTATCCGCATCAATCCGCGGTCATTTTTTGGCATGTCCAACGCGCAGACAGCAAGCCTCGTTTCGGTGATTTTGGGAATCATCCTTGCATTCCGAATCAAAGCCAGCCCGCAAAAGGGAAGCTCCACAGCAGCACAAGCAGACTGAAGGAATCTGAAAGCTATTCTGCTGGGGACTTTTGCTACAGCATTTGGCGCAAGACGTATTGCAGGATGCCGCCGTGGCGGTAATACAAAACTTCTTCCGGCGTATCCACGCGCGCGATAGCCGTGAACGCCTTCACTTTTCCGTCTTGGGACTTCGCGTGGACGGTGATGGGTTTTTTCGGCGAGAGCGAGATGACGCCTTCGGTAATGAAGATTTCCTGGCCCGTCAGGCCGAGCGATCCGCGGTTTTCGCCGGGTTTGAATTCGAGCGGCAGCACACCCATGCCAACAAGATTGCTTCTGTGAATGCGCTCGTAGCTTTCCGCGATAACCGCGCGCACGCCCAGTAGGCGCGTGCCTTTGGCCGCCCAGTCGCGCGAGGAACCGGAGCCGTATTCTTTCCCGGCAATCACTACCAGCGGCACTCCCGCTTCGCGATACTTCACGGCGGCGTCGTAAATGGACATTTTTTCGCCGCCGGGCTGGAAGAGCGTCCAACCGCCTTCGGTGCCGGGAGCGAGTTGGTTGCGCAGACGGATGTTCGCAAATGTGCCGCGCATCATCACTTCGTGATTGCCGCGGCGCGCGCCGTAGGAGTTGAACTCATGCGGCTTGACGCCGTTGGTGATGAGATATTTCCCCGCGGGGGAATCCACCGGAATCGAGCCGGCGGGCGAAATGTGATCGGTGGTCACACTGTCGCCCAAAACAGCCAGCACGCGCGCGCCGCGAATATCGGCGAGCGGCGGCGGAGTCTCCGGCATATTTTCGAAGTACGGCGCCATCTTGATGTAGGTCGATTTCGCGTCCCACTTGTACGTGTCGCCCTTGGGGATAGGCATGGATTTCCAGCGGGCATCCCCTTCGAAGACTTCTCCATATTCCTTGGTGAATTGCGATGTGGAGACGGCCGAACGCACCGCGCTCTCAACTTCTTGCGACGTCGGCCAAACATCTTTCAGGTAAACCGGCTTGCCCGCGGTGTCATTGCCAAGCGGCTCCGTGGTGATGTCCATATCCATGCGTCCCGCGAGCGCGTAAGCAACGACGAGCGGCGGCGAGGCCAGATAGTTGGCCCGCACGAGTGGATGAATGCGGCCTTCGAAATTGCGGTTGCCGCTGAGAACCGCGACGGCCACCAGATTATTTTCTCTGATGGCTGCGCCAATGGGTTCCGGCAACGGGCCGCTGTTGCCGATGCACGTGGTACAACCGTAGCCGACGAGATGAAAATTCAACTTGTCCAAATATGGCGTGAGCCCCGCTGCCTGCAAATAATCCGTGACCACTTTCGAGCCAGGCGCGAGGCTGGTTTTCACCCAAGGCTTGATGTGCAAACCGCGCTCGACGGCTTTTTTCGCGAGCAAGCCCGCGCCGATCATCAACGAAGGGTTTGAAGTGTTCGTGCAGCTCGTGATGGCCGCAATGACCACGGCGCCGCTCGAAAGGTCGAACGCATCGCCATTGTTGCGCACGGGAACGCTCTTCGAAGGCGCTCCTTCCACAACTTTGGTGAACGAAGATTTTGCCTGTCGCAGCGGCACGCGGTCTTGCGGGCGTTTGGGGCCCGCAACGGCAGACTCTACGGTGCCGAGGTCCAGTTCGAGCGTATCGTTGAACAGCGGCGCGGGGGTTTTTCCACGAGCGCGATCTGTTCCGAAGCCCGGCCGGTAAATTGCAGGTAGGCGAGCGTCTCTGCATCAACGGGGAAGAATCCCATGGTTGCGCCGTACTCTGGCGCCATGTTGGCGATGGTGGCGCGGTCGGGAACGCTCAAGCTGGAGAGGCCGGAGCCGTAAAACTCGACAAACTTTCCTACCACGCCTTTTTTGCGCAGCATTTCCGTGACCGTCAGAACCAGGTCCGTCGCGGTTGCGCCTTCGCGCAAACGCCCGTGTAGACGAAAGCCAACGACTTCGGGAATGAGCATCGAAGAAGGCTGGCCGAGCATGGCGGCTTCGGCTTCGATCCCGCCGACGCCCCAGCCAAACACGCCAAGCGAATTCACCATCGTGGTGTGCGAATCGGTGCCGACCACGGAATCGGGATAAGCTTCCCAGCGATTGCCAAACGGTACACCGCAAACGACGCGCGCCAGGTATTCGAGGTTGACTTGGTGGCAGATGCCCGTGTCCGGTGGAACGACTTTGAAATTATGGAACGCCGTTTGTCCCCAGCGCAGAAACGCATAGCGCTCGACGTTGCGCTGAAATTCCAGTTCCGCGTTCAGGCCGAAAGCATTGACGCTGCCGAAATTGTCCACTTGCACAGAATGGTCGATCACAAGTTCGGCTGGGAAGAGCGGGTTGATGCGTTTGGCATCGCCGCCCATCTTCACAAAAGCTTCGCGCATGGTGGCCAGATCCACAATCGCAGGCACGCCCGTGAAGTCTTGGAGCAGCACGCGCGCAGGCATGAAGGCAATTTCTTTTTCGGGGGCGCCTGGCTTCCAGCGCGCCAGGGCTTGAATATCCTCAGGACGAACGAAGCGACCGTCTTCGCAGCGAAGCAGGTTTTCAAGAAGGATGCGGAGCGAGAAGGGGAGTTTTGCCAGTTCCGCGAGGCGCTGATTTTCGAGGAGTTCGAGGCGGTGAATTTCGAAAGTCTGGGCGCCGACGTTGAGTTTATCGCGTGTGCGGAAGGAATTCCCTGCGTTGATGGCCATCCTTGCGATCCTTTCGCTCTGGAGAGCAGCTTTCTATGATAACCGAAATCGCATCCGCGCGCCGCGCGGGTATACTAGTAGGAAGGTGAACATCGTTTTGATATCGACCTATGAGCTGGGGCGGCAGCCTTTTGGGCTGGCCTCGCCCGCGGCCTGGTTGCGAGAACGCGGACACCAGGTGACTTTACTCGACTTGTCGCGGCAGCCGCTCGATGAGGCGGCGGTTCGCCAAGCTGCGCTCCTCGCCGTGTATCTGCCCATGCACACGGCGACGCGGCTGGCAGCGCAGCTCCTTCCAACGCTGCGCAAGCTAAATCCCGCTGCGCATCTCTGTGGCTACGGTCTGTATGCGCCGATGAATACGGAATATTTGCGGACGCTGGGCGTTTCCACCGTTCTTGGCGGCGAGTTCGAAGAAGGGCTGGTGCATCTGGCGAACCGCCTCGATCACAGCGCGAGTAAAAACGGTATGTCCGGCGTGTCGCAGCCCGAGCCGCGGATCTCGCTGGCCCGGCAGAAATTCATTCCGGCCGATCGGCAAGGACTTGCGCCCCTTGCGAAATATGCACATGTCATTCTTCCTTCCGGCGAGCACCGCGTCGCGGGCTACACCGAAGCGAGCCGGGGATGCAAACATCTGTGCCGTCATTGCCCCATCGTCCCCGTCTACCAAGGTGTGTTCCGCATAGTGGATCGCGAAGTCGTGCTCGCCGACCTCCGCCAGCAAGTGGCGGCCGGAGCGCAGCACATCACCTTCGGCGATCCTGACTTTTTCAACGGTACTGGGCACGCATTGGCTGTTGTCGAAACCCTGCAAAAGGAATTTCCCAGGCTAACCTACGATGTGACCATCAAGATCGAGCATTTGCTCAAGCACAGGCAGCACCTTGCGATGCTGCGGGACACGGGTTGCCTTTTCGTCACGAGCGCGGTGGAATCCGTAGATGACGAAGTTCTGCGACGCCTCGACAAAGGTCACACACGCGCCGATTTCCTCGAAGTCAATGGCATCTTTCGCGAGTTGGGTTTGGCCTTGCAGCCCACCTTCGTGCCCTTCACGCCCTGGACAACTCTGAATAGTTACCTCGAGCTACTGCATGTCTTGCGCGAAAACGAGCTGGTCGAAAATGTCGCGCCAATCCAACTCGCCATTCGGCTCCTGATTCCCGCGGGCTCGCGCTTGCTGGAACTCGAAGAAGTGCGGCGTCTGGTTGGCTCGTTTGATCCTTCCGCGCTCGTTTACCCCTGGCGGAATCCGGATCCGCGTGTTGACGCACTTGGCGAAGAGATTGAAGCGCTCGTTGCTACCAGCGAAAAGCTTAAGCGCCCGCGCCGGGCGATCTTTGAGCGCATCTGGAACGCGGCACACGAAGCAGCGGGCCTGGAAGCGGAGTTCGCGGCGCAGCCAACCCTTGTGTCGCGCGCGGCAATCCCGTACCTCAATGAGCCCTGGTACTGTTGAGCCGAACCGAAGCGGGACCAGTTGGTTCCGTTTGCTCAAGCCAAAGAATCTTTGCCGCCGACGGGGTCGTTTGTTTGAAGTGAGGGCCCTTGTCTCCCGCAGCGACAAAAACGCGTAATCCGGCCAAACGCTTGCTGCTCTTTACCGCGAAACTGGGCTACCAGACGCGGAGCTTCGAAGACCTGGCGCGCACGCTGGGCGTGCAACTCGTTTATGTCACGGATCGCTGCAAGCAACTTGAAGATCCCTGGGGCGACCACGCGATCCCCGTGCATTTCGAATCTCCGGAGAAGGCCGCGCATACGGTGATGGGAGCTTTGCGCGGCCAAGATGTCAGGGGAATTTTAGCCCTGGGGGATCGCCCGGCTGCTGCCGCGGCTTATGCCGCACGCGGCCTCGGAATCGACTACAACCATCCCGCTGCCGTAGAGGCTTGCCGGAACAAGTTGCGGATGCGCGAAGTGTTTCGAGACGCGGGGCTGCGCGTGCCTTGGTTTCGCGGTTTTCCCGTCGATCCGACACCCGAGCCTGCGCTTGCAGGCATTTCATTTCCTTGTGTGTTAAAGCCGCTTTCCCTTTCTGCAAGCCAGGGGGTGATGCGCGCCGACAATGGCAAAGAATTTCTCGCGGCCGCGGAGCGTCTTCGCCGGTTGCTCGAGTCCGCCGAGATTCGCGCCACGCGCGAGCCGAATCTCGATCAAATGATCGTGGAAGGCTACCTCCCCGGCAAGGAAGTGGCCGTCGAAGGGCTTTTCACCGACGGTGTTTTACGAATCCTGGCGATTTTCGACAAGCCTGATCCGCTCGAAGGCCCGTATTTCGAAGAGACCATCTATGTCACGCCGTCCAGGCTTCCAGAATCAACGCAGCGTCAAATCGAGAAGTGCGCAGAAGACGCAACAAGGGCGGCGGGCCTGACGCACGGGCCGGTTCACGCAGAGTTTCGAATCAACGACGAAGGGGTATGGCCCATTGAAGTTGCAGCGCGGCCCATTGGCGGCCTCTGCGCACGAGCGTTGAAGTTTCGCGCGAGCGGCGCACACGAAGAGATCGGGCTGGAAGAGTTGCTCCTTCGCCACGCACTTCAGATGCCCGGAAGCGACGCGCCGCGCGAAGCGCAAGCTTCTGGCGTAATGATGATTCCCATTCCACGGAGCGGCATTTTGGAAAGTGTTTCCGGAGTCGAAGCCGCTCGCGCGACCCATCGGGTTACTGAACTCATCATCACCGCGCGGCTGCACGATTACATTGCCGGTTGGCCCGAAGGTTCAAGCTATCTGGGATTTCTCTTTGCAAAGGGAAGCACGGCGGAAGAAGTGGAGGGCGCCATCCGCGAGGCGCACAAAAAATTGCGTTTCAGCATCGCGCCGCGCCTTCCGGTCGAGCATCCTGCGACACATCGGATTCCGGCAGGCGGCTAGTCATCCCTTGGCTTTGGGGGGAACGTATCCCTCCGGCAATTTCGCGCCTTCGCCAAAGAAGAACTGCTCCATCTGCTCGCCCATAATCTTCTGCGAATTGGGATCCAGCGGGTTGAGGTGGTACTCGTTCATGACCATCTTCGAGTATTCGAGCCACAGCTTCCAGGCGTCTTTCGAAACATTCTCGTAGACCCGTTTTCCCAGCTCCCCTTGCCAAGGGATGCGATCCAGCCCCGGCAATTCCTTCCCAAATTTGACGCATTTCACCATGCGCGTTCCGGGTTTCACCGGTTCGCCCGGCGTTGGCGCTGGCGTCGGGTCGCAGGATTCGTTGGCCATGCTCTTCTCCTGTACGTTCTTCTCTTTTTTACCTTACTGCAAGTTTGAGCAAAATCCTAGCCGCTCGCGCTGTCTCGGCCGTCTTCCTCAGGAAGGAGCTTGCTTCCACGCTGTGAATTTTGCAGGAACGGGAATTTTTTGAGACATTCGACTGTCTGTTTGATGAATTCTGAGAAGAACCGGAGGAATCGACTTGCCCAAAATCACCACCTTCTTTTGGGACATCGGCGGAGTCATCCTGACCAACGGCTGGGACCGCGAATCGCGGAAAGAAGCCGCGGCCACGTTTCGTTTCGATTGGGAAGAATTCGAGGACCGGCATGACCTCTCCTTTCCTGCATTCGATAGCGGGCTAATCACTCTGAATGAGTATCTTGACCGCACGCTCTTCTATCGTGCCCGTTCGTTCTCCCGTGAAGAATTCACGGCATTTATGTTCGCACAATCCAAGGAATATCCGGAAACGCGGGCGATTTTGGACAAGGTGACCAGTGCGCAGGAATATTTTATTGGCGCTATCAACAACGAGCCTCTGGAACTCAACCAATACCGCATTGAGGCTTTCAACCTTCGCCGAAATTTTCTGGTTTTCTTCAGCTCGTGCTACGTGCGTTCGCGAAAGCCGGAAGAGGCGATTTTTCGCGTGGCGCTGGAAGTAACCCAGCGGCCACCGGAGCAGTGCCTCTTTATCGACGATCGGCCATTGAATCTGGAGAGCCCTCGAAAACTCGGCATGAACACGATTCATCACCAGAACGCGGAGCAACTGCGCGCGGAGCTTGAAAAATACGCTGTTGCGGTATAGTAACGCCACGGGGTTCGGCCGACTCAAATAGGCGGAAGGAGAAACGATGGCTGGGGAGACTGGTCGTTACGGGTCGGTCTACGGCGGAGTCGCAGAGCCCTGCACGGTGGTTCTGTTCGGCGCATCGGGAGATCTTGCGAAGCGCAAAGTCATCCCTGCGATGTACGACCTCGCAACGCACAATGCATTGGGGCCGCGCTACGCCATCGTCGGATTTGCTCGTACGGCGATGACCGAAGATTCTTTCCGCAGCGGTTTGGGCGAAGCGGCAAAAACGATTTCCGAGGTGGGACCAATTGATCCCAAACAGTGGGACGAATTCGCCTCCCATCTTTATTATTGCCCTGGAGATTATGCCAATCCGGAATCCTATGCGCAGCTCTGCAAGCGCCTGACGGAACTGGAGGCAGCCAAGAATTTGGGCGGAAATCGTCTTTTCTATCTTTCCACGCCGCCCGAAGTCTATCCCGACATCGTCCAGCAACTTGGGCGGGCTTGCATCGCCCGCCCGATCTTCAATCAAATTGTTCTTAACGTGTTCGATGAAAAGCAGGTCTATCGCATCGACCACTACTTGGGCAAGGACACAGTGCAGAACCTTCTGGTGCTGCGCTTTGGCAACGGCATTTTCGAGCCGCTCTGGAACCGCAACTATGTGGACCACGTCCAAATCACTGCGGCCGAGACTCTCGGCGTCGAGCGCCGCGGCGGCTTTTACGAAACCGCCGGCGCGCTCCGCGACATGATTCAGAGCCACGTGCTGCAACTTACTTCTTTAGTTGCCGTGGAACCGCCCGCCGCCTTCGACGCCACCGCAGTGCGAAATGAAAAATTGAAAGTGCTGCAATCCATTCGCCCGTTCAATCTCGAAATGGTCGCGCAGTCCGTCGTTCGGGGACAATATGCGCCGGGAAAAATTGGCGACAAACCGATCCCGGGCTACCGCGATGAGCCCGGCGTAAACGCTGCTTCGAAAACGGAAACTTTTGTCGCCGGAAAATTGCTCATCGACAATTGGCGCTGGGCCGGCGTTCCTTTTTATATCCGCACGGGCAAGCGCCTCGCCAAACGCAGCACCGAAATCATGATTCAGTTCCACTGCGCCCCGCACATCGTGTTTCGAGAGCGGGAGGTGGAACCCAATCGTCTGGTTCTGAACATCCAACCCGACGAAGGAATTTCCATCAGCTTCGGCGCCAAGCGTCCCGGCACAGAAATGAGCATTGGAAACGTGACCATGGATTTCAGGTACCGCGAAGGATTCGGAGACACCACGCGGAGCGCTTACGCCACGCTGCTGAACGATTGCGTGCGCGGCGACGCCACGCTTTTCGATCGCGGCGACAGCGTCGAAGCCGCGTGGGCGCTGGTGGATCCCATCCTGGACGTTTGGAGCGCCGCGCGGACCGCCAAAGTGCCGCAATATCCGGCCGGAAGCTGGGGACCCCGGGAGTCCGATCTTCTGCTCGAACGCGACGGCCGTCGGTGGTATAACCCATAGTTGCATTATTTCTTCAACCGATTTAAAAAAGGCGATTACAAGGGGGTTCGGTGATCCTTGCGGGAGATGTGGGCGGCACCAAGTGTAATCTGGCGCTGTTTTCCGAAAGGGATGGCAACCTCACCCCGGTTTTCCGCCACCGCTTTGCCAGCAAGGAATTTGCGCAGTTTGATTTGATCGTCAAGGAATTTTCGCGCCAAGCTTCCGAACATCTGGGCGGCGAACGAATTAATGCCGCCGGATTCGGCATTGCCGGTCCCGTCATCAACGGCCGCGTGCGCGCTACGAACCTTCCCTGGGTCGTGGAAACCGATACGCTCATCCGGGAACTCAAAGTTCCGCACGTTGTTCTCCTGAATGACCTTGGCGCATGGGGCCACAGCCTCGAACATCTTTCGCCAGACGATTTCTGCGTCCTGAATCCGGGCAAGCCCGAACCGGGTGGCACGCGTGCGCTGCTTGCAGCCGGTACCGGCCTGGGTGAGTCCATTCTGTTCTGGGACTCGGGACGTTACCGCGTCGTGCCCTCGGAAGGCGGCCACTCCGATTTTGCTCCCCATACGGAACAACAGATTGAGTTGCTCCGCTTCATGCGCCGCCGGTATCCCCAGGTGAGTTGGGAACTCATTCTTTCCGGCCGCGGTTTCCGCACCATTCACGAGTTCCTGGCGCCAAGAGTGATGCATGCTTCTTTTGAGGATCCGGACGCCGACCCCGCTCCGGAAATTACCCGGCGCGGCTTGGACAAATCCTGCCGCGTGTGTTCAGACACGGTGGATTTGTGGACCGCCATCTATGGCGCGGAAGCCGGAAATCTGGCGCTAAAGGTTCTCGCGCTGGGCGGCGTCTACGTCGCGGGCGGCATTGCCGTCAAAATTCTCGAAAAGATGAAAGACGGCACCTTCTACCATGCATTCAAAGACAAATGGAAATTCGAAGGGCTGCTCAGCAATATTCCCGTCTCCATCATCCTAAATGAATCCGCCCCGCTGCTGGGCGCGGCCTACGAGGCGCTCGCTGCAGCCGACAAATAGTTTTTAATTCCGCCAGTCTATTGCCGTGCTGGGATTGCCTCTCTCTTTGCAATTCTTTGGTAAGCTAATACGACGCGATTCCGCAAAGAACGGCCTTGCTGGATGTCTCCCCGATTTCAGACACAGGCCAGGGAGTGAAACATGAGCAGAGCAGTAACCACGCAAGTCCTCGAACTTGAGAATTACGTGAACGGCGCCTGGCGGCGGGCTACCGCCTCTGAATTTGCGGACGTTACCAATCCCGCAAGCGCGGAACTGCTGGCGCGCACGCCGCTTTCGTCACCGGCCGATGTGGATGCCGCCGTCGAAGCGGCATCCGCCGCGTTTCCCGCCTGGCGCCGCACTCCTCCCGGCGAGCGCATTCAATATCTCTTCAAGCTGAGAAATCTTCTCGAAGAAAATCTGGAAGAACTGTCGCGCATCATCACTACCGAAAACGGAAAAACTTTCGCCGAGTCCAAGGCGGAGATGCGCCGGGCGATCGAAAATGTCGAAGTCGCCTGCGGCATCCCCATGATGATGCAGGGCTACAACCTGGAAGACGTCACGCCGGGCGTCGACGAAATGCAAATTCGCCAGCCGCTCGGCGTCGTAGCGGCTATCACGCCATTCAATTTTCCGGCGATGGTCCCTTATTGGTTTCTGCCGTACGCCATCGCTTGCGGAAATACGTTCATTTTGAAGCCGTCCGAGCGCGTGCCGCTGTCGATGCGCCGCGCATTTGAATTGCTCGAAAAAACTGGTTTGCCAAAAGGTGTGGTCAATCTCGTGAACGGCGGCCGCGACGCCGTTAACGCGCTTTGCGACCATCCGCAGGTGCGTGCTATCAGCTTTGTCGGCTCAACGCCCGTAGCCAAGCATGTGTACACGCGTTCTGCCGCCAGCGGCAAGCGCATGCAGTGTCAGGGTGGCGCGAAGAACCATGTCATTGTCCTGGCGGACGCCGACATGGACCTGGCAACCCAAATCATCAGCGACAGCGCGTTTGGCTGTGCCGGGCAACGCTGTCTTGCCGTTTCCGTGGCGGTCACCATCGGCGAAGCGCAAAAGACCTTTCGCGACTCCATCGCGCACGCCGCCTCTAAGATTCAGGTCGGTAACGGCCTCGAACCGGGCATTCAAATGGGCCCGGTCATCAGCAAAGAGAGCAAGCAGCGCATCGAAGGTTTAATCGACGCCGGTGTTGGCGAGGGGGCAAAGCCAATTCTCGATGGCCGCAACAAGAAAATTCCGAAATACGAAGCGGGAAATTTCTTAACGCCTACGATTCTTGACAGTCTTCCTTCCACAAGCCCTCTCGCGCACACGGAAATTTTTGGCCCGGTCCTGAGCCTGATCCACGCAAATTCCGTGGACGAAGCCATGGAATTTCTCCGTCGCAGTCCGTACGGCAATCAAGCGTCGTTGTTCACGACCAGTGGCTCCGCTGCTCGCAAGTTTCGCTACGAAGCGCCTGCCGGTAATATCGGCATCAACATCGGCGTCGCCGCGCCGATGGCGTATTTCCCGTTCAGCGGGTGGAAAGAGAGTTTCTTCGGCATTTTGCACGGCCAGGGACGTGACGCGGTGGAATTCTTCACCGAATCGAAAATCGTGATCGAGCGCTGGTCGCGCCAGGAAACCCGCAAATTCTGAGCGTTCGGCATCACCAGTCACCCTTCCGCCTTTTTCCATTTAACTGTAAACTGTGGACGGTGAAGCTCTTTGTATGACCACAAAATCTTTCCATCTCGACATGCACGAGCAAATCGAATGCGCGCAGACGTTGGCTTCGCGCTTCTACACCGATCCCGCGATTCTGGAAGTCGAAAAGCCGCGCATTTTTCAGCGCACCTGGCAACTGGTCGGCACGCTTCATCAGCCTTGCGGCGAAGTGAATGGAATCAAACGCACCATCTCGGATCCGGAGAGTTTTTTCACGGTTGATGTCGTTGGCGAGCCAGTGATCGTCGTGCGCGACAAGCAAGGCACGCTGCGCGCCTTCAGCAACGTGTGCCGCCATCGCGCTGGTCCGATTGCTTTGGGCAGCGGCTGCCACCATGTCCTGCGCTGCCAGTATCACGGCTGGACCTATACCCTCGACGGCCGCCTGATTGGCACTCCGGACGTCGATGGCGTCGAGTTCTTCGACCGCAGCACTATGGGCATGGTGCCGCTGCGCTGCGAAACCTGGGGCCAATTCCTTTTCGTAAACTTCGATCTCCACGCCGAGCCACTCTCCGCGTACCTGGGAAAAATTCCCGAGCAGGCTCGCGGCTTCCAATTCGAAGGTTTGGAGTTCGCCGAGCGCCGCGACTACGTGATCGATTGCAACTGGAAGGTGTATGTCGACAACTATCTCGAGGGCTACCACATTCCCATCGCGCATCCCGGCTTGATGAAGGAAATCGATTACGCGCAATACCGTACCGACACGTTTCGCTATTATTCGCAGCAATTCGCGCCCATTCGCGCGATGAAACCGGAAGATGCTGGCCAGCGCCTCTACGCGCCGGGCTCCGGTTTGCAGGATGCGCTGTATTTCTGGATTTTTCCCAACCTGATGCTCAATATTTATCCGGACAATATCTCTACAAATGTGATTGTGCCCCTCTCCCACGAAAAAACGCTCACCATCTTCGAATGGTTCTTCCACGATGGGGCTTTGCAGGAAAATCGCCAACGCATCGAGCGCGCGGTGGCCTTCAGCGACGAGGTGCAGCAGGAAGACATCGGCCTGTGCGAAAACGTCCAGAAAGGTTTGCGCTCTTCTACCTACGACCGCGGGCGCTATTCCGTGAAACGCGAGAACGGCGTCCATCACTTTCACAGGGTTCTGAACGAATTCCTCGCCCGGCCCTAAGCGGCCGCCAACGACCCCGTGATTATTCTTTTGATGGGGCCTGCTGGGTCAGGAAAAACCACCGTTGGTGAATTGCTGGCAGCACAACTCTCCTGGCAATTTGCCGATGGCGACGATTTTCATCCGCCCGCAAACATCGCGAAAATGTCTCGCGGCATTCCGCTAACTGACCAGGACCGCCTTCCCTGGCTGAAGTCCATCCGCGATGCCATGCAGCAATGGCAGGCGCAGGGGAGAAGCGTCGTTCTGACCTGCTCCGCGCTGAAGCGCAGCTACCGAGACTTGCTGGGGGTTCATTCGAAAGCGAAAGACGTCAAGCTCGTCTATCTGAAAGGCACCTACAACCTGCTGCTCGAACGCCTCCATTCCCGAAAAGGCCACTACATGAAGGAACAAATGCTCTCGAGCCAGCTCGCCGATCTCGAAGAGCCCGGCGGTGATGCCCTGGCCATCGACGTGGCAAAGTCGCCTGAAGAAATCGTCTCCGAAATCTGCAAAGGTCTCTCGTTGTAAGGGAGCAGCATCCTTACAGTCCTAAGGCTTTGCCGGTGCCGGAGCGGGCTGCGAACTCGGCGCCGCCGGCGTCGTCCCGTAATTGAAATTCACCTTGGGCGCCTGCCGCGCGCCTTCTTCCGTCTTGAAGTACGCGTCGTTGCGCGCGAAACCGCCCATGCTTGCCACGAGATTGTTGGGGAACAGCGAGAGAAATGTGTTGTAGTCCTGCAGCGTCTCGTTGTAGCGGCGCCGCTCGACAGCGATGCGGTTTTCCGTCCCCGCGAGTTCATCCTGCAACCGAAGGAAATTTTCATTGGACTTCAGTTGCGGGTAATTCTCTACGACCACCAGCAACCTTCCCAGCGCGTTATCCAATTGGCCGTTCGCGGCAATCTTCTCCGCGGGCGTGTGCGCGCTCAGCAACGCCGACCGCGCTTTGGCGATGTCACCAAAAACAATCTGCTCCTGCACGGCGATTCCTTTCACCGTCTCGACCAGATTTGGGATCAAGTCCGCACGCCGTTGCAGAACCACGTCCACCTGCGACCACGCCGCATTCACCGCTTCGCGCTTAATAGCCATCTGGTTTCTGCGGCTGATGAACGAGCCTCCCAAACTCAGCGCGATGATCACCAGAACGGCCAGAACAATCAGGAGATTTTTCATATCTACCTCGATTTTTTGATTTCAGTTGCCCGTCTTCTTCACGCGCTGCCATTCCCGCTTCGGAAAATGATGGTCGAGCGCGTGCAACACTCTTTCCAGCCCTTTGAGATACGCGCCATACGCCGGAACGATATCGCCATGAAATTCGCCGCTCTCGCGCAGTTGCAAAAGCGCGTCGAACGCGGATTGGTCTGCACCCGTCAGCGCCGCGGCTCGCGCGACAATTTCCTGAGCATGCGTCGGTGCCGTTTCTCCAAACGCAATGACCGTATGGCGGAGCAGCGCCAGCACGCCGGAAAAAGATTTTCGCAGCACCGGCGCCAGTTCGTGAGCGTTTCCCGGCGCTCGCAGATAATGCTGTCTTAGTTTCAGTAAAATGGTCCGCAGGTCATGCTCAATCTGCAGCCGATGCAGATTCATCGGCACTTCGATTTTCGCGACCAAGTCTTCCCCATACAGCACGCGGCGTCCCTGCCTCATGTCCAGGATTTCAATCGCAAAAACGTCAGCGGCTTGCCGCAATTCCTCGTGCGTGAAAAAAAGCGGCGCGGGCTCTTTCTGCTCCACGCACCACCATTTCACCACCCCTGCCAGCCGGCCGAGTTCTTCCACGGACAGCGAACGCAAAATACAAACAACGTTGAGGTCCGAGTGCCCCTCGCGAAAATCTCCGCGCGCTGCCGAACCAAACAAAATGACGCACTCCAAGTTGCTGGCCGCAAATTCTTTTAACCGTTTCACCAGTTCCGTCAGTCTTGCATCCGTAGAAAGCATTTCCGCCTCATTCTTAAATTCGACCGCGTTGCTTCGGTTCGGCTCGTTTCAAATCACTTTTTACCAGCTTCCCGACGCGCCCCCGCCTCCGCTGCTCCCGCCGCCAAATCCGCCAAATCCTCCTCCTCCTCCCCAGCCTCCCGATCCGTCCCCAAACCCGCCTCCGTTCCACCCGCCACCCCAAGATCCACGGCGGGAGGTATTAGCCATCATCCCGAGCAAGAACCACAGCAGGCCGCTCCCGCCGGATCCTCCTCCACGCAATCCGCGTCCTCCCGAAGCGCGGCCCAGAAGCGAAAACAAAAGAAACAGTCCCACGAAGAGCCAGAAGAGCCCGCCTCCGCCGCCCTTGCTGCTATGCCGGATCCGCCGCACCGGCGGCTCGCCGCTCAATGTGACATTTGCATCGTCGGCGATGTACTTTGCCAATTGCCATGCGCCGATTTCCACCGCGTCGCCATAATCGCTTTGCCTGAGATACGGCACCATGGCGCGCCCCGCGTCCCCGGCGCGCGCATCATTAATGATCGGCTCGAGGCCGTAGCCAACCTCGATGCGATACTTGCGGTCATTGGGCGCCAACAACAAAAGTACACCGCGATTGTCTTTTTTGCTGCCGACGCCAAGCTGCTTGAAGAGGTCGACCGCGTAATACTCGACGCTTTCTCCTTCCAGCGAACGTACTGTCACGATAGCCATCTGCGCGCCGGTCTTCTGTTCCAGTTCGGTGCACAATGCTTCTAGGCGCGCTTTCTTCTCCGCGCCAATGACTCCCGCCAGGTCCGTAACGTAGCCCGTCGGATGAATGCTCTTGATATCTTCGGCGCGCGTGCAAACCGCGCTGGCAAGCGCCGCGCACAGCAAGACAGCTGTTCGAAAAAAGGACGAAGTGCGCATGGGGGATTAGTTTTTGTCCGCTTGGCTTCCTCTATTTCTACGTTGGGCCGGCCACAAAATATCATCCTACCCGTGACTTCCTGGGATTGCGACTTTTTGCGAAAGAATCCGTGATGCCGGTCACACAATTGCCTGGCCGGAGTAGCTTGGATCTGAAGAACGCCGTCACCGCAGGCCATGCTCGCTAGGGGAATCTCGCGCAAGTTTTCTGCGCGATTTTTCTCAAGCTAGAAGTGCTAACGCGCTCAAATCGTTTTTACCTTGTTAGATCGGCACTGAACACAAACGATTTACATTTTCCTACCGTTTAACTGCTTTCGCTGGTCGGGT
>QHYJ01000171.1 GCA_003223255.1 Acidobacteriota bacterium | reverse complement strand
ATCAATGGAGCCTCGAACCTCCTCCCGCAGGGTCTCCCCAATCCGCCCATCTACAGCAAAATCAATCCCGCGGACGCGCCCATACTAACCCTCGCGCTCTCTTCGGTTACTCTCCCGCTCCCCAAAGTAGAAGATTTGGCGGACACGACGCTCGCGCAGAAAATCTCGCAGCTTTCCGGCGTCGGACTGGTCAGCATCAGCGGCGGACAGCGCCCCGCAGTGCGCATTCAGGCGAATCCCACCGCGCTCGCCTCGTACGGTCTGAGTCTCGAGGACTTGCGCACTGCGCTAGGCCAGGCCAATGTGGACATGGCCAAGGGTACTTTCGACGGCTTGCATCAGGCCTACACCATCGGCGCGAACGACCAGTTGCTCTCTAGCGACGGCTACAAGCCGCTGATCATTGCTTATCGCAACGGCGCTCCGGTTCGTGTCAGCGATGTTGCCAACGTCATCGACGGTGTGGAAAACAGCAAACAAGCCGCCTGGGCCAATCAGAATCCTGCGGTCATTCTCAACATTCAACGCCAGCCGGGCGCCAACATCATCGCCGTCGTCGACCGCGTGAAGAAGCTTCTCCCTCAGCTTCAGGCCGCACTTCCTGCGGCGGTCAAAGTCGACATCCTCACCGACCGCACCACTACGATTCGCGCCTCCGTGGAAGACGTGCAATTCACCCTGGTGCTCACGGTCGCTTTGGTCGTGATGGTGATTTTCCTCTTTCTCCGCAGCTTCCGCGCCACCGTGATTCCCAGCATAGCCGTGCCGCTATCGCTGATTGGCACCTTCGGTGTGATGTATCTCCTGGGCTACAGCCTCAATAACCTGTCTCTCATGGCGCTTACCATTTCGACCGGCTTCGTCGTAGACGACGCAATCGTCATGATTGAGAACATCAGCAGGTTTATCGAGGCCGGCGACTCGCCCCTGCAGGCCGCGCTGAAAGGTTCCGAGCAAATTGGCTTCACCATCGTGTCGCTCACCGTCTCGCTAATCGCCGTGCTCATTCCTTTGCTCTTCATGGGCGACATCGTCGGCCGCCTCTTCCGCGAGTTTGCCGTCACGCTTGCCGTGACCATCCTGGTTTCTGCCTTCGTGTCCCTCACGCTCACGCCCATGATGTGCGCCAAACTTCTTCGCCATCAAAAGAGAGAAGAAGAGAGCTGGTTCTACCGCAAGTCGGAAGACGCCTTTAATGCAGTCATCGCGTATTACGGCCGCACCCTCCAGTTCGTGCTGCGCTATCGCACCACTACGCTTCTGGTGACCATGGGCACGCTCGTTGGCACCATTCTTCTCTACATTTACGTTCCCAAAGGCTTTTTCCCCGTCCAGGACACGGGCGTCATCCTCGGCGTTTCCGAGAGTGCGCAAAGCATCTCCTTTGACGCCATGGCTCGGCGCCAGCGTGCTCTCGCCGACGTCATTCTGAAAGACCCCGCGGTCGACACCCTCTCCTCTTTCATCGGCATTGACGGAACGAACACCACGCTCAACACCGGCCGCGTGCAGATCAATCTCAAGCCGCTGGCCGAGCGTAAAATCAGCGCTTCTGACGCGATTCGCCGCCTCCAGCCGGAGCTCGCCAAGGTCGACGGCATCTCGCTCTTTCTTCAGCCCGTTCAAGATTTAACCGTAGAAGACCGCGTCAGCCGTACGCAATTCCAGTACAGCCTCGAAGACGTCGACCCCAAAGAGCTTGCCTATTGGACCATACGTTTTATGGACAAGCTCGAGACCCTGCCGGAATTGCGCGACGTGGCCAACGATCAGCTGAACCAGGGCTTGCTCGCCTCCCTCGTGATTGACCGCGATACTGCTTCGCGCCTGGGCATTCTTCCGGCGGACATCGACAACACGCTCTACGACGCCTATGGCCAGCGTCAGGTCTCCACCATCTTCACGCAGTTGAATCAATATCACGTGGTTCTTGAAGTCGACCCGCAATTCCAGCAGGATCCCAACTCCTTGCAAAATCTCTACGTCAAATCCTCCAACGGGACGCAGGTTCCGCTTAGCGCCTTCACGCACTTCGATCCCGGCGACACGGCGCTCGCCTTGAATCATCAAGGCCAGTTTCCTGTCGTGACGCTTTCCTTCAACCTCGCTCCCGGGGCGGCTCTGGGCGACGCCGTCAACGCCATCAATTCCGCAAAGCAGGAACTGAACATGCCGCCCAGCATTCAAGGCACGTTCCAAGGAACCGCCGCGGCCTTCCTGCGCTCCCTCTCGAATGAACCGATCCTGATTCTTGCCGCCGTCATCACCGTCTACATTGTTCTTGGCATTTTGTACGAGAGCTACATTCATCCCATCACCATCCTTTCTACGCTTCCTTCGGCTGGCGTTGGAGCCATCCTCGCTCTCATGCTGTGCCACACGGAATTTGGTGTCGTCGCTCTGATCGGCATCATCCTGCTCATCGGAATCGTCAAGAAAAACGCCATTATGATGATTGACTTCGCTCTTGAAGCCGAACGCAAGGAAGGGAAGGCGCCGCTCGACGCCATCTACGAAGCCTGCCTGCTGCGTTTCCGCCCCATCATGATGACCACCATGGCCGCCTTGCTGGGCGGCTTGCCGCTTGCTCTGGGAACCGGAGTTGGCTCGGAATTGCGCCGTCCCCTCGGCATCACCATCGTGGGCGGCTTGCTTCTCAGCCAGTTGTTGACGCTCTATACCACGCCGGTCGTCTATCTGGCGTTTGATTGGCTCGCGCGCCGCTTTCAATTGCAGATTGGCAATCCCATCGAAGAGCCCGCGCACGGGGATTAAATGGAGCACATTTCGTCCAATTTCTCGGCGCCCTTCATTCGTCGGCCGGTGGCCACGTCGCTGATCACTTTTGCGATCCTGCTTTCCGGCGTCGTCGCGTTTCGTTTCCTGCCCGTAGCGCCGCTCCCGCAAGTGGACTTTCCCACCATCTCCGTGGGCGCTGGTTTGCCTGGAGCAAGCCCTGAAACGATGGCCTCGGCCGTCGGCGTCACGCAGATGACTTCCTCGAGCGGCCTTGGCACCACTAACGTCACTCTCCAATTCGATCTCAACCGCGACATCAACGCCGCGGCCCGCGACGTCGAAGCGGCCATCAACGCCGCGCGCAGCCAGCTGCCCGCGGACCTCCCCAGCCAGCCCAACTACCGCAAGGTGAATCCTGCGGACTCGCCGATTCTGATGCTCGCATTAACTTCAGACAATATTCCTCCGGCGCAGATTTATGACGCCGCCGATTCTATCCTTGCGCAGAAGTTGGCCCAGGTCGAAGGCGTTGGCCAGGTGTTCACTTGGGGCAGCGCCCGCCCTGCGGTTCGCGTCGAAGTCAACCCGAATCAGCTCAACAGTTATGGAATCAGCCTCGAGCAGATTCGCAGGTCGCTGCAGTCCGCCAACGCCAATCTGGCCAAGGGCGCGCTATCGAATACGGGTCGGACTTGGAATATCGCCGCGACCGATCAGCTCTTCAAAGCTTACGAATATGAACCCTTGGTTGTCGCCGGGCATCAGGGCGCTCCGGTGCGCCTGCGCGATATTGCCGAGGTCGTCGATGCTGTCGAAGATGCCCGCAATTTGGGCCTTTCGAACGGAAAGCGCGGCGTCCTCATGGCCATCTTCCGACAGCCTGGCGCCAACATGATTGAGACCGTCGACCGTGTTATGACCCTTCTCCCTTTTCTCCGCTCCTCGATTTCTCCCTCGCTGCATCTCACCGTGGCCGTGGACCGCACCACTACCATTCGCACTTCCGTGCGCGACGTTGAAATCGCCTTGACCATTTCCATCATTCTCGTCATCTTCGTCGTCTTTGCCTTTCTGAGGAACGTCTGGGCCACCATCATCCCCAGCGTGGCCGTTCCTCTTTCCCTCATCGGCACTTTCGGCGTCATGTATCTTTGCCACTACACCCTCGACAATCTCTCCCTCATGGCGCTCACTATCTCCACCGGTTTCGTTGTGGACGACGCCATCGTCGTCATTGAAAACATCGCCCGGTACATCGAAGGCGGCATGAAACCTTTCGCTGCCACCATGAAAGGCGCCAGCGAAATCGGCTTTACCGTTCTTTCCATGAGCACTTCGCTGGTCGCCGTTTTCATTCCCATTCTGATGATGGGCGGAATCGTCGGCCGTCTCTTCCGCGAGTTCGCCGTGGTGCTGAGCGTAGCTATCGGCGTTTCGCTTTTCGTCTCGCTCACCGCGACACCGATGATGTGCGCCCGGTTCCTGAAGCCCGAGACCGGCCAGCACAATCGCCTCTATCGTTTTTCGGAAAACGCATTTAATCGTCTTCTGCGGACCTACGACGTGTCTCTGCGCTGGGTGCTTCGGCACCAATTCCTCATTCTGTTGATTACCCTCGGTACCGTTTGCTTGAATGTCTATCTCTTTTACAGGACTCCCAAGGGATTCTTCCCGCAGCAGGATACTGGCCGCTTCACTGGCTTGATTCAGGGCGACCAGGATTTGTCGTTCACCGCCATGTCCCAGAAGATGCGCCAATTTGTGGACATGGTGCTAAGCGACCCGGCGGTGGACACCGTTACGTCTTTCACCGGCGGCGGCAGCGGCGGAAGCACCGCCCGCGTGTTTGGCCAGCTCAAGCCGCTCGGCGAACGCAAGACCAGCATCGACCAAGTCATCGCGCGCATTCGCGCCAAAACTGCAAAAATTCCTGGGGCTGCCCTATATTTGCAGGCCACTCAAGACCTGAGCATGGGGGGACGCATGGGCGGCGCTCAATACCAATACACCTTGCAGGCCGACAACCTCTCCGATCTCACCTATTGGGCGCCGGTCATGCAGCGTCGCATGGCCACGATTCCGGAGTTGCGCGACGTGAATTCCGACCAGCAACTAAAAGGCCTCCAGAGTGCGCTGGTCATCGACCGCGACACCGCCGCGCGTCTTGGCGTCGCCGTTCAGGACGTCGATAACACGCTGGGCGACGCTTTCGGCCAGCGTCAGGTATCCAACATTTATAAAGGCTTGAATCAATACCACGTCGTTCTCGAAGTCGCTCCCGAGTTTCAGCAATCTCCCGAAGCTTTGAAATCCATCTACGTTCCTTCCAAGTCCGGCAAGCTCGTTCCCCTCAGCGCGTTCGCGCATTACGAGCCTTCCACTACCGCCATTTCCGTGAATCACCAGGGCATCTTTCCGGCGATTACTCTCTCCTTCAATCTCGCTCCGGGTGCTTCGCTCGGCCCGGCCGTCGATCACATCGAAGCGGCTCGCCGCGAAATCGGCATGCCCAATACCGTCCACGCCACCTTCCAGGGCACGGCACAGGCCTTTCAGGATTCTCTGACGAACCAAAAAGTGCTCATCCTCACCGCTCTCGCCGCCGTGTACATTGTTCTCGGGATTCTTTACGAGAGCTTCATCCATCCCATCACCATTTTGTCCACCATTCCTTCCGCCGGCATCGGCGCGCTCCTCGCGATTCAGGTCATCAAGTCGGACCTCAACATCATCGCGCTGATCGGCATCATCCTGCTCATCGGCATCGTCAAGAAAAACGCCATCCTCATGATCGATTTCGCGGTGCAAGTGGAAAGGGAGGAGAACAAGTCGCCTGTCGAAGCAATTTACAAAGCGGGACTGCTGCGCTTCCGGCCTATTTTAATGACCACCATGGCCGCGCTACTTGGCGCCACGCCTTTGGCCCTGGGCAGCGGCGTTGGCTCGGAACTGCGCCGCCCGCTCGGCATCACCATCGTTGGCGGTCTCATCCTCAGCCAGATGCTCACGCTCTTCACCACGCCCGTGGTCTACATCTACATGGACCGCTTCCAATCCTGGCTGCGCCGCCTTTTCGGTGTTGCTCCCGCGCCCGCGCACGCCCCCGCGCACGCCCCCGCCCACTCCGACTAACGTACAAGACCCGAAGCTCGAAATTCCACCGTAGGTGATGTGGTTAGAGATTCGAAACTTGAAACCGCGAATACTCGCACTCAGTTGGACCAACGGTAGCTCGCTTTTGGAATTTTGCGTTTCGATCGTCGCGTGCCGAATTTCGCTCCTCCAATCACGAGCTGCCGATCAGCCAGCCTGTCAGAAACACAAGGACGCCGCCCAAAGCTCCACGGCAACTACCACAGCTGCCACGAGCGTGGCCGCGCGAAAGCTGGAAATCAAGAACGGCAGTGTGTGTCCGATTCCGCCCGCCGTGGTCATCAACCCGGTTACGCCGCCGCGGAGCCAGGGCGAGCCGCGTCCCGTGAGCGAGCCGTCGTCGGAAAGCCCTTCCGAAAACGCCATGGAAATTCCCGCGCCAATGGAGGCCGCCAGCCCCACGAGGAACGCGTCCCAACTGTGCTTCGTAGCAAATGCCGCCGCAAACAACGGCGCCAGCGTGGACACCGAGCCATCCATCAGCCCCGCCAACCCCGGCTGCACCACTTGCAGCAAAAACAGCTTGCGGTGCGATTCCTCTTCCTTCGCTATGGCGCTTTCGGTGAGATGCTTTTCTTCGAGTTCGCCCGCCACCTGCGTGTGTTTGCGCTCCTCGTCCGCAAGCTGGTTGAGCAATTCGCGCGTGGAAGCGTCGCTGGTCCGGCTGGCCGCTTTGTGATAGAAGCGCTGCGCTTCCAGCTCCATCAACTCGGCTTGCTTGCGCGCCACCTTCACGCCCAGCGGCCGCACCAGCCACACCGGCTTCCGTTCGAGGAACCCTTTGACGTTCTCCCGCCGGATCAGCGGAATGTGCTCGCCAAAGCGCTGCCGGAACATGGCAATCAACCGGTCGCGGTGCACGGCTTCTTCCTTGCGCATGTCCTCGAACATTTCCGCCGTCGAGGGGTACTCCTCGCGCAGCGCGTCGGCAAAATCCCCGTAAATGCGCCCGTCTTCTTCTTCCGCGCCGATGGCGATGGCCAGAATCTCTTTTTCCGTCAAATCTTTGAATTTCTTGAGCATCGTCCCCTTCCTCAGTCCAAACAGAGGGCTAAGAATCGCACAAACGGCGCTGCGAAGTCATCTTTAGCGGCGTACCTTGTGGTTCGTAACTCGTGACTGGTGGAGAAGAAAAGAATCCTCGCGGCAGGGACAGGATTTCTACCAGCGGTTTGATTCGCTCGGCGAGAAACGTGTCAAAAAAATCTGATCCAGAACCGTCCAGGAATAGACGGGCTTCCCGGAGGAATCCACGGTGTAAACGTTTGTAGAGCCCCCCCCGTGATCCCAGATTCGTCTCGAACCTTTTGGATCAGCGCCCGGTTGACCTGCGAACCGCAAACATGGCTACCAGCCCCGATTTGCTCCCACGCGAACGGGCATCGCAAACCCCGCCTCGTCCGCTTTCCCGCGGTACGCCACCGGCCGTCTCATCGAACTTCAGCTCCAGCGTCGGAATCGACGTGTATGCGGGCATGGATTGAGTAGCGGAGTTAGGCTCGGCCGTATTGGAAAAGTTTCAAGAAGTGATGGAATGAAACGCTAGGCCGGCTTCCGGTCTTGGCGCTCGCGCTCTTGCCCGGTTGCCAATCGCGGGCGAAGGCTCGCGAGGTTCTTTAGTGTGTTGTACCAAAACGCAGCGCCCAGGCTGAGAAATGCCACCGTGACCAAAAGGCTTGGCACTTCGCGCGACGAAGGTGACGGCCAGCCTCGTGCGTCCTGGAAGAGTTTGAATTCAGAGCGCTCGAGTTCACTCTTCAGCGAAGCCGACCGGTCCATGAGCTTGTCGGAATCGCTGACCAGCTCCGCGTTCACTTCTTGCTGGTAGGCGGCAGCAAGGCCCTCGCGCACGGGACTTCCATCTAAGGTCGTGCGAAGCCAAGACTCTGCGTCCTCCCGGCTGGCAAATCCCGGCATAGTTTCGAGGTCGCGCATGGCTTTGGTTTTCGCTCCGGCGGTGACGCTGTCTTCGGCGGGAGCCGCGGCGGCCGCCGCGGCGGCCGCGACTTTTTCTCGCTCTCTGGCCCGCGCTTTCCGCTTCACCGGAGGCTTGGCGTCACTCCCTTCCGGTTCAGGGATGGCTGACCTGTTGCGCAAGATCGAAACCATGGCCTTGCGATAGACATCCGGCACAAAGGTGTGAGCGCCTTGCTTTGGACGTGAGAATTGCTCCGCGCGATTGTCAATCCCTTGCGCAGCGGCAGCCAGTTGTGCGCGCAATTCGGCGCCTTGGGACATCGACTGCAACAGCCGAACGGCGTCAAAGTGCCCGGCAAAAACGAAGATACAGGATAGCACGACCGTTACAAGGCGTGCTTCCACGGTGAAGCGCTGCGAGGCCCTGTCCATGACGTGATCGAACCAAGCCCGCAAGCCTTCCAAGGGCGGCTCGGAAGGAGCAGAGACAGGGGTCAATTCTTGAGTGGCAGGGGTGAATTCCGGCTCGGGTTCCTTCGCTTGTGCTACCGCGTTTTCCACTGCGACGGCGATGCTTTCCTCCGTTTCGAGCGGCTCGGCGTGGCGAACGATGCCTTCGTCGAAATCCGCAGCCGCCGGGGAAAGACGTTCATTCTCGAGCGACGCCATGCCGTTATCGAACCAGGGCTTCGGTTGGACAGGCCGACCCCCTTGCTCCACGCCTTGCCTTGCTCTGGCTCCCGGCTCCTTCTCCCGCCATGCGATCGTGAGCATTGTGCGCAGGGCGGCATCGGGCAGGGTTCCGGGAAGCGGTTCGGAGAGCTTTTCGAAGGCGGCCAGCAGTTCCTCGACACGGACTGAAGTGGCCAGGCGCCAGCGGCTGAGCAGCCCGCCAAGAATCGCTCCTACGAGCGCCCCGGTGCGCCAGGGATGATTGCAAAAATTGATCGCTGAAACATAGCCAGCCAGAAGGTCCGAATATTGGCAAAGATCTGCGGCGAACAAGCGCTTGGCAATCGCCAGGACGATTGGAGTGATGAAGAAGCCTTCAACGCCACCCATGATCCAGGGCAATATGGGAATTGAGGCGCTGAGGCTTTGCAGCTTTCCTGCGGTCTCCGGCGAGATGAGGGGGAGCCGGTCCGCGCGGAGGCGAAAGCGCGAAAAAATCGAGTCGGAAATCGTGGGGTGACGCAAGACTCTGCGGGCAATTTCCTTTGCCCAGTGTCTGGCTTCCTGATCCGGATAGGCGGTTTCCAACAGGTCCACCAGGCTGCGGCGCAAATTGGCGCCGCGCAGGCCTAGCAAGCTGACGACAACCTGCGTGGCCGCCGTAATGAACAGGCTGACAACGAGCATGAGGAGGACAAAAGCAATCACAAAGTCAAGGTGTTGAAACATGGTAGTTCCCCGCTATGGAGAGCATAGAGGACACTCCCGTGGTGCGGCGAGAAAAAGCTGGGTGGGTGTCGCATATATCATCGCTTGTGACTTGTGACATACTCCGCCTCGTGAAGGAGGCGGCTTCTCAAGACACGCATACCCTTACATCAGGTTTCGTTACGTCTTGAAGGCTCAGTCCGAGCCTGAGTATTTCCATGGCGCTAACGTGGTCTCGTTTGCCGATGACACCGCATGCAGTGCAAACGTGCTTTCGGTCTGAAAGTTTCTTCGGCACTCGTGCTCCACACGGGCAACGTTGAGATGTTCCTCTCGGGTCTACCTTTACGAGTTGGCGACCAGCCTCTTCCGCTTTGTAC
>QHYJ01000173.1 GCA_003223255.1 Acidobacteriota bacterium | reverse complement strand
GAAAAGCATCGGTCTGGTTCATGCGGATTATCACAACTTTTTTTTGAGAATGCATGTTTTCTCTTGACAAGGGCGCAAAACCAAGTAGGATGTGGCGTAAAGTGGTAAGAAGTGGGTAGGAGTAGGGTCAGGTAGCGGGCGGTAGGGCAAAGTAGACAACTACCCAGAGTTGTGGCGAAAGTGGGCATTTTGGCCATTGTAAACCACATTTTCGCGTTCGATTCCGGCAATCGGGTCGAGCTGAGCGGGGCAAATGAAGCTGCGGGGCAACTGTCCAGCGAAGGTGGACGAGAAGGGTCGTCTGAAGATACCCGCCGTGTTTCTCGACCAATTGAAGGAGTACGGCAACCAGTTTTACATCACCAGCACCACCGGTGAAACGGCGCGAATTTATCCGATGAAGGTTTGGTCGGGGATTGAAGACAAGCTGGAGAAGATGCCGAGCACGAACCGAGCAAAAAGGAAGTTTTTGATGCGAACCAGCTATTACGGTCAGACCGTGGAATTGGATGGGCAGGGCAGGCTGCTCCTGCCGACTGTGCTGCGGGAATCGGCCCTGGCCAAGGGAGACGTGGATGTGCTGGGCAACCTGGACTACCTGGAAGTGATGAATCACACGCGAATGCTGGATCAGTTGAAGAATGAGCCGTACACGGACGAAGACGACAAGGCCTTGGAAGATTTGGGGATTTAGTTGGGGTAATGAGTAACGAGCTTGGGTGCGGCGCACACGCCGGTGATGTTGGGAGAGGTGCTCGAATGGCTGCGCGTAAAGCCGGACGGAACGTACATCGACGCCACGGTAGGAGCGGGCGGACACTCGCAAGCGATCGCCGGGAAACTGGCCTCTGGCAGGCTGATCAGTCTGGACCGGGACGCACAGGCGCTCGCCATGGCGCGGGAGCGGCTGAAGACCTTTGGGGCGAAGGTGACGGTGGTGCACGCGCCGTTCTCGAGGATTGCGGAGGTCGCACCCGAGTTGGGGATTCCGCCGGCGGACGGGGTCTTGGCCGACTTGGGAGTTTCGAGCATGCAGCTTGACCAAGCCGCGCGAGGGTTTTCCTTTCGCGAGGCCGGTCCGCTGGATATGCGCATGAATGCCGAGGACGAATTGACGGCGGAGGAAATTGTGAATCGGTGGCCGGAGCGAGAGCTGGCCGATTTGCTCTACCGCGAAGCGGACGAGCACGATTCCAGAAGGATCGCCAGGGCGATCGTAAGAGCGCGGCCGATACGCGACACCGCGCACCTGGCGGCGACTGTGGCAGGGGTCCGAAAGCAATGGGGAAGGCAGAGACTGCATCCCGCAACAAAAACGTTTCTGGCGCTGCGGATAGCGGTGAATCGAGAGTTGGAGGAACTCGGGCAGTTTCTTTCTCGGACCCCCGCCGCAATGAATTCGGGCGGACGCTGGGTGGTGTTGAGCTACCACTCGCGGGAGGATCGCCTCATTAAGCGCGCGTTTCAAGAAGGAGAGCGGGCAGGAACGCTCCGGGTGCTGACGAAACACGTAATCCAGCCCAGCAGGGAAGAAACGGCGGGCAACCCGCGTTCGCGAAGTGCGAAACTGCGGTGCGCGGAAAGAGTGTAGTGATGACGAGCAGGAAAAAAGCAAGGCCGGCGCGGGAATTTCAGACCGTCAAGCGGATTGACAATTCGCGTTTGGTGCGCCGATTTGAACCAGTCAAGCTGCGATATTACTACCGCACGCTGGCGCTGGGCGCATTCGTGGCGGCTTTCTTCATGCTCTACATCTACCAACACTTTCGCTGCATCGATCTGAGCTTCCAATTGGAGCAAGTCAAAGCAAAACAAGTGGAAGCGGCGACGTTGAATTCTTCCTTGAAGCTGGAGATTGCGAGCCTGCGAAATCCGATGCGCATTGACGTGATTGCGCGCCGCCAATTGGGCTTGACCGAGCCGCTGCCAACGCAAGTCCGCGAATACGACTCTCCGCCGGGAGCCCAGGTGGCTGCTGCGAGATACGTACGCCAGAACCGCTCGCAATAGAACCTATTGCCGGTGAGGCGTCATGGTATTTGTACCCACAGAAGTGAAGCTCGAGGCAGAGCATCGGCCGAACTGATTCATCATGCCCCTCAACCGCGCGCACGTCGTGAAGGTGGACCGCCGAGCGGTGATCGACAAACGGGGGTTCACGGCGAGTGAGCGGCAGCTCCTCGTTGCCTGCCTAATTCTGATTTGTATCGTCGCCATCGTTGGCCGGCTGGGCTACCTACAGCTGTTCCGTCACAGCGAATACCTCGCCCGCGCCGCTCGGCAGCAGCAACGCACCATCGAAATCACTCCCAAGCGAGGTTCCATCTACGACCGCAACAGGGATCCTCTGGCCATGAGCATTCCGGTGGACTCTGTGTTTGCCGTGCCCATCGAAATCGGAGATGCGCAGCTTGCGGCCCAATTGCTCTCGCGCGTGCTGGGAATCCCCGGTGACGTGCTGGAAGCAAAATTGGGCTCCGCGCAAAGCTTCGTTTGGATTGCCCGCAAAGTGCCTCCCGACAGGAAAGAAGCAGTGGAAGCGTTGAATCTGAAAGGCATTTACTTCCAGAAAGAGAATCAGCGCATCTACCCGAAGCGCGACCTTGCTGCCCACGTGCTGGGTTTTGTCGACCTCGACGAAAAGGGCCTCGGCGGGATCGAATATGGGCTCGACGGCCAGATTCGCGGCAAGAGCGAAAAAATTGTGGTGATGGCGGACGCGCGTCAGCGTTGGTTCGACGGTGTGGAGGCGCAGCGCGAACGCGGCGCGGATGTCGTCCTGACGCTCGACGAGCAGATTCAATACATCGCAGAGAGAGAACTCGCTGTAGCTATCACTAAGACGCATGCCCTGGCTGGCTCGGTCGTGGTGATGAATCCCAACAACGGGGAAATTCTCGCGCTGGCCAATTGGCCGAAGTTCAATCCAAACACAGCAAATGAGGCATCCGCGGAAGCGCGCATGAACCGCGCCGTGACCGCGCTTTACGAACCCGGTTCGACCTTCAAGTTGATCACGCTGGCGGCGGCGTTCGATCAAGGCATCGTCCGGCCAGAAGAAGTTTTCGATTGCGAGAACGGCGCTGTGTACGTCGCAGGCCACCGCATTCGCGACCATAAGCCGTTTGGCTTGCTGACGGTCTCCGGCATCCTGGCGCAATCGAGCGATGTGGGCGCGATCAAAATTGCGCTCCGGCTGGGAGCGCCCAAATTTTATGATTACATTCGCGCCTTTGGCTTCGGCCAGCTTACCGGCGTGGATTTGCCTGGCGAAAGCAAAGGCCTGGTGAGGCGGCTGGAGAACTGGTCGGCAGTCTCTATCGGGTCGATTTCCATGGGCCAGGAAGTTGGCGTCACGCCCGTCCAACTCGTTACTGCAGTTTCCTCCATTGCCAATGGGGGGCTTCTCTACCAGCCGCATGTGGTCGCAGAACTGCTCCGCGAAAATAAAGCTTTGCCCGCCGACAGTCTGCGGGCCCTGGCAGAGCCGCGGCGCGTCATCCGGCCGGAAACGGCAGCAACGCTGCGCCGGCTGATGGAAGGCGCGGTCTTGAACGGCACTGGAAAGCTGGCGCATTTGGATGGCTGGACTGCCGCAGGAAAGACCGGCTCCGCGCAAAAAATTGATCCCGCCACGGGTCGCTACTCGCACACGCAACTGATTGCCTCGTTCACAGGATTTGCCCCCATCAACAATCCGGCAGTAACGATTCTTGTGTCTCTGGATTCGCCCGTCGGGCCCCATGAAGGCGGCCAGGTAGCAGCGCCAGTTTTCAAGCGCATCGCCGAGCAAGTGTTGCCTTATCTGGATGTGCCCCGCGACATTCCGATCGAGCCACGGTTGATTCAAGTTGCCTACAAGGAAGCAAATGCATCAAACTTAGCAGCGCTCTCGGACTTCACTCCAACGGATTTTACAGCTCTACCGGACCTATCCCCAGCCGAGTCCTCCGGGATAAAAGCGCGGAGTGCGAAAAGCCAGGCGGCCGTCACTGTGGCCGTGGACGAAGGCGGAGACGTCCCGGTGCCAGACTTCTCCGGAAAGACCGTACGGGAAGTAACGGAGACGTGTTTGAAGCTCGGACTGGATCCCTTCCTGGTTGGCAGCGGTCTTGCACGAAGTCAAGTGCCAGCGGCGGGAATCAAGGTACGGCGCGGAGCGAAGCTGACCGTGCAATTCGGGGCACCGGCGGCAAAGATAGCCAAGCCGAAACGGAAGCGCAGGCATTAGGATGAAGATGGCACTGGGTCCGGAAAACAGGTGAAACACACCACCTCGATCGAGCAGGACGCGCCTGTGAAACATTCTGTCCAAGTCGCTGGATCAATAACGGGAAAGAAACTGAGCGAGTTGCTTCGCGGGGCAGAAGCCACTCTGCCGAGTGCTGCCGACCGCATCGAGATTCAGCTGGTGACTTGTGATTCCCGCAGGGTGGAGAAAGGCGCGCTCTTTTTCGCGTTGCATGGCGCCAAGGCGGACGGAAACACGTTTATTGAAGACGCAGTAAAACGCGGCGCGGTGGCCATTGCCAGTGAAAAACCAGCTCCCCAGAAATTTTCTCGCGGAGTCGCGTGGATTCAAGTAAAAGACGCGCGAAAGGCGCTGGCGATCACATCGGCAAATTTCTTTGATCATCCGGCCTATGCCCTGCAACTCGTGGCGGTTACCGGAACGAACGGCAAGACGACTACTGCTTCGCTGGTAGACGCGATTGTAAAAGCCTCGGGTGCGCGCACCGGTTTGTTTGGAACTATCGCTTATCACACGCCGCTCGGTGACCATCCCGCTCCCAATACCACTCCTGAATCCGTGGATCTGCAAGGATTCTTTGCCGAGATTCGCGATGCGGGAGGAAAGTACGCGGTGCTGGAGGCGAGTTCGCACTCGCTTTCGATGGACCGTTTGTGGGGCTGCCATTTTCACGCAGCGGTGTTCACGAATCTGACGCGCGAGCACATGGATTATCACAAAACGTTCGAAGACTATTTCGCGGCGAAAAGGCGGCTCTTCGAAGGCACCGGCGCAGGCGCGCCGGAAGTCGCGGTGGTCAATACCGACGACGGTTACGGAAAGCAATTGGTCGGCTTGGCAAAGAACACCGTGACTTATGGGCTCGAATCTGATGCGGACATTACCACCAAAAAATTCCAACTCAGCTTCGAGGGCTTGAATTTCACGGCGCACACGCCAAGCGGAAAACTGCAGGCAGCTTCGCGGCTCGTTGGCAGAATCAATGTCTACAACCTGCTTGCCGCGATTGGCGCGGCGCAGGCGCTGGGTTTTTCCAATGAAATCATCGAGAAGGGCATCCAGAATCTCGAGAGCGTTTCCGGACGATTCCAGCGCGTCGATCTTGGCCAGGCCTTCCTGGTGATCGTGGATTACGCGCACACCGATGACGCCCTGGAAAACCTGATTCGTACGGCCCGCGAACTGAATCCCAAGGGCCGCATCATCACGCTTTTTGGCTGCGGCGGATTGAAAGACCGCACCAAGCGGCCAGTGATGGGAGAAGTGACGGGTCGGTTGAGCGACCTGACGATCGTCTCCAGCGACAACCCGCGCACGGAAGATCCTCTGAAAATCATCAGCGACATTGTCGTCGGCCTACAGAAAACGGCTGGCAGATATCTGATCGAGCCCGACCGCGAGAAAGCCATCGGCATGGCCATGGATGAAGCGCGGGCGGGCGACATCGTGCTGCTGGCGGGAAAGGGCCACGAGAATTACCAGATCCTCGCAGATCGCACGCTGGAGTTTGACGATCGTGAGGTGGCGCGGCGCGCGCTGCGCGCGCGTGGTTTTGATGGGCCGCACAATGGCTCAGGGTTTGGCACCTAGCGCGCTTGTTTCAAGGTAGCAACAGGTACCAACGAGGGTGCTCGGGCCCCTGCAGGTTGGGGCAGCCAAGTAACGGAGCTCTCTTAAAGGAGGAGCCCTCAAAACGTTGAAAACCGAACGAGCCGTAGGGCACTGGACTAAAACCAACCCTTTGAGGAACTTATGCGGTGGAAGATTGCACAGGTGGCTGGCGCTTTGGGTACTCGGCCGGGGGCGGGACTCGACCCCATGGCCCGGCTGGCCGGTGTGTCGATTGATTCTCGCACGGTACGTGCAGGAGAACTGTTCGTGGCTATCCACGGACCGCGTCACGATGGACACGATCATGTGGCCAGTGCGCTGGAGCTTGGCGCCATCGCGGCGGTGGTGGCCGAAGCGCAGCTTCCGCGCTTTGCAGGCTGCGTGGGCGACCGCTGCCTGCCCGTGGCCGACACTTTCGAAGCGCTCAAGCAACTGGCGCGGGCCGTGCGCGAAGCTTGGGCTGGGAAAATTGTCGGCGTCACCGGCTCCGTTGGCAAGACCACCACGAAGGAAATACTGGCGGCCTTGCTGGGCACGAAGCTGCGGGTCCTGAAATCCGAAGGAAATTTAAATAACGAGTACGGGCTCCCGCTCACGCTGTTTCGCCTGGAAGAAGCGCATCAGGCGGCCGTGCTCGAGATGGGAATGTCGCGCCGCGGCGAGCTTTCGCGGCTTGCGGCGATTGCTCGGCCCGACGTTGGTGTGGTGACGCGCGTCTCGCCCGCGCATTTGGAATTTTTCGTTTCGGTTGACGAAATTGCTTTGGCGAAACGCGAGTTGATCGAAGGGTTGAATGGGCGGGGATCCACGGCCGTACTGAACGCCGACGATCCGCGCGTCGCGGCGTTTGGGCCTTACGCGCCGGGCCGCGTTCTGACGTACGGCATCGAAAAGCCGGCGTTTTTTATGGCCCACGAAATTGAAGACCGCGGTGCCTTGGGGTCAGCGTTCGATTATGTAAGTCCCGAAGGGCGCGTGCGGTTGGAGCTCACCGTGCCAGGTCGGCATGCGATTGCCAACGCCTTGGGGGCGCTCGCGGCCGGCAGCATTTGGGGAATCGGCGCGGCCGAGGCGCAAAGCGTGTTCAACACGCTACGCGCACCCGCCATGCGCGGGGAACTGCTGCGCTTTTCCAACGGTGCGGCGCTTATCAACGACAGCTACAACTCGAGCCCGGCGGCGCTGCAAGCGATGACCGCATTGCTTGCGGCCACGCCGAATTTTCAGCGGCGGATTCTGGTTGCCGGAGAGATGCGCGAATTGGGTAGCGCTTCGCCGGAGCTGCACCGCGAGGCAGGGCAGTTCGCGGCGAAGACCGGAAAAATTGATTGGGTCCTCGGCGTTGCTGGCGACGCTTCACAAATCGTCGAAGGAGCGGCGGCGGCAGGGCTGCCACGCGCCCGGACAAAATTCTTTGCCACGCCGCCGGAAGCCGCCGAATTTCTAGAAACGCTCGTTTCTGCCGGCGATTTGCTACTGATCAAGGGTTCGCGTGGCGTGAAAATGGAGCAAATTGTCGATGCGCTGATCGCCCGTTACGCCGCACCGGGAGAGTTTTCGCGGCAGGAGGTTCGGCACTAATGCTCTACTACCTCCTCGTCGAAGTTCTGCGGCGCGACTTCAGCCCGCTCAACGTTTTTCGTTACATCACGGTGCGCACCGTCTACGCCAGCTTGACCGCGATGTTCCTCGCGCTGGTTTTTGGCCCTTGGCTGATTCGCCGTTTGCGCGAGCTCCAGATCGGGCAGTACATCCGCGAAGAAGGTCCGCAGCAGCATCAGAAGAAAGCAGGCACGCCGACGATGGGCGGCGTCCTGATTGTCTTATCCACAGCGATTCCCGCGCTGCTCTGGGCCGACTTAACTAACCCCTTCATCTTGATCGCACTTTTCGCGCTGGGCGGATTCGCAATCATCGGTTTCATCGACGACTACGCCAAAGTCTCGAAACGCCAGAACCTCGGTCTCACGGCGAAGAAAAAAATCTATTTCCAGGTCTTGGTCAGCCTAATCGTTGGCGGTTCTTTGCTGGTGCTGCTCAAGCGCAACGTCTACTCCACGCAACTGGTAATTCCCTTTGCCAAACGGATTCACCCGGACCTCGTTATTCATCCGCTGATGAACACTCCGTACTGGTGGCCAATCGCTTTTCTTCCGTTCCTCGTCTTTGTCTGCGTGGTGATTGTTGGTTCCTCGAACGCCGTGAATCTCACCGACGGTCTGGACGGCCTCGCCATCGGCTGTACCGTGATAGCGGCGGGAGCTCTCACCGTACTTACCTACGTCAGCAGCAATTTTCGCTGGGCCGCCTATCTCGACATTCAATACATCCCGAAAGTGGGCGAACTCACCGTTTTTTGCGGCGCTCTGGTAGGCGCATCTTTAGGGTTCCTCTGGTACAACGCGCATCCCGCGGAAATGTTCATGGGCGATGTTGGGTCGTTGTCCCTCGGCGGAACGGTCGGAACGGTCGCCGTCATCATCAAGCAGGAAATTTTGCTGTTTTTCGTCGGCGGGATTTTTGTTGTCGAAGCGCTCTCGGTTATTTTGCAGGTGTTTTCGTTCAAGCTGCGCGGCAAGCGCATTTTTCGCATGGCGCCCATTCATCACCATTTCGAATTGCTGGGTTGGAGCGAATCCAAAGTGATTGTGCGCTTCTGGATCGCTGCGCTGGTTTTTGCGCTGTTTGCGCTGACGACTTTGAAGCTTCGGTGAGTTTGTAGGGGCGCAGCATGCTGCGCCCCGGTTTTTGAGGCATATAACGGTAGGAGCATTTCGCTTGGAGATGTCAATGAGGATCGAGCTTCGGAACAAGCGTGTGCTCGTCGTGGGACTCGCCCGAACGGGCTTGGCTACGGCGTTGTTCTGCGCTGCGCGAGGCGCGCGCGTGACCGCCACGGACACGCGCACGGAAAAGGAGCTCAGCGACACGGTCGCAACTCTGCAAAAAGCCGGGGTGGCTTTGGAACTGGGTGGCCACCGTCAGGAAATGGTTCTGGACGCGGACCTGATCATTCCCAGCCCCGGCGTACCTGCCGATGCGCCCCTTTTGCAATTCGCGCGCGCCAAGGACGTCACCATTTGGAGCGAAGTCGAGCTGGCCAGCCGCTTTCTCAAAGGTCGCCTCATCGGGATTACCGGCTCGAATGGAAAAACAACCACCACTTCGCTGATCGAACACATTCTGAAGAACACTGGTTTCTCTACGATTCTGGCGGGCAATATCGGCATGCCTTTGATCTCGTGCGTGGAGAAAACCAGCGATAAGAGCATTACCGTCGCGGAGCTGAGCAGTTTTCAGTTGGAGTTGATCGAAAAGTTCCGCCCTAACATCAGCGTGTTCCTGAACCTCACGCCCGATCATCTGGACCGCCATCACACTCTGGAAAGTTACGGCGCTGCCAAGGCGCGAATCTTCGAGAACCAGACGGAGGCGGACAGCGCCGTGCTGAACGCGGATGATCCCGGCACGACGCCGTATGCTCCCGCGAAACCGCAAGTGTTCTGGCTCAGCCGCAAACAGCGCGTGGCTCAAGGTGTTTTCTTGAGAGGAAAGGAAATCCTGTTTCGTCGTGACGGAGTCGAGGAAGCGGCCCTCAAGCTCGCAGATATCCCGCTCCCCGGCGCGCACAACGTAGAAAACGTTCTCGCGGCTGTAGCGGCGACGCGTCTAGCGGGCGCAGAACCGTCGGCGATCGCCAAAGGCGTCCGCTCTTTTGCCGGAGTCGAGCATCGCCTGGAGTTCGTCGCGGAAATCGCTGGCGTGCGTTTTTACAACGATTCGAAAGCCACCAACGTCGACGCCACTTTGAAAGCGCTCGATGCTTTTCCGGGACGCATCCTGATTATTTTGGGCGGCAAAGACAAAGGCAGCGACTACACGGTGCTGCAAGCGCCCCTGCGGGGAAAAGCCATCCTTGCGCTCTTGATCGGCGCGGCCGCCGGCAAAATCGAAAAACAAATTGCCGGCAGTGTGGCCATCGAGCAAGCCGGAACCATCGAACGCGCCGTCGAAACCGCAGCGCACGCCGCGCGCGCCGGCGATGTCGTTTTGCTGGCCCCCGCGTGCGCCAGCTTCGACCAGTTTCAAAACTACGAGCACCGCGGCCGTGTCTTCAAGGAATTAGTGCATCAGCTCGAGCGCCAGGCCGCGAGTACAACTCCTTTAGGGGGGCGGTGAACCCACATGCCAAGACGCCCCGACAGTGACCGCTGGCTTTTTGGTGTGACGCTCGCGCTCTGCCTCTTTGGTGCGGTCATGATCTTGAGCGCTTCGGCAGTGACCGCCGAACAGTTGTACGGTCACTCGTACATCTTCCTCGTTCGCCAGGCGGCCTGGCTTCTCATCGGCCTGCTCGGGATGTTCGTCTTGATGCGCACCGATTACCACAAGCTCCGGCAGCCGTCCGTGATTTACCCGGTGTTTTGTGCCGTTGTGCTGATGCTGATCGGCGCATTTTTTCTCGATCGCTCCCACGCCACGCATCGTTGGATTCGTTTAGGCCCGGTAGGGATTCAGCCCTCGGAGCTCGCAAAATTCGCGATCATTCTCTACCTGGCTTGGTTTTTGGATCAGAAGCGGCGCGGCAAAGGCGCCATGGAATTCTGCAAAGAAGATTTTCTGCACACCATTCTTCCTGCTTTCGCACCAGTCCTCGTCTGCGTGGCGTTAATCCTTGCCCAGCCCGACCTTGGCACATCGGTGGACATCCTTTTGTTCGCCACGACGATTCTGTTTGTCGCGGGACTTTCCTGGAAATGGATCGCCACCGGATTCGCGGTGGCTCTCCCCGCGCTCTATCTGCTGATCACGCTGGCTCCGTATCGCATGGCCCGCTTTCTCTCGTTTTGGGATCCCAGCTCCGACCCGCAGGGCGCTGGCTTTCAATTGCGGCAATCGCTGATTGCTGTGGGCTCCGGAGGGCTTACCGGCGTCGGCTTGATGGAAAGCAAGCAAAAGCTGTTTTACTTGCCCGAGGCGCACACCGATTTCATCTATGCCGTGATTTGCGAGGAACTCGGTTTCATCGGCGCGTTGTTCGTCATCGCGCTCTTTGTCGTTTACGGTAGGCGCGGCATCCGCGCGGCCTTTGCGGCGCCGGACGCCTTTGGGCGTTTGCTGGCCCTGGGCATCACGGCCATGGTTTTGTGGCAGGCGCTGATCAATTTCGCGGTCGTACTCGGCATGGTTCCGACCAAAGGCATTCCGCTGCCGTTCATCAGCTATGGCGGATCGAGTTTACTGGTGATGCTGCTGGGCACCGGCGTGCTGCTCAATATTTCGCAGCAGACGGTGTCGGAATGACCTACGAATGGCACTTCGCGGGCATTGCTCCGGTAGGGGCGCAGCATGCCCTGCCCCAATCGAGGCAACCTAAGCCGTGAAGCTCTTAATCGCAGGCGGCGGCACAGGCGGACATGTCTTCCCCGCTTTGGCCATTGCGCGGGAATGGCTTTCCCGGGGAAAAGAAAGGGAAGTCGTGCTGGTGGGAACCGAACGAGGAATCGAGATGAAGCTGGTGCCGCAAGCGGGGCTGCCGCTGGAGACGCTGCGTGTTGCCGGGCTGAAAGGCAAGGGCGGCGCGACGCTGTTCAAGAATTTGACCATGCTGGTTCCGGCCATGTTTGACGCGCGGCGCGTGTTGCGCAAGCACAAACCGGTCGCTGCGTTTGGCGTTGGGGGCTATGCGGCAGGACCGATGATGCTTTGACCAACAAGCTTCTCGCGCGGCTTTCAAAGCGCGTTGCCACCGGCTATGGAGTTTCTGCACAGGCCTGGGGGGGAAAGGCCGTTGTCACCGGCTGCCCGGTGCGCTCGGAGTTCTTTTCCATCCCGCCGCACAAACCAGGAAAGCCCCTGCGCTTGCTCATTACGGGCGGCAGCCAAGGCGCGCTGCCAATCAATCGAGCTTTCGTGGATTCGATGGATCGTTTGGCCAAGCGAAAGAATGAGCTGTCCATCGTTCATCAAACCGGCGAGCGTGATTACGACGCCGTCCGAACCGCCTATGCGCGCCGCGAAATCCTAGCGGAAGTCGTGCCTTTCCTGACCAACATGCCCGAGCGCTTCGCCTGGGCCGATATCATTGTTTGCCGCGCCGGCGCCATCACCGCTGCGGAAGTCGCCGCCGCAGGCCGCGCCGCCATGTTTATCCCCTTTGGCAGAGCCACCGACAGCCATCAATTGCGCAACGCGCAAGAAATGGTCCGTGCCTGTGCCGGCCGCCTCATCACCGAACCCGAGCTGACCGCCGAAAAGCTGGCTGGCGAGATTTTCTCGTTGCTCGACCAGCCCCTGGAAATTGAGAAGCTTTCTTCGAACGCGCGCGCCATGGCCCACCCTCAGGCCACGCGCGAAATCGTCAACCTGATCGAAGAGGCCGCAAACGTGCAGGCTATTCGACCGGGGGCAAATCCATGATGGTCTCCTTTCGCAACTTTCAGCGCATTCATCTCGTCGGTATCGGCGGCATCGGCATGAGCGGCATCGCCGAAGTCCTTTTGACGCTCGGCTATTCGGTTTCCGGCTCGGACTTGAAGCTTTCGAACATTACCGAACGGCTGCAAAAATTAGGCGCGACTATTTACGAAGGCCACCAGGCATCCAACGCCGATGGCGCGCATGTGGTTGTGACCTCTTCAGCCGTAAAGCCCGAAAATCCGGAAGTTGTCGAAGCGCATAACATGAAAATTCCCGTCATCCCGCGCGCGGAAATGCTCGCGGAATTGATGCGCTTGAAATACGGCATTGCCGTTGCCGGCGCGCACGGCAAGACCACCACGACTTCCATGGTTGCTTCGGTTCTAGCGGCAGCGCATCTTGATCCCACGTTTGTCATCGGTGGACGTGTCAATCAAGCGGGAACCACTGCCAGGCTGGGGAAGGGTGAATACTTTGTCGTGGAAGCTGACGAAAGCGACCGCAGCTTCCTGATGCTCGCACCGGTCGTCGCCGTCGTGACCACCATCGACCGCGAACATCTCGATCAATACACTTCGCTCGAAGATATTCAGGACGCCTTCATTCAGTTCGTGAATCGCGTGCCGTTTTACGGCGCGGCGATTCTCTGTGTCGACGAGCCCAACGTCCAGGCCATCATTCCCAGCGTGAAGCGACCCATCATCACTTACGGCACCTCAAGCCAGGCCGATCTGGTCATCAGCGACGTAAAACTCGACGGACTGGAAAGCCAATTTCGGCTTACCTACAAGGGCGACGATCTAGCCCTCTTCCGCCTGTCGCATCCTCCGGGGATGCACAACGTGCGCAATGCCGCGGCCGCCGCCGCCGTGGCCCTGTACCTCAACGTCGCCTCCGATCTCATTCGCAAGGGCCTGGCAAAATTTGCGGGAGTTGGCCGCCGCTTTGACATCAAGGGCGTCGTCAACAACATTACCGTGATCGACGATTACGGCCATCACCCCGCCGAAATCCGCGCCACGCTCGCCGCTGCGCGCGGCTGCAAGTTCAATCGGTTGCTGGTGCTGTTCCAGCCGCACCGCTTCACACGCACACAGCATCTGTGGGACGAATTCTGCCGTGCCTTCAATCAAGCCGACGTTCTCGTCTTGACCGATATCTATCCTGCCAGCGAATCGCCCATCCCCGGCGTAACCAGCGAAACGCTTGCTGGCGCCATTCGCCACGCTGGCCACAAGAATGTTCACTACGCTTCTTCGCTTCACGAGGGCATGGAGATTTTGCTCAAACAGGCGCGACCCGGCGACGCCATTTTGACCATCGGCGCGGGCAGCGTCAGCCGCGCCAGCAATGAATTCCTGGTGCTTCTGGGAGCGGAGCATCCCGCGGAACATGCGTATTAACGATCGCAAGCTGCTCACACAATTGGCGGAACTCGGCGTTGAGTTGCGGCCCGCCACCAAGCTCTCGGAATGGACCTCGCTGGGCATCGGCGGCACGACCGATCTGCTCCGCATCTCCAACCACGAAAGCATTCCTGGCCTGCTCCAGCTTCTCGACGAAAACCAAATCCCCCACAAATTCCTGGGCGGTGGCTCCAACCTGCTCGTGGAGGACGGTGAATTGCCCTGGGTCGTCTTGCAACTCGTTCCGCCCCAACCCGACGTCGTTCTCGAGGGCCATCTGGCTCACGTCGATGCCGCCGGCGACCTCGGCCGCACGGTCACCTTCTGTGCGAAGCACGACCTTGGCGGGATGGAAGGCTTAATCGGAGTCCCCGGCACTGTAGGCGGGGCCCTGCGCATGAACGCCGGCGCCTACGGCATGCAAATCGGCACCTACGTCCGCGAAGTGAAGCTCTACCGCGCCGCCACCCGCCAAATCGAAACCCTTCGGGGGCATCAAATTTCTTTTGAATATCGCCACACTTCTTTTGCGCCTGATGATATGATGCTCGCAGTGATATTGGAACTACCCTCCAAACCGTACAACGAAATTCTAAAAGGCATTCGTATCTGCAACGAAAAACGGCGGTCCAGTCAGCCGCTGGGGCAGAAAAGTGCCGGCTGCATCTTCAAAAATCCTCCTGGCGCGTCCGCCGGCCGCATGATTGATGAATTGGGGCTCAAGGGGCTCTCCGTCGGCGATGCGCGTGTCAGCGATCGCCACGCCAATTTCTTTGTGAATACGGGTCACGCCTCCGCCAAAGATATGCTGGCGCTGATCGCCGACGTGCGCGAGCGTGTCCAAAAAGGTTACGGGGTGGGCTTAGAAAACGAGGTGGTTGTTTGGAACGCCTGAAGCCCATGCAAAGGAACGCAACCGCGGGGGCCGAGGCCAGCGACCGCTACCGCCCCGAGCTAATTCCCGACGACGAGCCGCGCTATCTCCGCCGCCAGAAGCCCGTCGAAATCCGCCGCAAAAAGTTGGGCGGCCGCGGCTGGACGTTCTATCGCCGCATTCTCGTTTTCACCGCTACCGGCGCAGCCGTTTCCGCAGCCGCGTTTTATGGCACGCAATTCCTTCTCTATTCGCCGTCGATGCTGCTCTTAAAGCCCGAGCAGATCGAGCTGGCCGGCAATCACGTCGTTACGCGCGAAGCCGTCTTGAAGCCCTTCTATGAAGACCGCAATCGCAGCGTCTTGCGCATTCCGCTCGACGCGCGCCGCAACCAGCTCGAGCAAATCCCCTGGGTCGAGTCCGCAACCGTCCACCGTATTCTCCCGAATCGCATTCACATCGAGCTCAGCGAGCGCACACCCATCGCTTTTGCGCGCAATGGCAATGAATTGGGATTGATCGACGGCCACGGCGTGATCCTCGACCGTCCGCGCGATGCGGATTTTCAATTCCCCGTCGTCACCGGGGTATCGGATGACATGTCGCGCGAGCAGCGCGAAAAGCGCATGCGACTTTACAAGGAATTTCTGAAGGACATTGAACTGGTGCGCGGCGGCTCGTCGCAAAACGTCAGCGAAGTGGATCTCTCCGTTCCCAGAGACTTGCGCGTAGTCATGGCCGGGTTGGCCAGCCCGACCGATCCGCAGGCCGTCACCGTCCATTTTGGCTCCAGCGATTTCTCCGGCAAGTTCAAGATGCTCGTGGACAATTTTGCGCAGTGGCAAGCCCATACCGGGCGGGTGCAGTCCATCGATTTGCAGTACACGCGGCAAGTGGTCGTGAATCCCGATACCAGTGCGGGCACCGTGGCGGCGAGAGCAAGATAGTTTTCGTCCGGAGGAGCGGCGGATTGGCGAAGAAAGACAAATACCTGGTGGGGCTCGACATAGGCAGCACAAAAACTTCCATCCTCATCGCCGAAATCGACGGCGAACTCATAAAGTTTCTGGCTCTTGGCGCCGCCGAATCGAAAGGTTTGCGCAAAGGACTCATCGTCAATCTCGACTCCACGGTGAGTTCCATCCGCCGCGCCGTGGAAGAAGCTGAAGGCGTCGCCAATGTGCCTGTCGAGGGAGCGCTGATCGGCGTGGCCGGAAACCACGTGCGTGGCGTGAACAGCCGCGGCGGCATCAGCCTCGGCCCGCGGCCGCGCGATATCGAAAGAGAAGACGTGCGCCGCGCGGTGGATGCTGCGCGCAACATCTCCCTTCCCGAAGATCGCGAAGTCCTCCACGTCCTTCCGCACGAATTCATCGTCGACGCCCAGGACAATATCCGCGATCCCGTCGGCATGGTTGGCCAGCGCCTCGTCGCCAATGTTTACGTCGTCACTTCCTCGATCGCTGCGTCGCAGAATCTCGTCACCGCGGCGAACAAGGCGGGCATCCTTATCAGCGACACCGTACTCGAGCCGCTCGCTTCCGCCGAAGCCTGCCTCACCCAGGACGAACGCGACCTCGGCTGCTGCCTGCTAGACATCGGCGGCGGCACCACCGAAATCATTTCTTACGGCGGCGGCGTGGTTCGCCACATCGGCGTAGTTCCGATTGGCGGCGATCATTTCACCAACGACCTTGCCGTGGGCTTGCGCACGCCCATCCCCGAAGCGGAGCGCATCAAGCGCCAGCACGGCTGGGCCGCGTCCTCTTTCATTCGAGATAACGGCGCGATCGAAATCGGCAGCGTCGGCGACCGTCCGCCGCGCACGATTTTTCCGCACATGCTCACGGACATCATCGAGCCGCGCGCCATGGAACTGCTTTCACTGATTCGCGACGACGTGCACCGCGCCGGGCTCGACGGCCAGATTCCCGCCGGATTCGTTCTTGCCGGCGGCGGCTCGCGTTTGCGCGGCCTCGATGATCTCATCGAGCAATCGTTTCATTTGCCGGTGCGCATCGCGGAGCCGAAAGGTTTGGCGGACCTGCCGGAACAGGTAGCGCAACCGGAGTACGCCACAGTTGTGGGACTGGTGCTGTCTGGCGCGAAGGCGCGCCGTGCCGGTCCCAATCGCTCGGGGACCCTGGTATCCAAATTGAAGGCCATGTTTGCCGGAGCTTCGTGACCCTGCCCGCGGGGCGCGGCGAACTTGCGGGAGGTCGACAAAATATGATGGGAAGAGACGCGGGAATTCGCATGAGCTTCAGTGAAGAGCTGCAGCCGGCGAAGATCAAAGTCATCGGCGTGGGCGGGGGTAGCTGCAACGCGGTCAACCGCATGATTCGCGCCAAGCTGGAGGGCGTGGAATTCATCGCGGCGAACACCGATTTGCAGGCGCTGAAGCTCTCGCAGGCGCCCGCAAAGCTGCAGCTCGGCGCCAAGCTCACCAAGGGGCTGGGCGCAGGCGCCAATCCTGAGGTTGGCCGCAACGCCGCGCTCGAAGACACGGAGAAAATCATCGAGGCGCTGGAAGGCGCGGACATGATTTTCATCACTTCCGGCCTTGGCGGTGGCACCGGCAGCGGCGCTGCGCCCGTGGTGGCTTCGCTCGCCAGCGAACTGGGCGCGCTCAGCGTCGCCGTGGTCACCAAACCGTTCGTCTTCGAAGGCAAGCGCCGCATGATGCAGGCCGAGCAGGCGCTCCAGGAATTGATCGGCGCCGTCGACACCGTCATCGTCATTCCCAACGAGCGTTTGATGGACACCGTCGAGCGCGGCACTAGTTTCTTCGACGCCTTCCGCATCGCCGACGACATTCTTCGCCAAGCGGTGCAGGGCATCTCGGACATTATCACCGTGCCCGGCATCGTCAATCGCGACTTTGCCGATGTGAAAGCCATCATGCACGGCCAGGGCTATGCGGTCATGGGCACGGCGGTGGGCACGGGTACGAATCGCGCGATTGACGCCGCCAATCGCGCCATCGCCAGCCCGCTCCTCGAAGACAATTCCATTCAAGGCGCGCAAGGCATCCTCATCAATATTTCAGGCAGCTCCAGCCTGTCGCTGCACGAAGTTCACGAAGCTTCGAGCGTCATCCAAAAGGCCGCCCACGAAAATGCCAACATCATCTTCGGCGCTGTGCAGGACGACACCATGAAGGATTCCGTCAAGATCACCGTGATTGCTGCGGGCTTCAGGGAAGCCAACAAGAAAAACGTCCAGCCGAAGCAATCCTTCTTGCCCAAAACCTGGAAAGCCGGGCGCGAAATGATGGAGCCGCCCGTGCATGAGCCGGCGAACGTCGTGCATCAGGGTCAGCAAAATGTGCGTGACGTGAGCCCGGAAGTTCCTCCGGACGATTTGGACGTCCCGACGTTCCTGCGCCGCCAAGCCCAAAAAGCCTGACGCGGTGCCATGTAACGGCGACTTTACATCGCCGTGGCCTCTCCTTCCTCGCAGGGGCACGACATGTCGTGCCCCTGCGTTTCCCTCCGTCAGCCAAATAGCGCGCCTGTCATTCCGAGCGGAGCGAGGAATCGTGGCAGGACCTAAATACCACCGCGGCCAATGCGAACCAGGCAGAATGCTACCCACCGGTCACCAGTCACGTTTCTGTCCGGGGATTGTTCCGCTTGTCTTCCACGGTTAACAGCGAACTCTAAACCGTTAACCTGCTCCACGCCCCTTGAGTTGGTCCACCAATTTTCGGACTTCGGCTTCAAAGGCGGCGGAGTCGCGGTAGGAGTAGGGAAACACGGTGCCAAGGCCGGAGTGAAATTCGAGGGCGCCCGTCTTTCGCGCGACCTCGGCAACATTGGAATGGGTGATGCCGGCCCCGGGAAGGACCAGGATGGGGTCCCGCGCCGCCGCGACGAGTTCTGCCAGCCTCGCGGCCCCCTGCAAAGCGCTTTTCGCGCCGCCGGAAGTGAGAATTCGCACGGCGCCGGTTTGCATCACGGCTTCGAGCGCTTCGCGCAAAACGGCGCACTCGTCGAACGCGCGGTGAAACGTTACCGGCAATGGCTTTGCAAGATCGACCAGTTCTTCTGTTCTCTCCACATCGACTTCGTCGTTCCGACGCAGAATTCCCAGCACTACTCCGTCCATTCCGGATTCCTTCGCCTCCGCGATGGACCGCTTCATGGCTGCAAATTCCGAGGCGGCATAGACAAAATCTCCCGGGCGTGGACGAATCATAGAGAAAATTGCGGTACGAACTCTCTCGCGCACGCTGCGCAACAGCTCGCGGCTTGGCGTGAGGCCGCCCACGGACAAATCCGCGCACAATTCGATGCGGTCGGCGCCGCCGCGCTCCGCGGCGGTGGCTCTTTCGACCGTTTCCACGCTGATTTCGAGCAGGTATTTTCGCGTCATCTAGAAGATGCTCTTCCCACCGGCAATTGTGATAGGCTTACGCACCGACGGCCCAGATTGTACCCGGATTGGTGTCCACGGTTTGTCCGCGTTCCAAAAAACTTCCGCAAGGAGACCTCCGATGAAACCTCGTCTCGCTCGCGTGCTTTTCCCGATAATTCTTCTGACAGGATTTCTGGTGGCTTGCCAGGCTCCTTACCACCAAGCGGATGAACGGTACTTCTTCGTTGCCTTTAACACCAGCTTGCCGTATTGGCAGGAAGCGGCGGCGGGCTTGGAAGATTCCGCCAAACAATTGGGGGTTAAAGCCGAGCTTACCGGGCCGGCGAACTTTTCCGTAAACGACGAGGTGAGCGCCTTCCAGCAAGCGGTCACGCAACACGCTTCCGGAATCCTCGTTTCTGCGGCAAATCCGGAAGCCTTCCGGGAACCCATCGACTCCGCCATCCAGCAGGGCATACCGGTGATTTGCGTGGATGCGGATTCGCCGGAATCCAAGCGCATTCTTTTCGTGGGCACAGACAACTTGCGCGCGGGCGAGGAGAGCGGAAAGCGCATGGCGGAATTGCTCCACGGCAAGGGGAACGTTGTGATCATCACCATCCCGGGGCAATACAATCTGGGCGACCGCGTGCGCGGCGTCGAAGAAGCATTCAAGAAATATCCCGGAATCAAGATTCCCAAGACCATTGATGACAAGGGCGATTCGCGCAACGCCTATGACGCGATCACCGCTCTGCTGCAAGGCAAAGACAAGCCCGACGGCATCATCGGGCTTGAAGCTTCCGGAGGCGCCGGCGCCGCCGATGCGCTTCACCGCGTGGACCTCACCGGCAAGATTCCCATTGTGGCGTTTGACAAGGATCCTGAGACATTGGATTGGATTCAGCGCGGCGCGATTACCGCCACCGTCGTGCAGAAGCCGTACGTGATGAGTTTCTACGGACTAAAATTTTTAGACGATCTGCACCACAACGCCGTCCACGACTTCAAGGATTGGAGAACCGCGCCCACTCCGTCCATGCCAGCTTGGGTGGATGCGGGAACGGCCATCGTCGACAAGAACAACCTCGCTGCCTTCCGCGAAGCGGTGGCGAGCCATACCAAGCCGCCCATCTGAGATGACAAACCGGAAAACGAAGCGTAAGAACTATTTCTGAAGTTGCGCGTGTTCGGCGTGGCGAGAATGCGGGAACCGCGGGCCGGCGTGGGAATCGCGCAGCGGCGTGTGGAGGTGAGGCTTCGCGCAACTCGTGGCCCACCAGCGACGCGCATATTTTTTTGTTTCGCACATCTTCACGCAGCCGCCGTGCGGCTTCGATTCCGAACACTGGCAGTAACAGCTTCCTGACGGAACGGCGCGGAGAAGCGGGGGCGTGTTGGCCAGGAGTGGGAGCGGGCAAGCGAGGAGAAAAATCCCTGCGCCCAGCACCAGAGAGCGAAGCCGATGCCCCAGGAATGTTCCATTGCCGAAACGTGGCATGGGCCATTCTGCGCCGGGTTCGAGAGAAAAACCGATAGCGCGGAATGTTCGGGAGTTCTGTAACCCGGGTTCTGGAACTGGAATTGGTTTGTGGTCTTATGGGCAAGGGCGAGGGCGGCTTAGGTAGGGACTGGTGGTGAGTTCCGATTTGCATTTCGCGTCCGGTTTTGAAGCCCCGCGTCACGAAGTCCTGGCGACCTAACTTAAACATAAAAAGCGACTTATGCGTCTTGAAAACGCCGGCTTGGAATTGGCGGGAACCGTGTATTGTCTCTACCGGCGGCAATCCCTGGGCTCGAAAAGCCAGCGGCTACAGACCGGACGCGCCGGGCGGTACGGACTGCGACTATTGGAAAGAGGTCTTTTGAAAAACGCTAGTGCGTGACCATCAGGGGCAGCTCGATAAAGCTCGCTTGACTTGGCGCATGATAAATGCGCTGCGTAGCTTTCTTGTAGTCGCTCGGCTTCGCCCAGAAAATGCTGGGCACAAACGTCTGCGGGTTGCGGTCGTAGAGCGGGAACCAGCTCGATTGGATTTGCACCATGATGCGGTGTCCCGGCAGGAAGACGTGGTTCGCGGTCGGTAACGCAAACTTATAGAGCAGCGGTTTGTCAGGAGCGATTGCTTTGGGAGTTTCCAGGCTTTCGCGATAGCGGCCACGGAAGACGTCCGCGGACACCATTAGTTGGTAGCCGCCCATTTCTTACTGGCCGGCCACTTCGTCCGGGTAAACGTCAATTAATTTCACCACCCAATCGGAGTCGGTGCCGCTGGTGGACGCGACGATGTTGGCGATGGGCTGGCCGATGATTTTCATGGGCTCGCGCAATGCGTCGGAAACAAAGGCCAGAACGTCGGGCCGCCCGGAAGGTTCGCGCTGATCGTCCACCAGCCATTGCGACCAGGTGAAGCGACCGCTATAGCCCACGGGCTGGTTGGGGCGCGCGCGATAGGGCACCGGCTTCGCGGGATCGGAAATGTATTCGTCGAACGGCGCATCGTTCGACTTCGGTGCAGTGAAGCTCAGCCGCAATTCTGCGGACAAATAGAGCGGCGTGGCCTGAATCGCACAACCGCTGGGGCAGCCCGCGGGCCATGCTGGCAAGCGCCGCCACTGGTTTGTGCCGGTTTCGAATGCGGTAACCGGCGCGACATCGGCTTTCGGCGCTCCGTCTTTCAAATATTGCGCGAGAAATGGCGCGAGAATTTCTTTGCGGAAGTACGGGCCAGTAGCACTGCTAAATTTCAACGCGCCGAGCGAGCTGGCGTCTTCGATCTCCTGGCCGTGATGCCACGGTCCCATCACCAAGAAGACTTTGTCATTGTTCGTGTCTTTTGGCTTGATGGCTTTGTAGACCGCGATGGCGCCGTAAATATCTTCCTGGTCCCACAAGCTGTGCACGAGCATGGTGGGAACTTTCAGTGGCTGCGCGGCAAGAATCTTGTCCATCGCTTGTTGCTGCCAGAACGAGTCGTAACTCGGGTGCTCGAGAATCTTGCGCCAGAAGCCGACTTGTTCGAGGCCGTGAATACGCCCGAGTTCGCCCGCGGAACCGGCGGCCATGTATTCGTCGTAGTCGTCAAAGTGGCTGACCCACCATTTGGCTTTGTTGTCGCGCGTGGCTTCTTGTTCGTGGATGTACGGCAGGTTCTGCTGTCGAAACGCGCCATTGTGGAACCAGTCGTCGCCCATCCAGCCGTCGACCATGGGATTCATTGGCACAGACACTTTCAGCGCGGGATGCGGATTCACCAGGGCCATCAAGGGCAAAAAGCCGTCGTAAGAAATTCCGAGGATGCCGACTCTTCCGTTGCTCTCCGGAAGGTTTTTTACCAGCCATTCGATGGTGTCGTAGGTGTCCGTGGAATGGTCCACGGGCGTGGGATTCAGCGGGCCGTGCAGCGGGCGGTTCATCACGTAATCGCCTTCGGAGTCGTACTTGCCGCGAACGTCCTGCACCACTCGGATGTAGCCGCCCTCGACGATGACCTCGGTCGCGTTGTCGTAGCCCCAGAGGATTAGGCCGAGGTGAGCGCTTGGCGCGTGCGACGTCAGTTCCGTGGCGCTGTAGGGTGTGCGCGTGAGGAGGATCGGCGCGTTCTTCGCGCTTTTGGGCACGAGAATCACGGTGTGCAGCTTGACGCCGTCGCGCATGGCAATCATCACGTCGCGGCGTGTGTAATCCCAGGTGTCC
>QHYJ01000168.1 GCA_003223255.1 Acidobacteriota bacterium | reverse complement strand
CTTCCTGCAGGCAATCCGGTAATTAGTACGTGCCGTCAAACTGCACAGGCCCCGGCGCAGCGCAACTCCATCCCCCGATCGTTGCGCCGATTACCGCCCCCGTCGTATTGTCTACAGCCACGATGTGCGCGCCGAACTCCAGTCACATTCGGCCGATAAGCCGGAAGGGCGAGGGGGGTTCAAAGGAATAATTCTTCCGCTGACGGAGCCCTGATGGAGCGGATCGGCCGGGTCGGGATACAAAACGCGCAACCCAGTGCGGTCGTCGTCGCCGAGTGGAGCATCGGGCTGCTGGGTCGCGTGCCGCTGATGGTTTCCGGCGCGGGAGCGAACGGAAACATCATGGCGCTCCACACCGCGGAATGGCTAAAGCCGAGGAAATGTCCGAGCTCATGAGTCAGAACCGATTCGAAATCGTAGGCTTTCGGAGCTGCGGCCACGTTTTTTTCAGCGAAAAGGCATTGGAAATAAGCAGCTGGCAGCTTTGTTAGAGATTCTTTGGGTTGCTGGCACGGTGGTTAAACTAATGCAAGCCTCTCTTCTTCGAACCGCATTCGTCCTGATTTGGCGTTTGAACACAAGGAGTCCATTTCATTTTGGCACAACCTCACGAGCTTCTAGATTCCCACCCTTGCGTTGACTTCCGCTGCTCGACTGCCAATAATCCCTGCATGGCTCGCCCGGATGCCGTTCGCCGCGTTAAAAGCTACTCCGCCGCTGACGGCTTTGTGTACCAGTATTATTTCTTCGAGGGCAACCGCGCTCAACGCGGCTCCAGCCCCGGCGGCGAGTTCACTTATGTCGTTTCGGTCGATCGCCAAACTGCTTTCCCCTTCAAAATCTTCGTCCATCAATCCGCGCTCGATGGCTGGGCGGCGCAAAACGGCCGCGCGCTCTCGAGTTCAGAGGAATACGCCGTAGCCAAGATGCGCCTTTTCAATGCTTTCGACGAAGGCGTGGTTAGGGCCAGCCCTCAAGGGGAGCCACCCCGGGAAGTGGTGGTCAGCGAAGCCAATCTCGAAGAGCTGCTCGGGCAATTGGGGATTTAACAGGCCTCAGCCCTCCCCAAGCGGTACCATCCGGAGTGAACCGTAACCGCCACCGCGGCGTCAGGTAGTTGTACGGGGACCAAGCCTATGCTTGCCGCGGGCAGCGGTGTTGGAGCCTTCAGAAGGGGTCCTATGCAGGAGCTGGTTCTGAACCAACCAGTCAGCACAGCAAGGAGCGAGTTGGTGCGCGAGTTGGCCTACCGCGTTGCGCAGGGAGTTCTGCGCAACACCGCGGATGCTGAGGACGTAGCCCAGGAAGCTCTGCTCCGCGCCTACAAAAGTTTCGAGCGCCTCCGGGACCGCAGCCGTTTTCGTGGCTGGCTGGTGCGCATTTCGTTTCGCCTCGCGCTCGACCGGTTACGCTCGGCGAAGCGCCGCGAGCAGCGCGACACGCTGTGGTCCCAGCCCACGCATCTTCCGCCGCCCGTCACGGCGGAAGACGTCGCCGCTTCGAACCAGTTTCAGGGCCACCTGGAGCGCGCGCTCGAAGAGTTGCCAGAGAAACTGCGTCTGGTGCTTTTGCTTTCGGCGATGGACGGTTACACGATTGAGGAAATTGCGGCCATGGTCGGTGTTCCTATCGGGACAGTGAAATCGCGAATTTTTATTGCACGAAAGAAATTAGCGGAGAAGTTGCGATGCTATGCAAACACTATAAAGATGCGCTAATTGAGGCCGCCGCACCCGGCGTCACGCCACAAAGGGAGCTGCGCGCGCATCTCGCCGAGTGCGCCTCCTGCCGCGAAGCGTTGGCCCAGGAGCAGTCGCTCTTTGCCGCCATCGATTCCGGCCTTCACGCCGTGGCAGACATGAAAGTCCCGCCCTCACTGCTTCCGCGCGTCCGCGCGGCGGTCGACGAGGTTGCCGTCGCGCCTCCGCGCTGGGGTTCGACTTGGTTTGCTCTATCTGGCGCCGCCGTTGCGGTGGCGTTGGTCCTTGCCGGTGGAATCCGGCACAATGATCCCAGAACTCCGCCCACAAATACCGCCACTATTCGGCCCCCCGTTGAGCAGGTCATTCCAGGTAGGCGAACTCCCCTATCCTCTGCTGGTTTGGAGAGGGAAGACTTGATTCCGCGCCTTCCAGTGTCTGTTGCCGGGAATTCCTCGTCTCCCGGCGGGCTAGCAAGTAGCAAGTCGATGCCTGAAGTTCTTGTCCCCCGGGACCAGGAAGTTTTGTTGGCCCGTTACGCGCAGCAGTGGAGTTCGCACAAGCGCGCACCGCTGGTGGCGCAGGGTGCAGACGAAGTCTCAGTCAAGCCGCTCGAAGTTGCGCCGATCCAAATTGCTCAGCTTGACGTCAAGCTCTTGACGGAAGATGGATCGAAATGACTTCCGTTTGGATTTCAATACCTGCAGCGTTTTCGAATTCTCCAGGAGGGGTGCAATGAAAAAGTTCGTCTATCTTTGCCTGCTTGGCTTGTTCATTTTGCCTTTGCGGCAAGCCTGTGCGCAGGACAAGTCCCAAGAAAAGTCCAAGACCGAGGAGCGGGCCACGGTTCTCATTCCCGTAAAGGTGCAGATCGTTTTCACCGAGCTCGACGGTGAAAAGAAGATCTCCAGCATGCCCTATACTTTTACCGTCCCTGCCAGCGAAAAGGCCGGAAACAATTACGGCGCCAGCCTGAGAACCGGTGTCCGGATTCCCATCGAGATCGACGGTAAAGATCAAAAGACTACCTATATGGATGTGGGATCAAACATTGACTGCCGCATCCAAAGTCAAGAGGACGGCCGCTTCCTGATCAGTTGGATTTTTGAGCGCTCTGCCCTTTACCTGAATAAATCCTCCGAAGGAGAAAGACTCGTGGCTGAGCCTAATGGCCTTCCGCTCGTGCGCCAATTCAGGACCAACGAGAGTCTGCTGCTCAAAGACGGCCAGACCTCTGAAAACACGTTGTCCACTGACCCGCTCAACGGCCACACGATGCGCGTTTCGGTCACCATCAACGTGTTGAAATGAGGAGAAGCTCTCGGAGCTTATGCCAGGATCGGGCTCAGCGCGGATGGCAAGTCTGAATGCAGGAACGTGTAACCAAGTTGCTGTAGCTTTTGCGGCCTAACGCGCTGGCTGGATAACAGCAGCGCGTCGGCCATTTCACCCAGCGCCAGTCGCAGCGCGAACCCCGGAACAGGAAAGAGCGCTGGCCGATGCAGCGCCTTCGCCAGTGCTTTTGTGAATTCGGTGTTTTGCGCTGGTTGCGGCGCGACGACATTCACTGCGCCGCGTACCGCTCCGTTCTCGATCGCGCAGCGAATGATCCGAGTGACGTCCTCCAGCGTGATCCACGACATCCATTGCTTGCCCGAACCGAGCCTACCTCCCGCGCCCAGCTTGAACGGAAGGAGCATCTTTGCCAGTGCGCCGCCATGCCGCGCCAGGATAATTCCAAACCGCGCCAGTACCACGCGAATCCCCAGTGCCTCTGCTTTCAATGCCTCCCCTTCCCACTCTCGCGCGAGCCCCGATAAAAAATCCGTTCCCGGCTTGCTTTCCTCCGTCAGCACTTCCTCTCCGCAGTTCCCGTAGTAGCCAATCGCCGATGCGGAAACCAACACTCTTGGCCGCGCATTCATTTTCGCCAGCGCGTTCACCAGCGCTCGCGTGGTGTCAATCCGGCTCGAATGCAACAAAGCTTTTCGTTCTTTTGTCCAACGTCCGCCCGCGATCGATGCGCCAGCCAAATTCACGACTGCATCTGCTCCAGGACCCGCTCCTCCCAATTCTCCAGTTGCCGGATTCCATGCTACGTCGAATCCTTCGTTTTTACCCTGAGCTGCAAAGGGTGCTCCTCCGGCGAACGCGCTCGGCGGTCGCAACATCCGGCAGACCGTGTGCCCATCCCGCGCCAGTGCGCTCACCAAAGCTGTTCCTACCAACCCGCTCGAGCCTGTTACCAAGATTTTCATCTTGCCCTCCGCCGGAGTCCGCTATCGGAAGGGGATTCCCCACCTGCTTGGACGCTACGCAACCCGGCCGTCGGGGTCAAGGTATCTAATTTTTCAAAACATATTCCCTTGCTGAAAATGCGAAATGTTTCGTGGTGCCCTCGCAGGTTTCCTTCGCTCGCGTTACAATCTTGCTGTGGCCCCTGTCTCCCGAACTGTGCGTGTGAAGGTCCTGTTTTTCGGCCGCCTGAAAGATGTTGTCGGGCACTCCCAGGAATCCCTCAACCTCGCGGACGCCGTGACCATCGAACAGCTCTTTGCTGTGTATGCCGCCCGCACTCCGGAACTCGCTCAGTATCGCTCTTCGGTCGTGGCTTCTCGCAATCAGGAATTTGCTGCGTGGGACACGGTACTCTACCCTGGCGACGAAGTCGCTTTTCTCCCGCCTGTGAGCGGCGGCTAGGTTCAATTGCATGGCCCCGCCTTTCCATCACGAGGACATCTTCCAGCTCGTTCGCGAGCCGATCGATCTGCGTGCCCTGATTGAGCACGTCCGCGCCCCGGGAGACGGCGCTATCGTCACCTTCGACGGCTTTGTCCGCAATCAGTCGCACAATCGCGCCACGCTGTACCTCGACTACGAAGCCTATGAGTCCATGGCCCTTGTCAAAATGCGTGAAATTGCTGCGCAACTCCACGAAAAATATGGCATTCATCGCGTGGCCATCGTGCATCGGCTGGGCCATCTCGAAATCGGCGAAACCAGCGTGTTCATTGCCGTCAGCGCCCCTCACCGCGCTGCTGCTTTCGACGCCTGCCGCTTTGCCATCGACACCCTCAAACGCACGGTGCCCATCTGGAAGAAGGAGTACTTCGAGGACGGCGCCGTGTGGGCCGACGGCGAACTTCCTCCCGCGCCCCTGGCCACGCCGCGCGCAAAGCCCGCATCTTAGCTACTCATGCTTACTGCGTCGCTCCACCCCAGCCGGCTGATCTTGTTGACCGGTGCTGTCTTGTTCGCCAACGGTGTTGCCTTCACACAGGACAATCCCAATCGCCCGCCTTGGGCTCAGAAATCTCAGAAGTCAGGTTCTAAGGCGAATTCAAGCGCTGCCTCTACCTCGAACTCCGGTGCCAGCACTCCTGCTCCCGCGTCTTCTCCCGTCGGCGAACCTGGCAAAATCGTTCAGCCAACTCCAGCCCCTCCGAAAGAAGATCCTCAAGATGGCGCTGCCCAGCGCGGCCGCATTCGGGTCAACGTCAATCTCGTTACCGTTCTCGTCAGCGTTCTCGACGAACACAATCGTCCTGCTCCTGACCTGCCCCGCGAAGCCTTTCAGCTTTTCGATGAAGGGAAGGAACAAGAAATCGCTATTTTCGAACCGGAAACCTCCCAGCCGCTCGATCTGGCGCTCATGATTGACGCCAGCCTCAGCGCCCACAAAGAAATCACGTTTGAGCAGGAAGCCGCCGCCCATTTCATCCGCCAAATCGTCCGGCCCGGAGATCGTCTGGGCGTTTTTTCCTTTGACGAGGACGTAAGGTTGCACCAGCCAGGGTATTCCGACAACGTTGCTGCCCTTCAGGACGCCGTCCGTAAGATCCCGAACGGGGCTGGCACTTCCATTTACGATGCGGTTCTTCTGGCGTCACGGTCCCTCGCCGAGCGCGGTGACGACCGCCGTCGCGTCATTGTCCTTGTCACGGACGCCGGAGAAACCACCAGCCATTACGACTTCGACGCCGCTCGCCGGGAGGCCGTCAGCGCGAATGTGCTCCTTTACACCATCGTTATCCGGCCCGTGAAAAACGAAAATGGCCGCAACACCGCCGGTGAACACGCTCTCGAGACGATGACCGACACCACCGGTGGCGCGATGTTTTATCCGGATACCCCGCAGGAGCTTGGCGCCATCTTCGATCGCATCGACCGCGAGCTGCGCACGCAGTATCGTCTCGCCTACTATCCCAATCCTCGCGGGCCGGCCAATACCTATCGCTCCATCGAAGTCAAAGTCACCACCGGCAACTATCAGGTGCGGCACCGCAAGTCCTACCTGACCGCGCCCCAATAAGTCTTCGGCTCCCATGGCGGCGACTCTGCCACGCAGTCTGCTTCTCATTTCCCGGGGGCATCCACTCTGTCCAGCAGTTTCACTTCAGCTTCCGCAATCGAATAATGCCGTTTTCGATACCTCAGTACGTTCGGCTTATAGCTTGTGCATGCATGACGCAGCCCAATGGCATAACATTCTCGATGGTGCAGCTCAGTAAGAAGCGAGACAGAATGACGACGCCAAACACTCTCGACAATCGCAACAAAGCTGTGGTGGCGTTCCTCGACGGTCGGCGCCTGAAAGGCTACATTTACAATTTCTCCGCGCAAAAAGAGCGCTTCCGTTTTTTCTTCGAACAAGACACGGCCCAGCGCGAAGGCACGGACGTGCAAATGAAGGATTTGAAAGCCATCTTCTTCGCGAGGGATTTTGTCGGCAATAGCAAATACACCGAATCCCAGACGCTTTCTTCGCAAAATAAGGGCCGCAAAGCCGAAATCACTTTTCCCGATGGTGAAAAGATGGTGGGAACTACGCATGCCTACAATCCACAGAAAGTCGGATTCTTTCTCGTGCCGGCGGATCCCCGTTCTAACAATTTGCGAGTTTTCGTGATCACCAACAACGCCACGCAGATCCGCTGGATTTAGTCCCTCCAAATTCCTCCCACTTTTCCCGTCTCCAAAGTACAGGATCGAATTAAGGTGTTTACCCGAGAGGGGAATCAGGTATCCCTGCAATTGTGGCAAGCCGTTTCGCTCGCTAGACTTATCTGCACTCTAGGCTAGCGAAGATGAGAACCGTAAGTCCAGGAACCCGTCCCGTGACCTAGGTGTAGCGGGGTTCCTGTCCGTATGCAACCAAGAGTTCTAATCATGTGTGAACGTGCGGCCGAACGTGACACGATTCGTGTCCTCGTGGGTACGATGGGGTGTCAGTGGGTTCTTGCTTCGGGGATCGAGGAAGCTTTGTCCTTGCTCGGTCGGGAACGAACCTCCGCGGTATTGCTCGAATTGCCGGGCACGATTACCGACTCTGTCAAGCTAGACCAAGGCATAAGAGAGCTTCTCGTGCGTTTACCCGGACGGGTTATTGTTCTGGCCGATGAAAAACCCACTCCCGTGATTAGTGAGCTCATCTTCAAATACTCCATCCCGTTCGTTCACCGCAATCGCCTGGCGGTGGATCTCTGGCCTCGTTTGGAGTCCATGGTTTATCCGCAACTGGGAATTCGCCGAATCACCAAAGTGGCGCGGCTCGTTCTGGATACTTTCTTGCAACCTTTACCTGTGGGCCTTCGCTACCTGCAAGCGGACACCCGTCAATTGGTCTACGAAGCTCCGGCGCTGACCGCGGACATCGCGTTCGAACGCTTGCCCAATTCAGCTCGAACTGCGCTGATAGGGCAAATCCTGAGAGCAAATGTGCCGCAAATTCCCCTGAACGGTGTCTCGGTTGTCTTGAAGGGCCAAAAAGGCCCGCTGGGTTTGATGATCACCAACGAAGCGGGTGAGTTCTCCTTTGAATTCCAAAACGAACGCAGCGTGTCGCTCGAGATCGAAGTCACCCCCAACGATTGGGTCTTGCTCATTTCACCTCCCCTGGATTGGGTTGGAAACCGGGATGATCACACGGCAAACGAACTCAATTTTTCTGAAACCTTAACAACGAATCAAACCAAGCTGCAAAGCAAAAAGGGAAGACCTGCATGAGATTGCGGTGGCTGTGGGTTCCGTTGTTTCTGTGTGGATTGTGCAGCAGTCCGGCCAAAGCGGACAACCGGGTCATTGTTCGGACCACTCTTGGCCTTCAGGGGCTACAGGCCTTTTGTAGTGGCCTTCCGTTGTTGCAGACCTGCACGGTGGTCGGCGGCCTGGACGGTTCCCTCGGCCAGCTTTTCTTGGTCACCACCCCTGTAGATTTGCCCACCTTCCTAAATCTTCTAGGCAGCACCGTGGGCATTGTCGATGCGGAAGCCGACCAACTGTTGAATCTCGTCAGTGGCTTGAATCAAGTAACCACGCCTCCGGCGGGCCTTTCGGACACCACGCCCGTCAACTACTCCGGCTCAACTGTTTGGGATGGCTACGTAAACCAGCCCGCGGCAAACATCGTGCGCGTGTCCGCGGCGCAAACAACTTTTCATGTAACCGGCACGGGAATTGTCGCGGACATCGATACCGGCGTGGATCCCAATCACCCGGCGTTGAAACCCGTGCTGTTGCCTGGCTACGACTTTACGCGAAACCAGCCTGGCGGCTCCGAGATGACCGACTTTACCGGAACGCCTCCTTCCGGCAGCACGACCAACATCGCTAATGTGAATCAGTCGACTGCTGCTGTGCTGGACCAGTCTATGGCTGCCGTGCTGGACACATCGCAATACGCGGCCTTTGGCCACGGCACCATGGTGATGGGCATCATTCACCTGGTCGCGCCTCAAGCGCAGTTGCTGCCTCTAAAAGCCTTCCGTTCCGACGGGACGGGATACTTGTCCAACATTCTGCACGCCGTGTACTACGGTGTGCAGAGCGGCACCAACGTCATCAACATGAGCTTCGACATGAAGTCGAACTTGCCGGAGTTTTCCAAGGCCATGGATTATGCCAACCAGAGCGGCGTGATCTGTGCAGCCTCGGCGGGAAACGATGGAATGCAGGAGATTGTTTATCCCGCCGCCTATCAGAATGACGTGATGGGCGTTGCCTCCACCAGCGACACGGACACGCGCTGATCTTTCTCCAACTACGGCGATGCCATCGTGTGGGTGGCTGCGCCCGGGGAAGGCATTATCTCGGCTTATCCTTTTAGCACCTACGCTGCCGGATGGCGTCCTTCAGTGCGCCATTTGTTTCCGGCGCGGGCGCTCTATTGCTGAACGTCGATCCGACAACCAATGAGTCCAAGGCCGCGGCGGCTGTAGCCCACGCTGTGCCGGTTGGCGCTGGCATGGGCAATGGGAGATTGGACTTGGTGCAAACGTTGCAGTCCATATCTCCCGCGACCACGAGCCCGGAGGACTTCTCCGTGTCCATGAGCCCCGGCACTGCTGCCGTCAACCCGGGACAGTCCGCCACGTACACTGTTTCCGTTACGCCCAGCGGGGGATTCAATAAAGTCGTGATGTTTAGTTGCTCCGGT
>QHYJ01000169.1 GCA_003223255.1 Acidobacteriota bacterium | reverse complement strand
ATTCGAAATAGCTCACCGTCACGCCGCCGGCGTTTCCTAGAATGTCCGGTATCGTGAAAATGCCTTTCGAATCGATAATCGTGTCAGCCTGCCACGTGGTCGGCCCGTTCGCGCCTTCACAAAGGATTTTTGCCTGCACCTGGCTGGCATTCTTCTCGGTGATCTGGTTTTCGATAGCCGCGGGAATGGCGATGTCGCACGGCTGGAAGAGCACGTCGCGTGCAGACATCTTTGTTCCGCCGCCAGGAAAACTCTGCAGCGTCTTCTTTTGCGTATAGACCCAGTCGATCGCTTTGGGCACATCGAAGCCCTTTTCGTTGTAGAGCCCGCCGCCAATGTCCGCGAGGCCGATGATCTTGTACCCTGCATTTTGCATCAAGTCCGCGGCCATGGAACCCACGTTGCCGAAGCCTTGTATGACGACGCGGCAGCCTTGTTTTTTCATACCGAGCTTGGCGAGTGCCTTGTCGCAACACATCATTACGCCGCGCCCCGTGGCCTCGCGTCTTCCGCGGGATCCGCCGAGCTCAATCGGTTTTCCTGTCACCACCGCCGTGGTGGCCTGCCCGACGTGCATCGCGAAGGTGTCCATCACCCAGGCCATGGTCTGTTCGCCGGTACCCACGTCCGGTGCGGGAATGTCGCGCTCCGGTCCCAGCCAATCCACCAGTTCCGCGGTATAGCGCCGCGTCAGCCGCTCCATTTCGCCGCGCGACAATTTCCGCGGGTCGCAAATGACTCCGCCCTTCGCGCCCCCGAACGGAATGTTCACCACCGCGCATTTCCAGGTCATCCACGTCGCCAGCGCGCGCACTTCGTCAATCGAAACGTCCGGAGCGAAGCGAATCCCGCCCTTTCCCGGGCCTCGCACATTCGAATGCAAAACGCGGTAGCCGGTGAAAACTTCCAGTTGCCCGTTGTCCATTCCCACCGGGATGTACAGCGTGATTTCTTTGCTCGGCCACTTCAAGAAGCGGTAGAGGCCTTGCTCAAGCCCCAGTTTGTTCGCGGCCACTTCAAAACGCACCTCGGCGTTCTGGTAGACATTCATCTCTTCCGGCATTACGGCTTGCGACATGCAAAATTCTCCTTCGCTGCTTCCCTATTCCTTGTCACTCACGCATAGTAGCCAAGCATTCCCTTGCCATAGGATTGAGCAGGTACGACACAACCGATGCAAAGCGGATTCCTTTTCGAGATCAAGCGTCCTTACACAATTTGCTCTGTGAGCGTTTCACGGGCGCGATTTCAGAGGCCAAGGAAGGTAAGCTTCAGCGGTCTACCCCACCGCCACACTTGCCATTTTGGCCGGGCCGCCAGTATACGAACAGGCTCCGCATCCCGCAAGCCATCCTGACTTTCGAACAGCGCGAACGGCGCCTAATCCTCCCAAGCCAGCCACTGGTCCGCCAGGCTTCCGTTTGCGTTGTGCAGCAGAGACTCGAGCAATCACGGAGAATCAGGCCTAGACAGACTGCCGGCTTGGCTCAGAAAGAGACAGATTTTTATTGAAGGTGGAATTGGATGGTGACAGTTAGATGCATTGGCGCGGCCTTGCCGTCAAGCATCGCGGGCTGGTATTTCCACTGCTTCAAAGCATCCATGGCTGCCTGCTGCAGCAGCGTGTGCCCCGAAATCACTTGCATCGTGGTGACGCGCCCATTGGCGTCGATCAACGCATCAATCGTGACGCCTCCCGAAACATGCTGAGCCCTCGCAAGTGTCGGGTATACGGGCGGCACGGACGAGATCAACTTGGCCTGCTTGACATCCCCGCCAACCGCCACAGGAGCGGCAGGTGCGGCCGGCGGGTTGCTGTTGACGCCCAAGCCTGCACCGACCGAATCCGTATTGGCCTCCGGCTGATCTTCGCTCAAAGAAATTCCTGCGTCCGGTTCCACAGTGCTCTGGACTGTTTTCTTCTGGGAAATCTTAGGCGCCGCGAGATGTACCTCTCCAAGGACCGGTTTTTTCTCCGCGGCTGGAACCGGCTCCGGTGTCGCCGAGGCCGCACTGGTGGCCACGTTTCCGCCGTTCAAAGAGTTGGCGTTAGTTTGCGGGTCGTGAGCTGGTGATGCCGCTCGAGCCGAGCTCGAAAGATTGTCAGCCGCGTTTGCCGGCGCATTCGCATTGGTCGCCGCGGGCTTGGCTGGCGAAGCCGCCGCTTCCTCCGGAGCAGAGTTCGTCGCTCCCGATGCTGCTTCCTTATTCGGCGCATTCGCCTGCAAATTTTGTGAAGCCGCGGGAATATTCGCCGCCTGCACCGCCGGTGCCTTGGCAGGAACTCCAGCAGACTGCTGGTTCATGTACCACCAGCCGCCGCCAGCCAGTACCAGGATCCCCGCCGCCATTGCCGCAAAGCCCATCCCTTTACCGGATTTCTTCGGCAAACTTTCCTCGACACTCTTCGCTTTTTCAAACGGCAGCGCGCTTCCGAACGTCGGAACGCGCGACTCCGCAACGTGCTCTTGTTCGACCTGAGCCACAAGCGGCGCCGTTAATTCCGCCAATTGCGGTTGTTCCGAGCGGCGCCTGGCTTTCTCCCGTTGGACGAGTTCTGGTGTCGAAGACGGCGCGGAAGCATTGCGTGCCAGCGGCTCGAGCCAGGCCGGAATCTTCAGTTCCTCCGGCTCCAGCGTCTCCAAAGCGGGGATTGTTGCCAGCAGCGCGTCTTTCAAAGGTTCATCCAGCGCCGGCAATTTCGTCGGAAGTGGGGCGGCGCTTGACGTCTCCGAGTTTTCCACCAGCCGGACAGCGCTCTCGTGCAGCAAATCCGTTTTGATCGCCGAAATCGCCGGCTCGCTCAGCGGAAAAGAGGGCGTCTCCACCTCCGGCTTCGCCGCCGAACTGGCAACCGGCTCGGCGAACTCCATCTGCGATAATTCTTCCTGCAAGCGGGCTGTGTGGTGCTTCAACTCTTCCGCCTCAGGATCGTTGGCGGCTGGCCCCTTGGGCGCTTCCGGCACCACATCGGCGGGTGCGGGCTTCAATTCGAAGAACGGCGCGAGGCTCGACAAGTCGACCCCCGATAGCTTCGCAGGCGCCTCGACCGGCGCAAAAAGCGAGGCGGGCTGGTCTGACGGGCGTGTCAATTCGAAAATCGGAGTTGTTGGCAAGCTCGGTTCCGGCTCAGGGGATTTCGCCGGAGGTTCGGGAGCTATTATCGCGGGAGCAGCCACAATTGGCTTCTCAGCCACAACCTTGGGAACGGGCTGACGCTTTCTCAGCCAAGGTTCAATGAGCGGCCGATCCGAACCAAGCGACGTCCCAGTCGGAGCCGCAGAAACATTCGAATCTGGCTTCGTCTTCGGAGCGCCCAGCAAAGAAGCGGAGTCCAGCGCTGGCGGAACGATGGAAGATGCAGGCGCCGCCGAAGGCACAGGTTTCACCGTAACGGGCGCCGGAACAGGAGGCTTCGCCGCAACGGTGCTTGGCGCGCCGCTCGGCAGTGGCGGCTCTGTTTTTTGCGCAGCGGGCCGCGAAGGCGCTGACGAACTAGCACTCGCGACCACGGGACGCGTTGTCTCAGCTGTAGCTTGGGGCCCCGGACTGATCCGGTCGCCCGGGAAACGCATGCCCCAAAATCCCACCGCCGGCTCGGTAAATTCCAGCTCCACGTAGCCGCTGGCGCTGCGGTAGTTCTTCGACTTGACCACCTGGCAGACCACTTCTTTTTTGCTGCGCTCGTTGGTGAGAAACAGCAATTGCCCGGGAGTCATGCTGGAAGTCAGCTTAATGACCGCGCCGGACCCAAAAACCATGACCGTTTTGGTGGATTCGGAGAAAGGTTCGCGCTTGTCACTTCCCTCTGCCGTGCGCGCGCCGTTGACGGTAATCGGAATCTCCAGCGCCACCGGCTGCTGCTTGGTCCCGGAATCGCTCGGCGACGCGGCGGACCCGGAACGTGCGGTGCTTTCTGAAGCGGTGGTCGGCGTGTCCGAATCCTTAGTGATAGGAGGCATGGCCTGCACACCCCTCAGCGTGATTTTCCTGCGCCCTTCCCCGAAAGGTTCGTCGGCCACAGCTTGCCTGCTGCCAGCCCTCAGCAGGCGGGCGAGCAGGGCAGGGTCTTCGGCGCGGGGCTGCCTTCTATATCTTCCGCTTCGGCGGGAAGCCGCAACCATAGTACGCGCGTACCACTTTTCGTTAATGAATACCTGTTCCCGCGTACAGGCCGGATCTCTCTTGAGCACGCCAGCTTTCGCGCACGCGCCATTTACCATTTAGTTGATTAGCGCAAAGCTCCGGCGAATCAATCCGGGCGTTGCCTATCTAATCCACGCGCAGCGCCCCCAACTTGGTTTCTATTTTCCGTTTCTCTGTTCCAATTTCCGATTCCTCTTCTCTGTGCTCTCCGTGTCTCTGCGCTCTCTGCGTTAAACCTTTTCCTTGGCTTCTGTCTTTGACCTTCAACTTTTCGACTTCTTTCGTGTTTTTCCATCTATGAACCCGTCGGCTCTGTCCAGCAAAAAAGTAAGAAACGCACCCGTGTCTCCGTGCCGAAGGCACACACTTTCTCCTGGCAGACGGTGACAGCCCGAGCCGTCCCAGACAATTGAAGAGGGAACGAAGCGAAACGAGGTTCAGTGAAGCTTCGCTCCCTGTTAGCGGTTGGCTTCTCCGCCAATAACCTGGCGATGTAGCAGCCCAAGCTTTGAGCGGGGGCGGAAATCGCGGACTGATCGAAGGCGCAAACTATCTTCCATTTTCTATCTTCCAATTTCCTCGAATTGACGGAAAACCGGAAACGCTCAAGTGGAGGTCAAACAAATGAATACGTATCAGGCATATTTTTTCTTGTGTCTTCGGCTTAAAACTAAAAACTTGGTCATGATTTACCGTGTTTTATAACGTTTTTAATAAGGTCCCAATCCGGTTAACGGTGTGGTCTGCGAGTTATGACACAGCTGTTGTCGCACGTTGCGGCATAGAGGATAGAGATAAATGTCCT
>QHYJ01000167.1:3145-4692 GCA_003223255.1 Acidobacteriota bacterium | reverse complement strand
GCCGTTCTGCCAGAGAGCGGCGCGGCAGTTGAAATTGATGTCACACGACGAGAACGCCACGCTGAAGACGGTGATGTTCACCCGCTGTTTGCGACATAGGAATCAATCGCGCTGAAAGGCATTCCAAGCTAGTCGCTCTGACTCTCGTACGCACCCATGTCGCAGCCGCCGGTGTCCTCTTTGTCGGGACGCGGCATACCGCGTTGGTCAGTCTTCAGCAGATTACCTAGCCCATCGGTGCAGCCGGCCGGGTTGCCTCCATCAATCGCGGGGCTTCCAGGGAGCAATGCCATAGTCTGTGTCGGTCCGCCGTTGTTCTGTAACGGACCGAGCAATGGGTCGTGGTTGTTCAAATCGCCGCGACTATTAAAAGTGCATGTGCCATCGCTGCTCAAATTGTAGCCGTTCGAAACCATCCCACTAGAACAATTCGATCCAGCATTGTTCGAAACGATGCTGTTCTGAAGGGTCACACTGAACCCCTGGTTGTTTGCGATACCGTTGGGGTTATTTCCACTGATGGTACTATTGCTGATCATCGCGTTTCCGATGTTGACGATGCCGCCGACATTTTGGAAGGCAAAACCGTTGGCAATGTGGCGAGCGGTATTAGCGGCAATCGTGCTATTGCTAAGGATCATTGTGCCACGGTTGAAAATGCCACCGCCGTGGGCAGTGGAAACGCAGGGCATGTGTTGGCTGTAGACGCATCCGGCCTCGGCAGTGTTGGCGGCAATAGTGCTCATGCTAATCGTCAACTTACCCGAATTGTAGATGCCGCCACCGCCACCCGTGCACGGTGAAGGCGGGCAGAGAGCGGACGCCACGTTCCCGGAAATCGTGCTGGCTGATATGAAGAGGTTTCCGGCGTTATAAATACCGCCGCCGATGCCCCCATATCCCGGGTTGGCAGCGCCATTGCGAACGGTAAGGTCAGAAAGGGTTACATTCCCTGTGGAGATGTTTATGACGCGCTTTACACCTCCCCCATCAAGAATTGTTGTATTGGCTCCGGAGCCGATCAGGTTCAGGCTGAAGGTGATTGTGAGGTTTTCGGTGTAGATAGCGGGTGCGACAATGATGGAATCTCCCGACCCAGCCAGCGAGATGGCACGCCCGATGGCCTTGCAAGCAGTCTCGGGTGTCTGGCAATTGTTGCTGTCATTGCCGTTCACCCCATCGACGTACCAGGTGGTGCTGGCTAGGGCGGTTGGAACCACGAAGAGAAACAGAGCTATCGACAGAAGGTTTGTGTAGATCCGTCTCATGATGTTCCTGCTTCTGGGAACTTTCGCTACTGCCGGGCGAATGAGCAAAATCCGATGAGCCCCATGCGATTTGTTTGAAGTCATGATAATTTCTCCTTTCAAGTGGGTGTCTACGATCACTTTCTCTACCTCCCCCGCCAATCTCGCAGGTTCTATTGCTTCCTGGCCTTCCGGAATTCCAGCGAGCCAGGTAGCGGCTCACCGGCGCCCAAATCGCTGCAGGTTGCGTCGAATCACGTCGCGATGGTGTTGAGACAGCTGGACGCGCACATCGCCTTG
>QHYJ01000167.1:0-3102 GCA_003223255.1 Acidobacteriota bacterium | reverse complement strand
TCTCCCCAGCGGCATTGATGAAGTTGGCGTCCACAACGTACAGCGTGCTCCCAGGCGGAAGCAGCGCGTTGACGTCGGTCATCACGCCATCTTGCCAGATGAATCCACGGCAGTTGAAGTTCACATCGCACGACTGTCCGAGCACCTGGCCCGAATCCCCGATTCCCCACGCGACGCTCAAATAATCTCCAGGAAGAGTGCCCAGGTCCGTCATCACGCCGTCCTCCCAGAAAAAGGCGTGGGTCGTCTGATCGCCGGTGAGGTCAGACAGTCCGCAGACTTGGCCCCGGTTGTTGATGTCCGTGCCGCCGAAGCCTCCGAAGAAATTGTTGGGGTTCCCGACCACGCCACCGAGGCTCCCGAGGTCGATTACGCTGCCGTCTCGTCGCCATAGCACCGCGTGGCGCGTGACCCCCCAACCCATCGTGTTCGCATTTCCGCAGATACCGGTTGCGCCCACGATTTCACCAACATCATTGATGCCAAGGGCCGCAGACATCGTGTCCCCAGTCAGTGGAGGCAGGTCGCGAATGGTTCCTTGGCGGTAGGTAAATCCGTGCCAGTTGTAGACCTGCGGAGCCAAGCAATCGGGGTCGGCACCCGCGAGCTCCGACCACCCGATCATCTCTCCTGACGCGTTCACGCCAAGCGCGTAAGAGTCGGGACCGCCCAACGTGGGCAGAGCGGTCATCGCACCCTTATCCCACAGGAAGGCGCGGCAGACCCCCGTGGGATTATTCATCAAGCAGAAGTTCTCCCCGTATGGATCAGGTTCGCCAGTCTCAGCTCCACCCACGATGAGCCCGGACTCATTGAGGACGGGCCATTCGATGATGCTGTTGAGACCGCCCAAGGTCCCCAGATCCACAACCTGACTGTCTCGCCACAAGACGGCGTGCTCGACCGCGTCACCCGCCAGGTTTGACCAGCCCGTCATCCATCCTCGGTTGTTGATGCTGTTGGATCTCGCCTGAGTGCCCCCGAGCCCGCCCGGGTTGACGATGAGATATTGGACTGGACGACCTAGGGGCCTGAGAACTTGTGGCGTGACAAATTGGGTGTGCGGTTCTTTACCCTGCGCGGGGACCCAGGTCGGGGCCGCTGACGCAGCGAATACGGCCATAGCAAAGGTGTAAGGCAGTACCTTGGATTTCATCTTGCCTCCTTTTGAATGTGAAGACCAGCACCCGTCTCTTGATCCGCATACAGAATCCTTTTACAACCACGCTACTTTTTAGGGCATAGCCAGCGGCTCCATCTCGAGACGCGTGGCGGAGAAGGTGCCGTTGCCTTTGAGAATTGAGTGGTGAACGATCCGGCTAACTTTCCTCCGCCCAGCATCCCAACAGCTTCCACCATATTCACTCCTATGTTTTGTCCAGGAACAGATGACGAACTATAAAGGGCGGCGGATGAAGCGTTCGCACCGGCAAAAAGAAACCTTTTGAAAGTAATGCGAACTTCGTTGGGACCTGCCCCAGGCTCCCACACTCCATATCCATCGCCGGTGTTCACTCCAAGAGGCCCCGGGAGGATTTCGGAGGTGTGAGGATTGAACGCGGTGCTAGTCGCGGTTAGTGTTCCTCCCTCATTGAAAGCGATCAGGTCGGTGAAAATAAAAGGCGGCGCGCTAGGCGGCGTATTCACCGTCACAGTAACGATCCATGTTCCTACTACGTTGCCATCGTGCGCGTAAACCACCGGGGCGCCATGCTTGGCCATCGTCGCTGCCATTCCCAGTATTGCCAAGGCTGCTACAGCTACAACCGCTTTCTTCATTGGTGTCCTCCTAAATAGTTCCACCGCATTTGTCGAACGGCCAGGTCTGTTTTGGCCCTCCTGAAATGTGGTCTCCGCCGAATGGGGCTACCCGCATGTCTTCGCACCGAAGCTTTTTCGGGTCAACCACCCCGGTATCTTCTGTTGCTCACCTGGATGTATCCGGCTAACGGCTTCTTGGGACAGGACTTATTTTCGTAGCCGGTTAATCTCAGCAGTGGTACACTCCCCAGTCAACAGCAGGTGCCTTAGTCCGTGAGTGAAGTCGCTTCAGCACATGGGGTGGTTCACTTCGACGCGTTCGAGGTGGATTTTCGCAAGGGCGAGGTTCGCAAGTGCGGGTTCCGAATCAGGCTCCAGGCCCAGCCTTTCCACATCCTTCAAGTCTTATTGGAGCATCCCGGGGAACTTGTAAGCCGGGAGGAACTTCATCGCCAAATCTGGCCCGCGGACACGTTTGTTGATTTTGAAAAGGGTCTGAATAACGCTATCAGGAAGTTGCGAGATGCATTGGGAGATTCCGCCGAGCAGTCCCGATTCATCGAGACGCAAGCGAGGCGCGGCTACCGCTTTATTGGCTTAGTAACCGAGATCAATACAGCTGAGCCAACCCAAGTAGTAAACTTGCCCGACGAAAGAGAGGCGCCCGCTCACTCCCGACTTTTCAATGGGGACTTGGCCAAAGGCGCGGTCCTGTTCCTTGGCCTAGTGGCGATTCTTTTCGGACTCGATGTCGGCGGCCTTCGGCAGCGATTGTTGGTCAAAGCGAGCTCACCAGTCATTCATTCCCTCGCAGTTCTACCACTCGTGAATTTGTCGAATGATTCCAATCAGGAGTACTTCTCGGATGGGATGACCGATGCGCTCATCACGGATCTAGCGCAGGTTGGCTCGCTGAAGGTGATCTCGCGCACCTCCTCGATGCAGTACAAGCAAACGAAAAAGTCATTGCCGGAAATCGCGCGGGAACTAAGCGTGGATGGAATTGTCGAAGGAACAGTGCAGCGCTCGGGGGATCACGTGCGGATCACCGCCCAGCTAATCCACGGTCCTTCTGACAAGCATCTGTGGGCCAATAGCTACGAACGCGAAGTGAGCGACGTGTTCATGCTTGAACGAGAAGTAGCTGGAGACATCGCCCGGCAAGTGCAGGCGCGGCTTGCGACCGACAAGCGCTCACAACTCGTGCAGCCGCGGCCTGTAAATCCTGCGGCCCTGGAGGCATATCTGCAAGGGAACTCGCACATGCACAAGTTCAGCCGGGGCTTTGGCGATGAAGAGCTAAAACGAGCGAACGTGTATTTCAAACAGACGATCGATGCG
>QHYJ01000166.1:1890-2357 GCA_003223255.1 Acidobacteriota bacterium | reverse complement strand
TGGATGGTCGGGGTACCCGTAACTAAACCTCCAGTGACTTGGATGGGTTCTTTCAGACAAGACATTTCCGTCTGAGGCTCTGCCTGTTGAGCCAGGGCAAGAGGCGCAACTATCGTAGTAATTGAAAATGCGAAAATCAGGAGGTTTGCTCGTGACGGCGGATTTACTTTCACTCGAGGCTCACTTTCTGCTTCGGTAGATCGAAGCGCGTCATCGAAGGCGCGTTTAAATCAGTAGTACGCCTTTGCAAGTCGGCCCTGCGGCAGCCTCCGTTCACATGTGTACAAGCAATCTCCGCCAGTATCTTCGGTGTGATCTGCGGCCCCAGGAGTTCTGGTGCGACACACGGCGAACGTGGAACTCGTATGATCATCCGTGCCCTCCGCTCCTAATGCTGCTCATCTTTCCTATCTGGCCAGGATCTCTTCCTCTGTCAACGTAGCGCCAGCTTCAGGTTGTGAGATTTG
>QHYJ01000166.1:0-1883 GCA_003223255.1 Acidobacteriota bacterium | reverse complement strand
GGTGACAGCGCCAAACCTGTCGCCGGCGGAGAACCAGCCGGGTTCAGTGGACGATTCAAAGGCACTCGCAGACGCGAATTTCCTTAGCGTCTGGCCGTCGCTCGTCACACCAGAGCTAGCCTGATGAACTCGCACTAGATAGCTTGGGAAATGAGGTTTGTACGCGCCCGTCGCGGCAGCGATTTCGATGTTTGTCGCGCGTCGCGATTGCGTGCCTCTGATTTCTTGCCGGAAGTAGCCGCCGTTCTCATAATCGTACGTGTGGCCGTCATCGTCGTAGACCAGGAAGCTGGCAATGCGCACGCGCGACGGGAAGACATCCAGGATGAGCGGAGTCGCTGGACTCAATTCATTACCGTGTTCACCCGGTTGCATCGCCAAGATGGAACCAGCACGGACATAAAGCGGAATGTCCTGCCAAGCCTTGCTATCTGGCGAAACTGCGATCTCGCGCCCGCCCTCGACGAGTTTGCCACTGAAATAATCGAACCAGATACCTGGAGGAAGGTAGAATTTATGAAGCGGCAACCGACGCTCCACGACAGGAGATACCAGCAACGCGTCGCCAAACATTCGTCGTCCGGAAACATCCAGAACAGAGGCCGTACTAGCCCGATTCCGCTCTCGTAGGCCACGCGGGCGTTCGAATAAATGTACGGCATCAGGTCATAGCGCAGATGCACAGCTTTCTTGGCGGCGGATTCCGCTACCGGTCCATAGACCCAAGGCTGCCGTTTTTCGTTGTTGCCCCCGTGCACGCGAAAAATGGGAACAAACGCCGCAAATTCCATCCAGCGGGCATAATTCTCCGGGCTCGGATGGCCGATGAACCCACCGGCATCCATACTCCATTGCGATTCGCCAAGATTCAGGGTGGCAATCATGCGCCGGCGCTGGTACGCCATGCTTTGAAATCCGGTAGTAATGTCTCCAGACCACTCCGCATATCCATACTTGACCGCCCCCAGGTAATAGTTTCGGTTGATCGACCAGACTCGTTCATTCGAGATGGAACGCTGCCCTTCATAAAGCATTCGCCCCATATTCATGAACTGCAGATTGTTAAACAGGGTATTTCCGTGTTGGTCTGCTTCGTCGTTCCACCATGCGGCGATTCCCGAACGGAAGGCGGGGACTAAATGGTCCCAGAACCACTTCCTCGCGTCCGGATTTCCGAAGTCGATGTTCCCGGCCGGTCGATGGCTGAAGTAGTCAATCTCGCGGACTTCATTCGGATACCAGAAATTGTGCTCGGTGGCGTATGCGGCTGCTTTGGTCTGCTGGCCGTCGGGGAGCGTGATTACCAAGCGCGGTTTCAAAATGCCGACCAAGTGAATTCCAAGCGCGGCCATATCTGCTGCGAATTTTCCTGAGGCGCCACTAGGAAATTTGTTTGGGCTTACGTTTCCCACACCCGAAGTGCTGTTCCACCGCCACTCCCCGTAATCGTCCTCGCCCCATGCCTTCCAGTCGAAATCGAGGATGTAACCGCTAACCGGAATTCCTTTCTCTCGGTAAGTCTCGGTAATCTTTCTCCACTCCTCCTCGGTCGAGCCCCATTGTGAATTGAGGAATCCCAGTGTCCATTTCGGAGGCATCGGTGGCCTGCCCGTCAGCGTCGCCAGCCCAGCCATAGTCTTCATCGGCGGCCCGACAATAACAAAGTATTCAGTGTCCGGCCGGGAGCCTCGTTGAAACCGGACCGCATCATCGATCGCTTGGAAAGAACCGCCATCGGAATCCACTAGAACCCCATATTGCCTAGTGAAGAAGAAAGGGGCGCCGCCGTCGCCCTGAAAGCCGGCGGCCACCGCACCACCCCCATTCCGGAGAATACCCGCATCTATGTCGTGCCTCTCCATGCCGTAAATGCCGTACAAAAT
>QHYJ01000165.1 GCA_003223255.1 Acidobacteriota bacterium | reverse complement strand
CCAATTCCGGCTTCTCTTGCGAATTGCGGTAGCGCAGTCGCAGGATTCCTTCCGTCAAGTTCTGCGCAAACCCGTCTGGCCAAACATCTACAAGCTTTCCGGCAAAATCTGTGTCCACCGCCGAGCTGCTCGCGTATAAGTCGAGCGAGACCGGCCCGCTTACCTCGGTATCCTTCGCGAACGCCGCCGTTGTGTACACCAGAACGTCTTTGCGCTCCTCGGCCGGCCTCTGGTCCTGCGGCCCGATTCCTGTCGGCAGCGCCTGACAGCACAAAGGCCCCCCGATTGTCGGCACCGCGTCACTTGGATCGTAAATATACTGGTCGGCCTTCTCTTCCGCAGCCACGATCGTGTTGAGCGTACCATTCCCGCCCAAACCATTCGCGGCTCCCGCGGAATGCAGGTAATACCGCGTGCTTTTCGCGCGTGCCAGCGGCCAGTCGTCTTCGTCGCGCCACTCATTCTTCCCCATGACGAAAATCCTTACCGGCTTCTCTTTCTCGACCCCATTGGCCTCGCCTTTTAGCAGCCAGTCGTACCAACGCAGCATCACATCCTCGTCATCCAGCTGCAGTTTTTCTCCAAAGTCCACTGCGCCAACTTTTCTCCCGCCGCCCGCGTGCCCCCCGACCGTGACCTCCAGTCTTTGGCCGCGCCGCGCCGCCTCCGTTCCCGCTTCCGTTTTCATTCGAATGTAGTTCCGCAGCGTTCCGCCGAGAAAAATGTCATACCACGCGCCAATTCCAAAAACCGGCACCTGGATATCCGCGTAGTGGTCTTCAATCGAAATTTGTTTCCAGTAATTGTCATAGTTCGGATTCGCCAGCCAATCCGTGAAATACGTCGCGATATCCGTCGAAGAAGGCGGTTCTAGCACCGGGTAGGAAAGCAGCGGCAAGACCTTGCTGCCTTCCAGCGGTTTTATATTGTTCTCCGAGCGCCGCCGCATCGTGTCGTGCGCCAGTCCAGAGGACCACGACTCATTGAACCATTGTTCAAATGCGCCGCCCTGGTAGGTCCACCCATCGTGATAGTTCGACGCCGTCACCGTGGGACAAATCCCCGCCAGGTGCGGCGGTTTGGAAATCGCCGCGAGGTACTGGGTCGCGCCCACGTAGGAGCCGCCAAACATCCCGACTTTTCCATTCGAATCCGGCAGCGCCGCCGCCCACTCCACCGTGTCGTAGCCGTCCAGCGATTCGTTCTTGAAGGGATACCATTCTCCTTCAGACGTGAACCGCCCGCGCACATCCTGCGCCACCACTACGTACCCGCGGGTCGCTGCTCGCAACCCAAAGTTTAGGATTCCCGTCTTGTCATACGGCGTGCGCACGAGCAATACGGGAAATTTTCCGTCGGCTTTTGGTCGGTAAATATCGGCTCGCAGCGTCACACCGTCGCGCATCTTCGCAGGGATATTGCGTTGCACCGTCACTTCATATTTCTCCGTGTCCGCTTGACTTTCTGGCGCGAGCTGCGACGCTATAGCCGCAAAAAAGAAAGCAACCACAACTCTTTTCTTGACCACGCTTGAGATTCTTTCTCGTATTTGCCGCATGAACTCCCTCCCGCATACCTCACATTTTCTTCGTGAGTTTCGCAGCCTAGGTTGTCTGTCACGCTCTGTCAAGACAAGCCCACCCGTACAAGCCCACCCGTACGTCGTCCCCGCCCTCAAAAGGGTTTCTAAATTTAACAAAGTTACCGTTCCCCCGTCCCTCGAAAAAATGCCTGTTTCTGTTGGATTTTGACTGCTTACGGCTTAAGTATCTCCTGAGAATTCTTCTAGAAAAGTTTGAGGTGATTCTTCCCCGCTTGCTTCGTCTTTCGCTTTAGTCCCGGATCGAGGTTCAACCGCTCCTTGAGCAGCCTCCGGTTGACGGCCATCAGGAGGACCTCCCGAGCGGTCTGTGGTGCGTTACACGTCCGGGCGGGAGACCTAGATGTTTACCGCTCGCAGGAGCGTTCTGACCGTCGTCCTACTCTTGTCGGCAAGTTTCTGCAGCCCGCTCGCATTTTCGCAATCGGCGCAGTTCCTGAATCTGGAGGCGCGTCCTCTCCATCTTCCCCGTCCTTCCTTGCCCTCTACTGCATGCGCGACGAATTCAGCTCGATCCCTGGCGGTGGCCCGTGGAGAGGCCTTCGCCAGCGACACGGCACTTTCGTCTTGTGATCATTCGTTGTCCAGAACTTCCGCTCCCCTACCGGTAGCCCCCTGCAATCTATCAACGCAAGCGACCAGCCCGTGCTCTGCGTCGCCGGACTCCGTGCGCGACGACCTCAACACCATGGGAAAGCAAGGACACACGATCCTTCGCGCGCGCGACAAAGTTCTCGAAATCTTGCAAGCCGAAAACGCCTGCAGCGCCTGGTATCGCACCAAGGATTCCGATCCCGCTGCTAGTTTTCGAACACTCACTTTCGCACTCGACCGCGAGGGGGAAGTCTATATCCGGAAATTCCCTGAGTCCGGTGGCGTGGAACTGATCCGCAATCCCTACGTTGCCCGCGTACTGCAAGGCGCGGGACCTAACTCCACCGTCACCATCAATCCACACGGCGCGTTTTTTCTGCCGGTGGCGACCGTTCTGCGAGGCGTTCTGGACGGTGGACCAGTTGAGTTTAGCGGTGCCCGTGCGATCCAGGTTGGGCCATATGCCGGCGGCTCCTTCCGCGCCCAGGTACTCGCGCTTCTGCATGAATTCGGCCACGTGATTGATCTTCTGCCGCAGGATCAGGACGACTACGAAGGCAGATCCAGGCAGAACACTTTGGACGTGCTGCACGTTTGCCGCGTCGAAGTGGAGTCCAAGGAATTGCCGCGCACGTTTCTGGCTTCACGCTGATATAACGAACTCGCCAAGCGTGCGGGGCTTTCTCCCGTATGCGACTCGAAACGCAAACAGGATGAAATAATCTGCCGGCGGGGCCTCACTATTCTGTCGATCTCAAGTCATAGGAACTGGCCTCTTTTCTTACCCCGTGCCTCCGGCCCTTTCCCATGGGTTCGTGGGTCTATAGGCGGAGCCATTTCTTGAGAGAGTTATTTCTCGGCCCATCCTTAGCCTCACGCTACGCGAGCAATTGCCTGCTCTTTTTTTGCGCTTTGACGGGACGGCAGCTGCACGCCCCGGGGGAGCCGCGGCCGCCCGCTAGCCTGTGTGGCGCCGTGGCAGAAGGTGCGCGAACAGAGCAAAGATTCCGTAGTAAAACGCTGCGTTCCCTATGATGGCAATGCGCAGGAACCAGCCAAACGTCCACGCCAGCGACCCGTGCGTGTCGGGCATAATGAGTTCGGCGATTTTCAATCCTGGCGACAGCAGCACCAGCAGCGGCATCGGAACTTGCGGCTCAAGGGCCACAGCAACGGCCAGCGCCAGAAAGCCCGCCAGCAGGCCTAGCCCTCCAAGAAGCACGTTGCGAAGGAGTCGGTTTTGCAGCATCACGTTCCATTTTAGGGTGGTTCCTTTTTCTCTCACCAACGGAACTGGGCCCGGTTGCTCTCTGCGAAACTCCCCAATTCCGCGAAACTGCAAATGTTAGGGAGGCGGCGGCGCGAAGCGTCCCCGTTCATCCCCGTTCCTAAAGGATTCCTGAACGCCTGCTAACCCTGCTGTGGGAAGATGAGTCCTACACTAGTTAGCTCTGCGGAGGCCCATGAAACTCACGCGTACACTCGTCTTCGCGTTTGTACTTCCTGCCGGAATACTATCCTTGTTGCTCGCGCGCACGCTGGGACGGCTCGCCGCACAGAACCAATCCTCGAAGAAGTACTCGCAAACGCCGACCATCGAGGAATATCAGCCCAAATCCACACTGGTCACCAAAGAGCACAAGATCGACCGCGCGAAATTCCCGTTCATTGACATTCACAGCCATCACTGGAATCCCACGCCCGAGCACGTCGATCAGCTCGTGAAAGAAATGGACACCATCAACCTTCGCGTGATTGTGAATCTCAGTGGTGGCACCGGAGATCAATTGCGCCAAACCGTCGCCGCCATGAAAGGCCGTTACCCCGACCGCTTCGTGGTCTTCGCCAATCTGAATTACGACGACCTGAACACGCCTGGCTACGGAAAGCGTGCGGCAGCCAGGCTCGAGCAGGACGTCAAGAATGGCGCTCAAGGCCTGAAAATCTTCAAGAACTTCGGCATGGACGTGAAGTACTCTAACGGCGAGCGCGTCCACGTGGACGATCCCGAATTTGATCCCGTCTGGCAGAAGTGCGCTGAGCTTGGCATTCCCGTGCTCATTCACACCGCGGAGCCGTCGCCCTTTTTCGATCCCTGGGACTATCACAACGAGCGCTGGCTCGAGCTGAAGCAATTTCCGCAACGCGCGCGGCCGCCGGAAAAATATGCGCCATTTGAAACGCTGGTTGCCGAGCGCAACCATCTCTTCGCTAAGCATCCGAAAACCAATTTCATCGCTGCGCACCTGGCGTTTTACGGCAACGATCTCGAACGCCTCGGGAAAACTCTCGACTCCCTGCCGAACATGTACGTGGACATCGCCGCGGTGCTTGCCGAACTCGGCCGCCAGCCCTATTCCGCCCACGATTTCCTGATAAAGTATCAGGATCGCGTGCTGATGGGCAAAGACATCTACGACGTGAACGAATACAAGTGGTATTTCCGCGCGCTCGAAACCCGCGACGAATATTTCGAGTATTACCGCCCGCGCCATGCCTTCTGGCGCATTTACGGTTTCCAAGTGCCCGACGAAGTGTTGAAAAAAATCTATTACAAGAACGCATTGAAACTCGTGCTGGGAATTGACCGGAAGGCATTCCCGGATTAACTCGACGGAAAGGGTCCAGGGCGGATTTGGTTTTTTCCATCTCTCCAGGAGGACTTCTATGCAGATGGGACTGCTTCTCCAAGACCTGAAATACGCGGCCCGGCTGCTAGGTAAGGCGCCGGCGTTTACGGCCGTGGCCGTGCTCTCGCTGACGCTGGGCATCGGCGCGAACACGACGATTTTCACGCTGGCCAAGGCGTTTTTTCTGGAATCCGTACCTGTAAAGGATCCGGCGCGCGTCGTCAGTCTTTATTCGAACGCGCAGAGCCGCAAGGGCCCGCCGCAGGAATACCTCCCGACGCCCTACCTCAACGCCGTGGACTACCGCGAAAAGACGAACGTGTTTGCGGGATCCTCCATCGCCATTTTCACAGGCGTCAAATTTGTAATTTCTGGCAAGAAAACGCAGCAGCTCTTCGCCGAGTTGGTGAATGGAAATTTCTTTGACGTACTCGGCGTGCAGCCGTTTCTTGGCCGTGGATTTTCGCAAGCGGAGGACGCCTCGCCGAGTCCAGTGGCAGTGGTGAGCTACGCTTTGTGGAACACGCAATTTGGCGCTGACCCGGGTATTCTCGGCCGAACGATCCAACTGAATCAGTTGGACTTTACCGTAATTGGCGTAGCGCCTCGCGAATTGCACAACGTCGGTAACCTGGGCAACCCCGACCTGTGGATTTCCGTCTCCATGCGCGATCAGATGCTCGACGGCGTGCAAAAGCAGTGGCTCTATGACCGCGGATTCCGGATGGCCGCGATGGTGGCGCGGCTCAAGCCGGGAGTGAACGTCAAACAAGCACAAATCGCCGTGCGCGCGCTGGCCGATGAGCTCGAGAAAGAGTATCCGAAGCAAAATGGTGGCCGCAGCGAAATGCTGGTGCCCATCAACGAAACTACGATTCCGCCGCAATTGCACAGTGTGTTTGCGAAGGCCGGCGCTTTGATGATGTTGATTGTCAGTCTGGTGCTGCTCATCGCCTGCGCCAACGTCGCGAATTTGCTGCTGGCGCGCGCCACGCAACGGCAGCGCGAAATCGCCGTGCGCTTGGCCATGGGCGCGGGACGCATGCGTTTGATCCTCCAGTTGCTCACCGAGAGCCTGATGCTGGCGCTCCTCGGAGGCGCGTTTGGAATTCTGCTCGGCTTCTGGGGCAAAAGCGTGCTCGCTTCGCTTCTGCCGCCGGGCCTCGCACGCAACTTGAATCTCAGCTTGGATGGCCGCGTGCTCATTTACACGCTCGGTCTGGCTCTGGTCGCCACGATTCTTTTCGGCCTGGTCCCGGCGCTGCAGGCCTCGCGCATGGATCGCATGGCCGCGCTGAAGGATCGCACCAACGCGCCGGGAGGCAGCGCGCGCTGGTACGGCCTTCGCGGCGTCCTGGTCATGGTGCAGGTGGCGCTTTCGCTGGTGGCGCTCGCGGGCGCCGGACTATTCATCCACAGTTTGCGCAACGCGCAGCAAATCGATCCGGGCTTTGAGGTAAAGCACGAACTCATCATGTTCGTGAACCTTGGCGCCGCACAATATCCGCAAGCCCAGGGGGAAGCTTTTCATCGCGACGTCGTCGAACGCCTGCAGACGTTACCCGTAGTCGCCGGCGCGAGCATCGCCGATTCCGCGCCCTTCACCGGAGGCCTGCAACGAACTACATTCACCGACGGCGTGGACATTACCGATCCGCGCAACGGCAAGCTGACACCTCTGATCGCGATCACTCCTGGATTCTTCCGCACCGCAGGCATCTCGTTGCTCAGCGGCCGTGCGTTCACCGACCAGGACAACGAAAACGGCGCGATGGTCGCAGTCGTCAACAAGGCCATGGCGGAGAATTTCTGGCCCGGCCAAGACCCCATCGGCAAGCACATTCATTTTCTCGGCGAGAGCTGGGACATCGCTGTCGTCGGTGAAGTGAACACCGTCAAGTACCTGACACTGGGCGAACCTCCGCAAGCACTCGTTTATGTGCCGCTGAAACAACACTACGCGCCGGCCGTGACCGTGTATGTGCGCACCAAGGACGATCCGGAGAAAGCGCTGGCCAGCATCCGTAGCACGGTGCAATCAATGGTTCCAACGGTTCCGCTGACCAACGTGCAGACCGTGGAACAGACGATGGTGCAGTCGCTGACCGCCCCGCGCATCGGCGCCGAACTGCTCGGCACGTTCGGCCTGCTCGCGTTGATTCTTGCCGCTATCGGAACGTATGGCGTGATGTCGTATTCGGTCACCCAGCGCACGCAGGAAATCGGCATCCGCCTGTCGCTTGGCGCGCAGGCGCGTGACGTTCGCCAGTTGATCCTCGCGAGCGGTTTGGCCATGGTGTCGACCGGCGTCGCGGCCGGGCTGGGATTTTCGACCTTGCTCGCTCGGGCGATGAACAGCTTGCTTTTCGGCATCGGCTCGTTCGACGCGCCGAGCTTCCTGGCTACCGCGACGCTGCTCGTTTTTGTAGCCATGGCGGCGTGCTGGATTCCGGCGCAGCGTGCCATGCGCATCGATCCGCTGATCGCCCTTCGATACGAATAACCGTCTGCTCGCGAGTGGTCCGTCAGCCAAACGCGCTAGGACAGGATAAAGCTAGTTTGCCTGCGCGGGCCCAGCCTGCCGAAAAGGAGCGAAGAGCGATTTCTCACGTTTGTTCGAAACGTCGGAACTCCTGAGGGCTAGGCGGATTTTTTGGCGGTGGCGGCGGTAGCTTTGGCGGTGAAGCCGAGTTGGCTCTGGCCGTTTTCGAGCGCAGGCTCAGCGGCCGCGGGCGCGAGCATGCCTTGCAGCGCATCGTGCGTTTTTTCCAGCAGCTTGTCGGATTCGCCGTAGCTCTGGGCGGCGTTTTTCAAATGCGTGCCTAGAATTCCGAATTTCTCGGTGAATTTGTCGACCTGCTTTTCGAGGCCGGAAAGGCTTCCCAGCAGACGCCCGACATTTTCCTCGGTTTGCATTCCGCGCAGCCCCATGGCAATCACGCAAAGATGGGCGTAGAGCGTATTGGGAGAAACGGCGATGACCTGCTTTTCGCGGCAGTAGGCGTCCAAGGGCTGGCCTTTGGCGTCGGCGGTCATGAGAAGTTCGTAGTAAACGCTTTCGGAGGGGACAAACATGAGCGCGAGATCGAGCGTGCCTTCCTCGGGAACGATGTATTTTTTGGCGATGGCGTCGGCATGGCCTTTCACCGCCGTGGCCAAGGCGCGCCGTGCTTCGTCGCCTTCCGTGGCGATGCGGCGGTAGGCGTCGAGCGGAAATTTGGAATCGATGGCCATCAGTTTTTTGTCGCGGAGAAAAATGACCGCGTCGGCAGCTTCGCCGCTGGAGAAGCGGTACTGCGTGGCGTAGAGGCCGGAAGGCAAAGAATCTTCAAGAAGACGCTCGAGAGTGATTTCGCCGAGCGAGCCGCGCGACTTCGCTCCACCCAGGATGCCTTCGATGGTCTGGGCGGCCTGCGACCATTGCACGCCGGCCTGGTGCACTTCGCCGAGCTGCCGCTGGATTTGGCTGATTTGATCGCGCGCGTTCTTGAGTTCCTCGGTCATGCGGGCTTGCGCGTCCGTGGCCAGTTGGCCGGTAATCTGGGCGGAGTTCTTGACGGCTTCCTGCAGGGCCGGGGTAAAGCTGTCGAGCCGTTGGGCAACGCCTTTGGCGATGGCTTCCAGCTGGCCGGTGCTCTTGGCTTGGGCCGTGGCCATGGTCTGCAGGTCGCGCCGCAATTCGTTCATCTGGGATTCGAGAGCTTCGTTTTTTTGGCGGCTTTGCAGACTCTGCAAAGCCAACCAGAGGACTGCCAGGGCCACCATGATCGCTACGCCGATGAGGACTCCAGTCATTGGTTCTCCAAGGTCATGACGGGAAACGGTTCCTTTACTCTAGCAGAGGTCGAAAGTCGAAGGTTGAAAGTTGAAAAAGAAAAACAAAGGGAGCCGGAGGCGATTAAGAGGTCGAAGGTCGAGAATTGAAAAGGGAAACAGGGAAACGCAGATCGAAAAGTTAGATGGCCAAAAGTCAAAAGAGCCGTAGAGAAAAAAGCGTGGCTGCGAGGAGGATTCTGAGAAGGGAGAAGGCCCTGCTCAGCAGATCCTTCTTCGCGTTTAATTGTACACCTTGGCTTTGAATTCTTGCTACCAGTTCAGCTTCAGTGCGAACTGGAACTGGCGCGCGTCGTAGCTAGCGGTCGGCTGACCGGCGAAGCACGTCGTACCAGCGAGCGGGTCGCAAAGCTGGTTGACGGCCGCGACGTTCAGGCGGTTGAAGAGGTTGAAGGCATCGGCGATGATGTCCAACTTGACGCGCTCGCCAAAGGGGATGGCCTTCGAGAGACGCATATCCCACTGGAAGAAATTGGGCATGAGAAAGCGGTCGCGGCCGAGATTGCCCACGCAGCCTGCGGGCGGGGCAATGAACGGGACCGTGAAGGCGCTGCCGCTATTGGTTAAGCAGACATTCGCGGGAACAAAGACGACCCCGGGAATGAATGTCGAAGTCGTTCCGCTGCCGCTCGCGGTAATGGAAGGACGAGCCTGGGACGCGCCAAGATCCAGGCGCGTGTCCTCGCCGGTGATGACATTGAACGGCCGGCCGGAGGAAAACTCCACGATGGGCGAAAGCGTAAAGTCGCCAAAGAAGCGCTTGAAGAACCCGTCACCGGACTTGCCGCTGGGCGATTGCAGAACGGCGCTGGTCACCCAGCGATGGCGCTGGTCGTTCACGGAGTTGGCCCGCTCGAGTTTGGGGAAGCGGCTGTCTTGCGGTTCGAGCGGCGACTGCAGATCCGTCGAGTCGTCAATCGAATGAGAGAAGGTATAGCTGGACAGCAGCTCGAAACCCTTCGAGAAGCGCTTCGAGAGATTGAAGGTTAGAGCGTTATACGAAGAATTGCCATCGGAGAGCTGCGCGTCGACGCTGTTCCAAGGCACAGGAGCGCCGAAGCCAACGGGGTAGCCGGCGGCCTGGGCAAGGGCTTGTTGCACGCCGTACCCACAGGTGAACGGATTGGAGCCCGCGCACTGGGGCGAAGCCAAGCCTACGCCGGTGGCAAACGACGGGTTTGGTCCGGAACGACGGAAGAAATTAAAGAATGCGGGCGTGCCTACAAAACCAACGAGGGCGGGGCCGGGTCCGGGGCAGTTCGGCACAGCAAAGCCCTGGCCCAGCGCGCCCGGCGCAAGCAGGAAAATGCTGCCAGAGCCCACGTTGACGCACGAATTGGGTGCGCCGCTGGGTACGACCACAGTGAGCGGATTGCTTACGCTGAGTCCGGAAGCGGCGGCATTAAACGCATTTTGTGCCAGCAGTTGGGGATCTGTGGAATTGATGTCCACCGGACGGTTCAGATGCAAACCGCGGGTCCACTGGTACGCAAGGCTGAATTTCCAGGAGGCTGCAAGTTCGCGCTCAATGGTGAGATTCGCCTGATGCGCGTAGGCGTAGACGAAGTTCTTTGAGAGCGGAAGTGTAAACGGCAAAATCGGCAGCGGGAATCCTGCTTGTAGGTACGCTTGATTGGCGAAGATGGAACCGGAAGCGAGTGGATCGAAACGCTGCTGATTGGGCAAGTAAAACATGTTGGGCAGCGCGTTCAACACACCTTGGAAGATGGAAGAGCCATTCAGGTTGGCGGGAGTGTCCAAGCCGCTCCCGCAAACTGTTGTGACTAGGCCGCAAGCCGATGGCGTCCCGCCTGTGGAGAGCAGTTGCACGGAGCGGCCACCATCGGCGGTCGCAGAGTCGAACGCGGTGGCCAGAAGCGGATGGTCATAGAACATGCCGTAGCCAGCGCGAACGACCGTCTTGCCCTTTCCCGAGGGATCCCAGGCTAAGCCGAAGCGGGGACCCACATTGTTGTAATCGCGCGGAATGCCTTCGACGACGCCGAGGGCCTTTTCCGCAGCCGCGTTCACAGCCGTGGCTGGTGCGAAGAGCCTGGTGAGTTCTACGTCATAACGCACGCCGTAATTGACGGTGAGATGGCGGTTCAAGCGCCAACTATCCTGAGCAAAGAAACCCATGGGGATGTTATTGAAAGGGTTGTTGGAATTTCCAATGCCCTGGATGTAAGAAGTGGGAACTCCCAGGCCGTAAGATTGCAAGGCAGTTGTGCCAGGCAGCGCGGTGACGCCAGGAACATTGTCAGGAAAACCGAAGGTCGATGCGGCGAAGCCGCCAAAATTCACGTCGCCACCGAAGTCGAGTTCGAAGATCTGCGCCTTTTTGGAGCGCAGCTGGATGAGGTTGTAATCGCCGCCGATTTTGAAAGTGTGGCCGCCGCGAACGAGCGTCAGATGGTCCGTGAATTCGAAGCGGCGCTCGATGCGGTCCACGGTGGAGTAGGGCTCTCGCCCAAAATAAGCAAACCCGGGGATGTTGACGCCGATGTCGGAGCCGCCTGGAAGCGGAGAGTACCCAAAGTGCAAGCCGCGGCGCGCGATTTGCGCGCGGAATTGGTTGAAGATTTTGTCGGTGACGATGGTGTCGTGCTGGAAGGCGGCGTTTAAGTCCCGGGACTGGTTGTAGCCGGCGCGGGAGCCTGAATTTTGACCAAAGACTTGGTTCTGCGAAGTGGAAGGAAGACCGGTGACGAGCGATGGAGACGCGCCCACGCGCACAAAGGAAGTATTGTGATTGCCCCAGCGCTGATCGAGGCGTGCGGACCAAAGGCTAGTCTTCTCCCTAACCGGATAATTCCCGCGGATGGAATTCAGGCCGACGTAGGATGCCGGCAGCGGCGCAACATACACGCCAAATTGCGAACAAGCAGCACCGTTGTTTACCGCCTGGCTGGCGGGGCAGGCCACGGGGATCGGGAATTGGGCTCCCGGTGTAGCCGTTAATGGAATGCCATGCTGTTGATAGAAGCCGTTGGCGACCGCGCCAAAATCGAAGCGGTTTAGCGCAACGCTGGAAGCCGAACCCATGAAGACGGCGTAACTCGCGGCTAGCTGTGCGAGTTGCGGGTTACCGGTAGCCTGGGAAGCTGCGAACAGAGCATTCACGGCTGTGGCTTGGTCTGGAGTCAATTGCACGGTAATCCCGCCGGCAGCGGGAGGCAATGTCACCGGGACCATCCCGAAATTGCCGATGCCGATGCTGGAAAATCCGGTTTCCTCGCGTTGCGTGTATTCGTAAGAGAAGAAGTAGAAGCTCTTGTCTTTCTTCAAGGGCCCGCCGAACGTCAGCCCGCTCTGCGTGCGGGTGTAGGCCTGTTTGACGGGATCAAGGGCGCCGGTGACCGGATCGATTTCGCCGGAAAAGGCGTTGCGCGCCTGAAACGCTTTGTTACGGAGGTAGCCAAAAGCGTCGCCGTGGAACTCATTGCCGCCGCTTTTGGTGATGATGTTGACAACGCCGCCGGTAGCGCGTCCGTACTCCGCATTGTAGTTGCTCAGGATAAGCTGAAATTCTTGCACGCCTTCCTGGGAAATGGTGGAGCGAATGCCGTTGACGGAGTTGTCCCCGGCGTCCGCGCCGTCGACGCTGACCATGTTGCCGCGGGCGCGCGCGCCGCCGATGCTCAGACCGCTATTGGGCGCGGGACCGATGGTGGGAGAAACGTCGCGGGTGGTCTGCGAATTCGTTAGCGTAAAGTTGATGTAGTTGCGACCATTGATGGGCAAGTTCTCGATGCGTCGCTGTTCGACGGTGTCCGAGACTTCCGTTTTGGTGGTCTCGATCGGAGCCGTTTCCGCTGAGACGGTCACCGATTGCGTCATGCCCTTGAGTTCCAGGTGCGGGTCAAACGTGGCGCTCTCGCCAACCGTCAGCACCACCGAGGCGTTTTCATAGAGGGCAAGGTTGGCGCCGCCGCCCACGGTCATCTTGTACTGGCCAGGAGGAATGCCCACGAGGTTGTAACGGCCGTTGTCGTCGCTGACCGCGGTTCGCGTTGCGCCTGTGGCGGCGTTGGTCAACGTGACCTTGGCATCCTTAATGGCGAGATTGTGAGGATCGAGAACTGTTCCTGAAAGCGAAGCCGTATTGACTTGCGCCGAAGAGATCGCGGTATTCCCGAGTACCAACAAAATGAACAACACTCCTGTGAATATTGGCCGCCATGCGGCTAAAGCACACACCCCCTGCCTGCGTTGCATGAGTCTTCCTCCTGTGGCCTCAGAGAATCTACCGCTACCCCTAGCGGTGGCGGGCTGGCCTGCCGCTTTGCACCTGAAACAATTGAATACAGGGCTTTTACTGCAATGTAGCCCGGCTTTCAACTGAAAACTTCTTACTACCACGTCTTGGAAGTCATGCTTCTCGTTGGCGGAGGAGCATGACGCCATTGCGGGCTTCTGGCAAGCGACAAGACGAGAAATGACCCCGAATCGAGGCAATGTCGCTTTTTGTCGTTCTTGGGAGTCATCGCAACGTAGCTACTGTGTCGAGCAAGCAGCAGATCGCAGCAGCAGGCCAAAAAAGTCTGGTGCGCGGACCTAAAATCACCTACCTAGGTAACCTAGGTTCCTCCACGTTCTTCCCCTTTAGTCCTGCCGCTGAAACACGCCCAGCCTGTGACATTCCTAGCGCCGGCGACTCAAGAACCGAAATGGCTAAGGACAGAGCGAGTAAGGCCGAGGTATGCGCGCATTGGTTGATGCCAGAATCCTGCCGATTGCCTGAAAAACATTGTGACAGACCTCCCTGAGGGACCTCTCGATAGCCGGTTATTGTACTAAAAGCGGACTGGAGGGCGCGGAGCCCGGCAAAGGTCACCTCTCAAAAGCAACAAGAGAAAGGAGGCGCGTTAGGAGAAATCTAGAGTTGAAGGTGGCGTTGGACTAACTTGCGGAGCCTTTCACGGTCTTCGTCGCCCATGTGCACGAATTCGACGCCGGTACCATCCTGGCCGATATTGCGAACCACGGCGGTGAAATTGATCTTGCGAAGGCCGGCGCGCACTTCGAGTTTAATCGAGTCGCCCACGGTGAGTTTTTGGGAAGACTCGAGATAAGCGCCGCCCAGACTGATGGTCTTGACGCGGGCCAGACCGGCAGGCGTTCCTGCAATCTGAGCGCGCAGCGGCGATTCCAGTGGCACACGCACGTAGCGGCGCGGAATGAGGTATCCGGAGCTGGATTGAGCGGGCGCGCCGAACGCGGCGGCGGCTTGCTTGAACGAGGGGCGATTTTCGACTAGCGCGAGGGCATCTTCAGCCGCGGCACGCAAGCCCGCAGGTTCTGCATAGGCGAGGCCCTCGCGCTTTTCCACAAGAGTGCGAAGGAGTTCGGCGGCGTCCGCAGAGCGCATACGCCCCAACGCTTCGATGGCCTTAATGCGGACAAACTGGTCGCGCAAAACCTCGTGCTCGCCTGCGGCAATTTCCAGGAGCTGCGAAACCGCAGTGGTTTCCTGTGCCAATCCGATTTGGTCGATCATCATGGGCACGACCATGGGGTGAGCATCAGCAAGAATTGCTGAAAAAACGAAGGCCGCGCTCTGCGCCGAGCCGAAGTTGGCAGGGCGCGCAAGCTCGCTCACCGCCAAATCCTGAAGGTTCCATTCCCAGCTCCCGATGGCACGCGCGAGGCCGCGGAGCAATCGCTCAGGATCGGCGGCGGCCAGCAGCTTGATGGCAGCAGTCACGCGCTGGCGCCGGGCCTCATACAACCGCGTCTCGAGCAAGTTGAGGACGGGCACGCCGATCGTTCGCAGCAGGCGGGCCATCGCCTGCAGCATCTCTGCGCCGCGGGGTTCGGTCATTAGCAGCGTCAAGCGGTCCAACAAACGCTCCGGATCACGCTGGAGGAGCCGGGGGAGGACCGGGTCCAGCGGCCGTTTGGCCAGAGAAGCGTCGACCAGCAAGTACCAGCGATCTTGCGCAACGAGCCGGTTCGCAAGGGCGCTCATATGCTCGTGCTCTTGGTCCCGCGGCGCACCTTCGAGGCTTGTAAGGATGGACTCGAACCCGGCATAGTCAGCGCGATTCACGGCAATGCGCCCGAGAGCTTCCACAAGCGCAGCGAGCAGCGCCGCAGTTTCCGGCGCGGTTTCCGACTGAAGAGCTTTCATGGCGTTGCGACTGAAGTCTTCCGGCAGCTGGTTCGGCCACAGGGACTCCAAAATGGGGACCAGCTCATTAAGTCCGGCAGCGACCGAGCGCCTCGCCGAACCGTCAGGAACTTCCAGGCAGCGCAAATAATTCAGCACGATGTTTCGCGCTTCGCGGCGCGGAGCGTCCGCGCCAGCATCGACGAGTTGGCCGAGAGTCTGCCGCAGGGCTGTCACAGGAACACACCAGACTTCCGACCCGCGCACGACCGCGGATTTTTCTCGCGGGGGCAATTCCAGCCAGAAACGGGTGATCAGCTGCTCGCGATAGGTGTCCGTGGCCCAAGTGACCGCCAAAGAGGAAAGGTGTTGCGAGGCGTGGGGACCGCTGTACGCGCCGGATTCCACGACTACGTCTGCCAGACGATAAAAAGCCGGACTTATCCCAGGAGGGGTCAGCGAACCACTCGCAAACTCCGCGCTCAAGAATTCCAGAATGATGTTCTCAGAGAGACGCAGCAGGTAAGGAAGCGGCTGCTCGCCATCGCGCGGAGCATATTGCGACACGGAGTGAAGCAGCATGCGCACGCTCTCCCGGCTAGCCTCTTCCATGGCGCCGTGGATCGCGCGCGCCGCTTCTTCCGGAGAGAGGCCGCGCGCGGTCTCGAGCGGTGGAGTGAGGCGCGCCAGCAGGCGAAGCGTGGCCGTCAGATCATCAAAGTCCGGCGCTTTGATCGGCGAATCGCTGGTTTCGCGAGGGCCGTGGCCGCCATAAGCCACCAAGGCGCCAATCAGGCTCGCCAAGACGGTGTCCACTTTGCGCTCGGTTTGTGTATTGACTGAAATGCCTTCCACTCGGTTCTCCACCAGCCGGGCTGGCCACCACGGGGTGCCGGCATCGCTTGCCGCTTCCTCCGATTTTAGCAGTGACTCCCTCATGAGTCGCGCCAAACTGTCAAGTTCGCCGACATGGAATTTTCTGGAGAAGACCAGGGACCAGATGCCCACACGCTGCAAATCCGCGGCTAGCAGTTGCATCTCTCCGCGGGCATCCGGCAGATGGCCATTCCCGACGTTGGGAACCACGATTCCGCCGCGTTCCACTCGAATTTCGAGTCCCTCCAAGGACTCTGTGATTTGGCGCAAGGAATCGTACGCACTGTCGAGGCTATCCAGCCGGCACGGGTGATTCTTTTCGTAGAGGCGTTCGGAACGCAGGAGCAGATGAAAGTGGCGAAGCGCGCGATGGACCTCGATCGCTTTATGATCCGAGCCCGCCGAGAAAGAGGTGGATAGGGGAGTTACGACGCCAGGCACGGCGGCTTTGGAAATATCGCCAGCAGCCGGCTTGGACTGCGCTCCGCGCTCCCCGTCATTAGTTAGCAATGTGACCCGAAATGCCAAAGACGGCTCCTGATTGCTTCGCTGTGGCTGGCTTCGTTCCCCGTTTTTTGGGATTGGGGCAAGGGTAGTTTCTACCCGATGAAGCCGGACACGCCTTACCCCCGTACTCAAGCAACTGTCTCTCCTGATTGCAGAACAGCTAAGTTCTTTAGATTCATGGGAGAAGAACGAAAGTTTCAGTGCCGAGAAGCCAGTACATGTAACGAATTGTTACACTTTAGGTAGGCAGCTCTGCGTGCGTCTTCCGCCTAGAAATGCTTAGAATAAACGTAGCTTGGCCAAGGCCAGAGCTTTCATTTTTGCCGTAGCGTCTCGTTAATGGGGACTGTGCCACCTTCGCTGGCCTGTACCGTCCGCTTCGCGATTTCGTACCCATCGAGCTTGAGAGTTATCGTGTGTATCCCCGAAGGTATCTGCACACGCGAAGGCGTGAACTGCCCGGTGGAGTTTCCGTCCACAATGATTTCTGCGCCCTTGGGATTGCTGTTGACCTGCGCCCAGGCGACTCGGGTAGCGGACCTTTCCGTCAGCTCGACATTGAGCGGCGTCTGGATATCCTTCACTTGAATGCTTCCGGAGTAGGGTTCGTAGCCCTGGAGTCTCAAGACCAGGTTGTATTGCCCCGGCGCGAGCGGCAGGACGACGGGAGTTTGCCCCGACTGTTTAGCGCCGTTGATGAACACATCGGCTTCCGGCGGCTGCGTGCTGATGAAAATGCCTTTGGCGAGCGGTTCGAGGTTGAGCTTCTGGTCCTGCGCCTCGTCGCCTTTGACCTGCAAGGCGGTTTGGAGAGGCTGATAACCTTCTTTTTGTACTTCCAGACTGTAGCGCTGCGGATTGAGATTGTTGAAGCTGCAAGGCGTCTCGCACTTGCCCAAGACATGGCCCGCCGACCCGTGGAGAACGGCGGTTGCAGCGATCACGTCGGTGACCACGTGAATGGCGCCCCGGCCTGCGGCCGGAACCGGATGGCTGCTGTCATCAGCGCCGTTCGCCTTGCTTACGGCTGTATCGTCGTATTCGATATGATCGATGACGTGCACGCTCGGCGGCGCATTGCGCAGGAACTTCAAGAGTTCGCCGTGCTCGGAGGGGCGGAGTTTGCCGGCCAGGGTCAACGTGTTGCCGGCACCTTGAACTTTCGCGCGTCCAGCAAATCCTTTCTCAGAAATGGCTTCTTCGATGCGGCCTTTGTATTCCACCGCTTTGGGAGCGAGGGAATTTTCCGCTTTCTTTGGAACGGCTTTTTCCGGAGCCGGATCTACCGCTTTTGGCTCAGCGACAGCATCCCCCGCGCCTGATGCAGGCTCATTGGAACTCTGCGAGGCATCGCTGGAGCTAGAATTTGCAGCGGAATGGTCAGAAGCCGCTTCCGTTGCGGGTCCTGCGGAAGTGGCTGAACGGGATTCCTTGACCTGGGCGCTATGCAAAGCGCGCGCCGCCTCAAAGACGGGCTTGATCTTGTTTGCGCCATAGATGATGCCGCCAATCAAAAGCAGCGCCGCGAAAATGGTGCCCACGACGCTTTTCTTCTTGGGTGGCTCGACAGGAGGCGCCGTAAAAGTGCCGGTGCGGCGTACGACAGGAGTTTGTCCCGGCGAAGCCGCGCGTACGCTGAGGGAGCGAGCTGTCGCTATGAAGGTAGGGTCATCTCCCGCCGATCCATGCCCTGCCGGGCCCTGGCCGTCCGCATTGCCAGACACCACAGTCGCCGCGGGAGAACCACCACCCATAACCATGGTCAAATTCGGGTTGCCCCCAGCGACGCTCTGTGCGCGGTAATTGCGCAAATCTTCCAGCATCTCGCGGCAGGTTTGATAGCGCTGCTCCGGCTCTTTTGCCAGGGCCTTCATCACTACGGTACTTATGCCAGGATGGATGGACGGATCGATTTGCCGCGGCGGGACAGGAATTTCATTGACAATTTTATAGATGACCGTGGTGATGTTCTGGCCGGGGAAGGGCTTTTCGCCGGTCAGCATTTCGTAGAGCATGACGCCCAGCGAAAAAATGTCGCTGCGGCCGTCCACCGCGCGCCCCTTCACCTGCTCGGGAGACATGTAGCTGGGCGTGCCCATGACGTGCGAGGTTTGCTGGGTGCCGCCGAACTGAAGAATCTTGGCAGTGCCGAAGTCCGTGATCTTGACGGTGTCGTCGGCGGTCAGCATCAGGTTGGCGGGCTTGATGTCGCGGTGAACAACGTTGCGTTCATGGGCGTACTGCAACGCGCTGCAGGTCTGGTCCATGATGCGCAGCGTGCGGGGCAGGGGAAAGGAATGTCCGCCATCCAAAAGAGCTTGCAGGCTCTTGCCTTCCACCAACTCCATGGTGATGTAGTAGAGGCCGTCTTCTTCGCCGGCGTCGTAGACCACCACGATGTTGGGATGGGTGAGCAAACCGGCGGCGCGTGCTTCTGTCTGAAACCGCGCCACTAGCTCCGCGTGTTTAAGCCCAGTGCCTTCTTCGCTAAGCCGGATGGTTTTTACCGCGACCGTGCGACCAATGACCGGATCCACGGCCTTGTACACAATACCCATAGCGCCGCGGCCCACTTCGCCGACGACCTCGTATCTTCCGGCTTTTGTTACCGTTTCCATCTTCGAGCGGGCGCCTGCTGGAGACCGGCACCGCACAAATTCCCCGAATTCGCCCGGGCAGACCGCACCCCGTCAGGGCTAAGGGTCTACGCTGCCGGACCTTGGTATTTTCTTTCGCCTGACGTTCTTCTCGTGGACACGTCTCCGCGGGCACCCGGGCGCCCTACTTTGCACAGTACCCACCGGAATTTCTGCCGGTCAACGCTACTGGGGTACCAGTGTTTCGGACTCGATACTTGGCTGTTTGGGCGGGCGAGAAGATCGCGTGGAAAACAGTTCCGTAACGAAATGGAGGCTTTGCTCGAGGGGCGTAGGAGTTGCGCTAGTCGCTGTAGCCGTGGGAGTCCTTGTCCACGGCTACTTTACCAGCGAAGGAGCGGTAGACAAACGTGAAGTAGCCTGCGGCTAGGATCATGCCGAGGACCCACCAGACGAGCCCAATCTTGAGGCCATAGGTGCCTGCCTTGGCGTTGCCAGCGGTCAGGGAGTACAGGGGATTCCGGGCGGGCAGAGCACCAGGGGATAAACGCCGAAGACCACGCTGGTCAGCATGCCAGTCAAATAGGCGCAAGAGGCAAAGAAGGCTCTGCGTTCGTCGCGTTTTCGCATCTCAAAAGAACCCCCGCGAGCCCGGCCACGGCAAGCAAAGGAAAGACAAAGCCCCACGGCCAGGTGGAGAAATTTGCCAGGATTTGAGGCTGCACGCGGAAAGTTACGGGGGTTACTAGCGCCGTTAGCACCACCACGCCCCAACACGTCTGGGCGGCCAATTTTCCAGCGCGCGAGCTCACCTCGCCGCTCGCTTTCATTTGTACCCAGAGTCCGCCGTGCATCACCAGCGCGAGCAAGGCCAGGATGCCGACAAGAATCGTGTACCAATCCAAGATGACGGTTTCCTCTCCCCGTTGGAAATTGGTCCACAGCGGCTCGAAGAAAAAGCCGCTGGCATCGAGCGGCGCTGGGCTCGGGTTCCGCCGGGATCGGGGTTGCCGATTCGCTCTGGGAAGCTCTTGTGGCCGACGATTTGTCCGAAACCGAAGCGCGCTCCCGCTTCTGGCTCATCAATAGCGGTGGGTTGTTGCATTCCGAGCGCACGGATTTGTCCGAAGAGCAGCGGCGATACGCCCAGCCGGCGGATCGTGTTGCCAATTTTCCGCGGACCCTCGAAAACCATCGGATTGACCTGAGCGATGTGATTCACAAAATCGACGCGACCATTCTCATCGGCTTATTGACTCTGCCGGGCGCATTCACGGAATCCATCGTTCACGAAATGGCGCGCAAGTGTGAGCGGCCGATCATCCTGCCGTTGTCCAACCCCACGTCGAAAGCAGAAGCCGTTCCCGAGGACCTGCTTCGCTGGACCGATGGGCGCGCGCTGATCGCCACGGGCTCTCCCTCTCCGGACGTCGCTTACAAAGGACGCAAAATGCGCATTTCGCGCGTGACTGACGGCATGTTTTTCGCGCATCCGATGTAGAGTCTTGGTGCATGGAAGACGTCAAGTCGGCCACCTAATTCGCCCGTCGTCAGGGCAGGAGAGGCGGCGCCATGGGTGGCCGGATGCGCCGGGTGAGGAATTGGGGCCTAAGCCCGGAGCGATCTTCGCGATGCGTAGACTCCGGAAGATGGTCGGCCAATATTCCTTGAGGAGGTTGGCACTCGCGGTGAACCCGAGCCGCACGCCGTAGCGGCGGAAAGTTTGCCCGCCCGTTTGTTCTTTCACCGGAAGATAGCTATTCGCCAGGCTCTCAGCGAAGATAGGCCCAAGCATCCCGGGCCAATTAACGCCTTCCGTTCCTGCATCCGTGCGAGTGACAACCAAACGGCTGAGGCCATAGCCCATCCGACGCCACGGGCTGCCGCGCAAGCTTACAAAGTATCGCGGGTCCCGGCGCAGCAGTGACGAAAACAGAAATGTCCTGAAGAAATCGGCCGACGTGGCGGTAGCCATCGACGAGCCGAAGCGCTTGCCGTATCCTTCCATTCCCTGGCCATAGCCTGGGAGGGAATCGCGTGCCTGGCCGATGCCTGCGCCAAGAGCGGAAGAAAGGAAGCGCGAGGGCGCCAGGCTCTTACCAGCAAAGAGTTCCCATTCTTGCCTGGTGCCGAGAGCACCCGGGCTTGCCGCCAAGTCCGGGAAGAAAATGGACCGCCGACCTAAAACTTGAAAGGTCGAATGGAAGCGGCTGTTGTGTTTCTGGCGAGTCTGCTCCTCCTTGGGTGCTGGCATTTCGGGAAGTTCCTTCGGCTTCGCTTCTTGCTGCGCTGCCACCGCTTCGCCGGTGAGAAGCAAAATCAGACCGAGTCGCAGAGCCCAGGAGCCGTAACACATTTAGTCATGCTAACACGCTGCGGATCTGCCGCATTGCTTCAAACGATGCCGCCGCTTTTGCGCAAAGCACAGGGGAACCCGACTCCCATGACAGATCCAACAGACGGCAGCACTGACGTTGGGCGCGCTCACGGAGAACATGTGTGACTTCTTGTTGCGAGTCGCAGTCTTCTCCTTTTGCCCGCAGGAACGGTTCAACTAGTGGATGAATTTCGACATCACTTGGGAATCGATTAACTTGAATTGCGTATGGGATATTTTCTCTGCCACAAGCACTCCGTCATCGCATAGCACTCGAACGCGGTCGCCAATGCTCACTGCTTTGATGAATTCCTTGAGTTCACGGCCCTCCTCGCAAGAATCTACCTGTAACGGGCGCCTGATTTTGGTCAGTCGCGCAACTTCAAATTGATCGTTTCCGCGACCATTCGTAACGGACGATACAATTCCGCACACGCCACGCCAACATCTGCCCGCTGTCCTTTTGCACCAATCCAGCGTCGCTGACAGCGGCAAGCTGATGGCTGAGGCTCCGCGCCTTTTCGACATTTTCTGTCTCCATTACTGCAGTTAGTTTCCCGTCAAGAAGGTATTCCGGGAGGCGGACGCCCGTCGTTGTCGCAAAGCAGGGAACAAGAGGCAACTGATTAGTGTGAATGCCGCTGGTGACTATACCCTCGGCACAATACAGGTGGTCCTTGAAGTCATGGTCGGCGGAGATGCCGACATTTATCCGACGGAGCCTGCAGACTTCCTTGGGGACTTGAGAGGCACGCAAGCATGAATAGTTGTTCCGCTCTGCACCTTCGATTCGGTAGAAAGCTGACCGCTCACTAGTTTCAACCGTTCCTTTATGCTGGTGCGTCCAAGCCCGTTCCCGGTGATTACCTCTTCAGGATTCTCGACGCGCCGAATGTGCGGGTAGCAGTTGTCCTCGCGAAGCGGAGGAGAACGCGTGCGTCGGCATCTCCAAACATTTCTGGAGAGGTTCGGCCTTCTTCGCTCTATTCAATGTAGTCTGCCCTAGCCTAGCGCAACGACCAGTACACGCACGACGTGTGATTCTTCGGAGGTACAGTAACGGGAAAATCTGGACCTTCGCTACTTTATTTAAAGGGAGTAAATCTTAATTATCGGAGACCTGTTGCGCGAAATCAGAGAGCAGAAAAAAATGTCGCAGGGAGACGTGGAGAAACGAACGGGGTTGCAGCGTTGCTATCTCTCACGGGTAGAGAATGGGCACACGGTCCCAGCAATCGAAACACTGGAGAAGATAGCTCGTGCGTTTGAGGTCCCTATGTACCAGCTTTTTTACGAGGGGGAGAAAGTACCGGAACCGCTTATCCCTACAAAGGATAGGAGGCACGAAACTGCATGGGGAAGCAGGGGAAAGGATGGACGTTTTTTGCGCAAGTTAATGGGCTTGCTAGGAAAAATGGACGAACGCGACCGACAGGTCTTGCTAGCGTTCGCTCACAAGGTAGGCGAACGCAAGAAAAAAGCCCGCTAGTTTCTGAGACCCTTCAGCAGCGCCTCACGCGCCACTCAATTGGCAGCAGCAACAGGTTGAGACAACAAGAAGGCTAGCTTCTTAACGTGGGCCACGTCGCTCGCTCTATCACTGCACGCGGTTGATTAGGCGTCTTCGAAAGATGCACGAAAGGCCACCGAGTCATTCAATCGAAAGCAAAAAACTGGTGGGGCTGGGGAGATTCGAACTCCCGACACGCAGTTTAGGAAACTGCTGCTCTATCCATCTGAGCTACAGCCCCGCTCCTTCATTGTAATACGGCCCGTGTCCCCGCAAACGGAGTAGATAAAGAGCTGGTAAGCGAGCGAGGGGACCTGCAAGGAACTTAAGACGTTATTGTAAGACGTAAGGTCCAGCCGTGAGCACGAGAGGTACGAGGTCAAACTCGCTTTTACCAGTCCGCGTACTTAGTTCCGTCGAGCGCTGTGCCTTGGGACTTGGAGTGCACGTAGAAAACATTATTACCGCCCCCGGAGGTGGAATCCGGATCGTCTTGGACGGACTGCAAATTCCACTCCGCCCGCCCTGTCATAGGGTCCACGGGGATGCGGCGCAAGAAGCGGACTTTGCGGTCGGAACCCGCTCCGATCTGAACCCCTTTCACAAGCGTTTCCAAGTCCGGGGGATACCCTTCGCTGCCCACTTCCACACGAATGAGGTTGCGATCTGAATAGTCCTTGTAACGATCGATGGCGTCGCGAATCTCGCGCAAGGCTTTATGAAGCTGCGCTTCCTTGGTCCTGACCACGGTCATGCGAACCACCGGCAAGGCGGCAGTGGCAAGTACCAAAAGGATGGACGTCGCGATAATCAGCTCGAGAAGAGTGATGCCTCTTTCGACCCTCTTATGGACGCGACGCGGTGACGCGACTTGCCTTTTCACACGAAAACCGTGTGCCGGCGAATGGGCAATCAAATTGGTCATAAAGTTCACCGCTTTAGGATAACGCAACTCCACAAGGAGATGCACGAGAGTCACGAATATCCATTCTCTCTCAGGGCTGTACACTGCTCCGTAGCGTCCAAAACCTCCGAGCGAATCACTGAAGCGGTAACGCCGGCTATGTTATTATGCAGTTTCTCCGTCCAAACTATCCCTTCCCCACAGGAGGTCCCTTATGGGAAGTACACTCCGCATTGCGTTCATTGTTGTCGGTGTTTTGGCCGTTCTGGTGCTCATCGCCTTGAAGAAAAAGCTTCCGCGGCTCTGGGACGCAAAGTGCAGCTTGGAAACCTCAGCCTCTCGCTCCTCAGTGGCTCGCTATCCGCCGAAAACCTCTCCATTGGCGATGATCCCAAGTTCAGCTCTTCGCCTTTTCTCACCGCCAAAGCTCTGAAAGTAGGCGTCGAGCTCATGCCGCTGATTTTTTCCAAGACCCTAAACATTACGGGCATCACCATTGACACGCCGCAGGTCACGCTGTTGCATAATCCTGCCGAGGAGTGGAATTTCTCTTCACTCGGCGGCTCAGCAGCAAAAGCGCAAGCCAAGCAGGCTCCTGCCGGAAAGACGTCGACTGCCGCCGACCTGTCGATCAAGAAGCTTGAGCTGAAGAACGGAAAGATCATCGTAGGCGGGACGGGCTCCAGAAAGCGCAGTACCTACGACGATCTCAATATCACCGCTTCCGACTTCTCGATGATTGCGAAGTTTCCTGTCGCCGTCACAGCAGTCCTGCCGGACGGCGGCAAGTTCAAACTCGAGGGCACGGCCGGCCCGGTGGATCAAGAAGACACCTCGCTCACTCCGCTCAATGCCAAGCTTACGATTAACTCGTTGAATCTTGCTTCGACCGGCTTCCTGGATTCCTCGGCGGGTCTCGGCGGCATTATCGATTTGGACGGCACCGTAGCTTCGAGCAGGGGACAAGCGGAAACCAAAGGGGACGCAAAACTTTCTAAAGCTCTTCTGGTTGCGGGCGGCTCGCCTGCGGGCGTTCCCGTCACCATCAACTTCGGCACCAAATACAATCTCCGCAAAAACGCAGGAGTGCTGAACCCGTCCGTTCTGAAAATAGGCAACGCTGCCGCACATCTCGGCGGGACGTACGATACCTCAGGGGAGGAGACTGTCGTCAAAATCAATCTCGACGCCAAGGACATGCCGGCAAAAGATTTGGAGGCATTTCTTCCTGCGCTCGGCATCAATCTGCCTAAAGGCGCCTCGCTTGCGGCCGGCACGCTGAATTCCGATCTCAACATCACCGGTCCCACGAACAAGCTCGTTATTACAGGCAACGTCGGCCTGTTCCATGGAAAGCTGGCTGGTTTTGATCTTGGCTCGAAAATGTCCGAGGTTACTGCCCTTACGGGAATCAAGACGGGCAGCGATCTTTTGATCGACAAACTCACGTCGGACGTGCGCATGGCGCCCGAGGGATTGAAGGCCGACAATTTCATTGCGGTTCTTCCACAGCTCGGCAATCTCACCGGCGCGGGCACGGCTGATGCCAAGAACAACCTGGATTTTAAAATGGTGGCAACACTCAATAGTTCGCAAGCCGCGAGCAACGGCGCATCAGCTGGCACCGGTGGAGGCCTCAGCGGTCTTTTGGGCAAAGTTACCGGCGGTGGGTGCAAGAGCGGCTTGAGCGTCCCATTCCAGATCAAGGGCACCACGGCCGATCCCAAATTTGTTCCGGATGTTGGCAGGCTGGCGGCTGACATGTTCAAGTCGAAACTGGGTTGCATGGGAGCCGGAAGCACGACCGCGGGTGCGGGGTCGCAAGCGAACCCCAACGCGGCGCCTGCGAATCCGGTCGACGCGCTCACGGGGCTCTTCAAAAAGAAAAAACCATAGGGCGTTTCTCATCGCTTTGTCTTGACTCTATAGAAACTTCGCACTAGCCTCATGCGTCTACCCGATAGGTCTCGGTGTCCTTCAAAGTTTTGCAGCTAGGGGATTCGCATGCGCTTAAAACTGTTCCGTAGATGTGCGTTCGCACTGTGCATGGTCACTTCCTTATTGCTCCTGGTCCGCCTGCCGCTGGTTCGTGCACAGGGCGGTGAGCCGCAATACTTCGCCATTCGCGGCGCAAAAGTCGTGCCCGTCTCCGGACCGCCTATCGAAGACGCGACCATTGTCGTTTCTCGCGGCATCATCACCGCGGTCGCGAAAGACGCGGCCATCCCGCCCGAAGCCCGCGTGATCGACGGAAAAGACCTGACCGTCTACCCCGGACTCGTGGATGCCTTTGCCGATGTCGGCATTCCCGCTGCGCCACCTTCCGGCGGGGAAGGCGGTGGCCCGCGCCGGTCGCAGGAACAAGCGCGCGGTCCGCAAGATCGTCCCGCTTCCACTCCCTGGCGCAGCGGCGCCGACGAAGTCAATCTCAGTGACAAGCGCATTGAAAGCTGGCGCAACGGCGGCTTCACCACTGTGATTTGCGCTCCGAAAGGCGGTTTCTTTCCGGGGGAGGCCGCGGTTCTGAACCTCGCAGGAGAACGTGCCGGGGATCTCGTCGTCAAATCGCCTGTTGCCATTCCTCTTTCGTTCCAGACGTCCGGGGGCTTTGGCGGCGGCTTCCCGGATTCTCTTCTCGGCGTGCTGGCCTATATTCGCCAGGTCTGGCTCGACACGGATTGGAGCATAAAGGCACAGGCCCTTTACGAAAAGAATCCCCGCGGCGTGGCTCGGCCTCGCTATGACCGCACCGAAGCGACCCTTGCGGAGGCACTCGAGAACCACGCGCTGGTCCTCATTCCGGCGAATAACACCGTGCAGCTCCGCCGCGCGATTGAGCTCATTGAACGCTGGCAGGTCAAGGGCGCCATTTACGGCGGCCAGATGGGTTACGAAGTCGCTCCGGAAATTGCAGCAAAGAAACTTCCCGTGCTGGTTGATTTGAAGTGGCCGGACGCGGAGAAAGACGCCGATCCGGAATCCAAGCCATCACTGCGCACGCTGCGGTTCCGCGACCGCTCGCCTTCTACGCCGGCGGCGCTCGCCAAGGCGGGGGTGAAGTTCGCCTTTTATTCTAGCAGTATTACGGCTCCGAAAAACATTCTCAAGGCAGCCAAGAAGTCTATTGACGCGGGGCTTTCTCCTGATGTTGCGCTACGCGCGTTCACACTTTCCGCAGCAGAGATTTTTGGCGTGGCCGACCGCCTGGGCTCCATCGAGAACGGCAAAATTGCGAATCTCGTGGTAACCGACGGCGATCTTTTCGGGGAAAAAACCAAAATCAAAATGGCTTTCGTGGACGGCCGCCTGTTTGAAGCGCACGAACCCGAGAAACCCAAGGATCCGTCGGAGGGAGACATCACTGGAAAATGGAAGCTGTCCTACACCACCCCGGAAGGCCCTGAAGAATCCACCGCCGACCTCATGATGGACAAGGACGGCACGATTTCCGGCACGATCACCAGCCATCGTGGCACCGCCAACATCATCAGCGGCTACCTCAGCGCCGACAAATTCAGCCTCACCAGCAACATCGTTCTCGACCAGGGCCCCACCGACGTCATGTTCACCGGCACCTTTGACGGCAATTCGTTGAAAGGCTCCATCACCGTGCTGGGCATGTCGCTCGATTTCACCGGCGTCAAACCCGGTAATGCTGCATCTACCACGGCCGCCCTCGGAGGTGCGCAATGAGAACTCCTTTGCGTCCTTTACCTCCCTTTTTCCGTTTCTGCAGCAACTCCACCCGACGCTGCACCGGTTATCCTGATTCAAAACGCTACCGTACTAACCGTTTCTCACGGAACGATCGAGCATGGTTCCATCCTTATTAGGGATGGAAAAATCGCCGAAATCGGGCAATCCATCAAAGCTCCGGCAGGCGCCCAGGTCATCGACGCTTCGCGGCAGTTCGTGATTCCCGGAATTATCGATTGCCATTCGCACATTGCCGCTGAGGCCATCAATGAAGGCAGCGTCTCGGTTTCCTCGATGGTGAATATGGAGGAAGTTCTCGATCCCGACGACATAGACATCTATCGCGATCTTGCCGGCGGCGTCACTTCCGCCAACATTCTTCACGGCTCCGCCAATTCCATCGGCGGGCAGACCTTGGTGATCAAGCTCCGCTGGGGTCAGCCTGCCTCAAAGCTTCCGTTTGAAGGCGCTATGCCCGGCATCAAGTTCGCCCTCGGTGAGAACCCCAAGCGCTCCAACTTCAGCATTCCCGGCCAGCCTCGGCGTTATCCCGCCACTCGCATGGGCGTCGAAGAAACCATTCGTGCCGCGTTCAGCGAGGCCCGCGATTACAAGAAGGCTTGGGACGATTACAACAAGCGCGTTGCCGCGGGCGAAAAAAATCTCATTCCGCCGCGCCGCGATCTGAAACTCGAGCCCCTTGTCGAAGTACTCGAAGGCAAGCGCTACGTGCACTCGCATTGCTACCGCGAAGACGAAATCCTCATGCTTCTCCGAGTGGCCAAGGAATTCGGCTTCAAAGTCCGCCCCTTTCAGCACGTCCTCGAAGGGTACAAAGTCGCCGATGAGCTCGCGTCGGCTGGCGTTGGTGCTTCCACGTTTTCCGACTGGTGGGCCTACAAAGTCGAAGCCTACGACGCCATCCCGTCCAACGCGGCGCTGATGACCCGTCGCGGCGTAATTGTTTCCATCAATTCGGATGATGCCGAAGAAGCCACGCACCTCAACCAGGAAGCGGCCAAGAGCATGAAGTACGGCAGCCTCTCGCACGACGAGGCGCTGAAACTGGTCACGTTGAATCCGGCGATTCAGCTTGGCATCGACAAGCGCGTCGGAAGCATCGACGTCGGCAAAGATGCCGACCTGGCAGTCTACAATCACGATCCGCTCAGCGCGTACGCTGTGGTCCAGAAAACGCTGATCGACGGCCGCGTCTATTTCGATCGCGAAAAAGATATTGCAAACCGCGCCGAAATCGAGAAAGAGAAGAAGGCGCTCACCGAGAAGCTGAAGCAAGCCGAGAAGAAACCGGAAGAAAAGAAGGCACCAGAAAAAAAGCCCGAAGAAAAGCCCAAGCCGCCTGCACCCACTCCAACTCCCACGGCCGCCCAAGGGGCGGCCACTCAAGGAGGTGTGCGGTGAGAAAAAGAAGTGCCACGCGTCTCCGCACGCCCCTTTACTTCTTCAACTTCCTTTGTTTTGTTTGCTTGTTTTCCGCCCCTGCTGCAGGCGCGCAATCGCAGCCGCCTTCCGTCTACGCGATCACACACGCCAAGATCTTCACGCTCGCGGGCTCTCCGATTGAAGACGGAACTTTGGTCATGCGCGACGGCAAGATTGCTGCGGTTGGCGCGGCCGTCGAAGTTCCCGCTGGCGCGCAAGTAATTGACGCCCAAGGGCTGCAAGTCTATCCGGGGCTGTTCGATGCCGTGACGCAAATGGGTCTGAGCGAAATCAGCGCGGTCAACGCCACCGTCGACTCTGCGGAAACCGGGAGCTACAATCCCGATGTCGTCGCCGCAACCGCTGTTTCGCCTTCGAGCGAGCACATTCCCGTCACCCGCGCTTCCGGCATCACCGAAGTGCTGGCCGTTCCTGCCAGCGGCGGGTTTGACTTTGGCGGCGGCCCGGGAACGCCCGGTGGCCAGGCTTCCGCGATTCATCTGGCTGGCTGGACCATCGATGAAATGCTAATCAAGAAGAGCGCCGCCATGGTGCTCAATTGGCCGCAAATCCAAACTGAAACTTTTGACTTCGCCACCTTCTCGCGCAGGGAAAAACCGTACACCGAAGCCAAGCAGGAATACGATAGGCAGGTCAAGGAACTCACCGATTGGCTGGATCGCGCCCGCCACTACGCGCAAGCGATGGAAAAGGGCTCCGTCTCGAAATATGATCGCGACCTGAAGCTCGAAGCTCTAGCCCCGGTCATTCGCGGCGAATTGCCCGTCCTGGTGTTCGCCAATCGCGCGCGGGACATTCGCAACGCCGTCGAATTCTGCGACAAGCAACGGTTGAAAATGATCCTAGCCGGAGGGGAAGAAGCCTACAAGGCGAAGGACGTCCTCCGCTCAAAGGATATCTCCGTCGTTCTTCGTCCCATGCTCTCCTTTCCTCCCGACGAGGACGATCCGTACGACCGCGAACTTACGCAGCCCGCCGAACTAGCGGCGGCCGGCGTGAAATTTGCCATCGCCAGCTTCGATAACTCCTTCGCGCGCCGTCTGGGACAAAATGCCGCCAACGCAGTCGCACATGGCCTTTCCTATGAGGAAGCACTACGCTCCGTCACCATTAATCCGGCCCAGATTTTGGGATTAGGGAGCCAGATTGGCACACTTGAGCAAGGCAAAATCGCCAACCTTATCGTTACCAACGGCGACCCACTGGAATTGACGACTGACGTGAAGTATTTGTTCATCAAAGGCCAGCTCACTCCGCTGGAAAACAAACACCGTCGCTTGTATGAGAAGTATTTGAACCGGCCGAAAGCCTCGAATTGAATAGCCGAAACTAGTGTCTCACCAGAGCTTGCGGGCGTGGCGCCGCATCTACGAGGCTTGCTCCTGGCGCTCGCAAGTAAGCGTCAGCTCCTCGATCGCCACGTCGCTCCCTTTGGCGTTGAGGGTTGGACCTGTCCACTTGCTCGGCCAAGCACTGAAGAAGTTCCAACGCAGCTTCTCGTTTCCCTGGGAGTCCAGAAGCACGACGGACCCATTCTTCCTCACTAGGTTTCCTTGGATCACCTGTAAATGCCACTGATAGAGCTCCTGCGAGTCGGTGGTGCCCCATTTCAGAACAATATCCGGTAAGAAACCCTCCCCGCCAGCTTGCGAACCGAGGCCGGGTCGCCACCTTCACGATACTCAACGACCTCGACCTGCGAACCTAGGCCTGTACACTCCATGAACCCGGCCTGCCGGATACCATCAATCTCCACGTGGAACCGGAAATTCGAGTAAGGATCGACTCTCTGGCCCTTTGGCATGCTCTCCTCCCTTCCTGTACGCTTTGGCGATTTCACCGTTTTCAACCTGGCAACCGGTTCCTTAAGCTCCGATTGTGGGACAAATAGGGAATTCCTCCATTTTTCAGCAACTTTTTTGGGGCAAAGTGCGTTGTATAAAAAGAATCCCATGGGAACACTTAGGTCTCGTCGCCTTTACGTAGTCCATCTCCTAGGGCCTAGGCGCAGCGTTTCCTTGCTTGCTTCCTTCCCGCGCCCTACCCTGCTTGCGCCCAAGAGCCGGTGAAAATCGTGGAATAGTATGTCAACGCAGAGGGCGGCGGCCACGCACTGTCTAAGATCCGCACCCTTTCGCTGGAAGGCACATTTACCACGGACGACGGAAAATCCGGCACCTGCACACGGGATAGCAAAGTGCCAAATCGCTACTACATGGAATTGCTGGTGGGCCATCAAAAACTTTATTGAAGCCTACAACGGTAAGTCCGCCTGGAACCGGGATGCGATGGGAGAGCTCACAACATTGGTCGGCTCCGATGGCATGCAACTGGAGGCGGCGGCCCAGGATTACAACTCGCGGCTCGTGAATCCAAAGAAGGAAAAGATCGTGCTAGCCTTTGTGGGCAATGCGCATGTCCGCGGTAAAGATCCCTTCGAACTCGAGTTGACCAGTACGAATGACACAAAACGGCAAGTATTCTTCGATTAACAGAGCCACCTGATCGTGAAAGAAACTGCTACCGTGGCGGTGTGGAAGAAGAAATTCTTTGCGACGACTACCGAGCGTTGGAGGGTGTCAAGCTTCCGGACAAAATCGAATTGCACCGCGGCGATGCAAAGTACAACATTACTGTAACCCGCGCCATCATCAATGGCACGATCGGCGAGCGCGTTTTCGATTTCCCGATCAAGTCCCAGGTCAAACTGCCAGACGTCAAAGCCCTCTTCAAAGAAATTGACGACAATCAGAAGGTCATCGACAAAATCAAGGAAACTACGCCGGCACGGAAACAGAAGAAGAAACCGAATACGATGGCGACGGAAGAGTGAAGAAGCGCGAGACGCGTGAATCGACTTTCTTCTATTTGGACGGCGATGAAATCACCACACTGGTGAAAAAAGACGGCAAGCCCCTGAGCGGAAAAGAGCAGGAAAAGAAAACGAACGCGTCCAGAAGCGCATCGCGGAGCATCAGAAGCGGCAGGCCAAAAAGGAAGCCAAAAAGGAAAAAGCCAAGGAGCAAGGAAAGAACGAGGACAGAGATGAGCCGGGAATTGAGGTCTTACTGCGAGCGTGCCAGTTCGTGAATCCGCGCCGCGAGCGCTTTCGTGGCCAGGACGTCCTGGTTTCCGATTTCGAGCCCAATCCCCGAGTTCAGGCCGCACAAGCTGGAAGAAAAAGTTGTCCAGAAACTCCGCGGCGTGGTTTGGATCGACGAGAAAGCCCCTGACGTCGCACGGCTGGAAGCGTACTTCTTTGGCGACGTGAAAATTGCAGGGGGTTTGCTCGCCAATTTACAAAAGGGAACCAGCTTTGTCTTCGAACAGGCCTTTATCAACAACGAAGTATGGCTGCCGACCTATATGGAAGCTCACATTGGCGCCCGGGTCTTGTTGCTCAAGGGTTTCAAGATGAGCTTCTCAACGCGCTACTCCGATTACAGAACATTCAATGTGGAAACGCTTTCGACCATCGCAAAACCTAGAGGCGCGGAGGCGGCTCCGGAAACTCCCATCAAGCCGCAATAGCCGCAGGGTAGCGTTTCACTCCGCAGGCACCGGCCGATCGAGTGTCTCTCGCACGCGTTGCGAGAGGGCTCGGGGAGTAAAAGGTTTCTGCAGGAAAAAGTGCCCTTCTTCGAGCGCACCGTTTTCCCCCATCACGTTGTACGTATAGCCCGACATGTAAAGCACACGAAGGTTCGGGTAAAGCGCCGTCAGATGTTTGGCTAGATCGTGACCGCTCATTCCCGGCATAACTACATCGGTCAAAAGCAGATGGATTTCCGAGCCGTGCCTTCCCGCCAGCCGCACGGCCTCCGCGGAATCTTCCGCTTCCATGACGGTGTAACCCTGCTCGGAAAGGACTATGCGGGCGAGTTCGCGCACTGCCGGTTCATCCTCGACAAGCAGGATCGTTTCCTTGCCCTTTCCGTTGACTGGCTCGGTCCACTCGACTTTCTGTTGAGCCTGCACGGGATGTTTCACGCGGGGCAAATACACCTGGAACGTAGCGCCTTTCCTCGGCTCACTGTTGACCCAGATGTGCCCGCCGCTCTGCTTGACGATGCCATATACCGTCGAAAGGCCCAGCCCTGTCCCGCGGCTGCTCTCCTTCGTCGTATAGAAAGGCTCAAAGATATGCGGGAGCGTGTCGGCGCTGATTCCCACGCCAGTATCCGTTACGCTGAGCATCACGTAAGGTCCGGGTTTAATAGGTGCCTGGTCGTGAGTAACAGCGGAGTCTAGTTCGACGTTCTTGGTCTCAATCCACAATTTGCCCCCGTCGGGCATGGCGTCGCGCGCGTTGACGATCAAGTTCAAAATTACCTGCTCAATTTGGCCCGGGTCCGCCTTCACCGCACCTAGGTTTTTATCGACCTGGGTTCTTATCTCGATGGTTTCACTCATCAGACGCCGCACCATCTTATCCATGTTCAGAACGATGCTGTTCAAGTCCAGCACCTTGGGTTTCAAGACTTGCTTGCGGCTGAACGCCAGCAGTTGCCGTACCAGGGTCACGGCCCGGTCGGCAGCGTCCGCGATTTGCTGAATGTTTCCGCGAAGCTCGGGATGCGCCGCCACGCGGCTCACAGTCAGCTCCACGTAGCCCTTGATGATGGTCAGCAGGTTATTGAAATCATGTGCCACTCCTCCGGCGAGCCGGCCCACCGCTTCCATTCGCCGCGCCTGCTGTAATTGGTTCTCCAGCAACCTCCTTTCCGTTATGTCGACGATAATCCCTTCCATCAACGGATGGCTTTCGCTTCCCGGCACGAAAACCGCATTATCGCTCACCCAAATGATCCGGCCGTCTTTGTGCCTGAGCCGGTACTCCGCCTGAAAACACCTGGCCTGCATGAAATTCTCTTCCGCGGCTTCGACGATCGGGTAGTCTTCTTCCCATACATGAAGAATCCAATTTTCTGCACCGGCCAGCCATTCCTCCTGGGTATAACCCAGAATCGTTTCCACCTGCGGGCTTACGTAATGCCATTTGCCGTGCACGCCCACTTCCGCGATATAACTGACCGCCGCTACTTGCTCTACGAACATTTTGTACTTGGCTTCGGTCTCGGAGTGCGCCCTCTCCGCTCTCACGCGGTCACTGATGTCCCGGGCAACGCACACGACCCCGCCCTGAGGCATCGCCGTAACCGCCATCTCCACGGGAATTCGCGAGCCGTCTTGCCGGCTCAGGGAAACTTGCTCCGACCATTTGCCCATCTGCTTCAGCGAGTTTCGAATATGATCTTCGAGCAGCGCGACGTCTCTCTCGTCATAGACTTCACGCCAACTCTTCCCTACCATTGTGGACGCCGGCTCAAATCCCATCATCTTCGCGAATGCCGAATTCACATAAAGGTGCTCGCCCTCCTTCCCCAGGATCGATATTCCGTCCACCGCAGAATCCATCGCCAGCGCGTGAATCATCGCTTCGTTTGCGCTTGTCGCCTCGCGGAATTGGCTGATTCCCAGCCGCGCCGCGAAACAAGCGATGGAAAGTCCGAGGAGCGAAAAACGAAGCAGCCGCCACTCCACTTGTAGCTGCGATACTTCGAAGAGGATGATCAACGGGGCCAGGGCCAGTGTGCCGTTGGTTACCAGGAGTTCGCTAAGGGACTTCCGCGGCACTTGCGGCCCGCTCCCCTCGCTGGTGCTCGGTTGCCATTGTGCGGCCCACAAAGCTCCTGCGAGAAAAGGCAAAGTCCACAGTAGGTCTCGCAGTGTCCCCGTCGGCGTTGACTGAACACTCTGCAGATGCTGGGCGATGACTGCGAACACCGTCACGAACGACAAATAAATGGCCAGGCCTCCGTAGAGTTTCCGCAGAAGTTGTTTCCGCGCCGTCAGAGCTCGAAAGCCGGCGAGCGCCGCGACCATCACATCTTCCAGGTTCTCCACGCGCATCTCCCGCAGGAACGCCGTGTGTTCGTCCAGCCGATGCGCAGGCAAGAAATAAAATTCCACAAAAATAAAAAAGAAGACGATGCCAATTTGAACGAAGTCGAGAATGGCTTCCACATCGATCCGCGAGGAATCCTTGCCCTGGTCCAAAAACAAGGCCATGGCGATGAGCACGTCCTCGAAGCCAAACAGAAATCGCACGCCAGAGGTCAGGGGAGGTTCGCTGTGTAGCACCACCTCGTGGTACATCCAACCGAGGTTCGCTATGCCCCACATTGAAATGCCCATTCCGGTAAGCAGCCAGAAGGGTCGGCTCAGGCCACGTCCGCGGCGGGACGCTCCAAAGGCCATGACCGCAGCAAAGCCGCAGGCAAAGATCTGCAGGAGGTTTGCAAGAAAGGATCCCGTCGTGGAAGTTCCCAGTGTCGCTGCTTCAAGAAGGTGCAGCGCGACAATGACAGCGGCAAGGATCAGGGGCTTCCGGCGCATACCTGGTCGCACTCTCGCGTTCGATTCTGAATTTCTCGCTTAAATTTATTTTATGAGGGCGGCGTGCGGCATTTATACACACCTTTAGCGGGTGTGCTCTGGCCGATACGGGGATGTGAATCGGTTCAAGCGCCAGCACGAGATAGTGCTATCGCAAGTTTGTAAGCTGTTGACTGGCTTTAGCGCCCTTCGAACGGGTAGCGGTCCTGTGCTTGTACGGCCGCGGCCACGCGCCGCCGCAGCGCGATGGTATTCACCGGCGTGCGCTTGGCAAAGCGCTTCAGCACCGCCATTTGTGTAGTGAGCATATCGCCTTCATGCACCGCGGCAATGGCCCGCCGCGCTTCGCGCTCGACGCGCTCCGCCGCATCGTTGATGAACACTTTCGCGGCATCAATCATCGTCTGCGACGCCGCTTCGCCCTTGCTCGCTGCAGATTTCTGCGCGCGCAGCAAACACGACTCCATGGCGTAGATCTCCATCACCACGTTCGAAAGCGCGCCGATTAATTCCTGCTCGTCGGCCAGTTTTTCGCGATATTTCTGAACCGCACCGCCTGCCGCCTGCAAAAACATTTTCTTTGCGTTCGCCACCACGCGCCCCTCATCGCCCAGCACGCCTTCAGGCGTCTCTTCAAATGACGGCCCCGCAAGAATTTCGTCGGCCAGTTTCATCGCCGCCGGAATCAGCGGCAACTGCCCGCCCATCGCGCGCTTCATCAACATCTGGATAATCAGCATGCGGTTGATTTCGTTCGTCCCCTCGAAAATGCGGTTGATCCGCGAATCGCGATACGCGCGGCATACCGGATACTCCTCGTGGAACCCGTAGCCGCCAAAAATCTGCACCGCTTCGTCCACCACGAAATCCAGCATTTCGCTGCCATACACCTTCGCAATCGAGCTTTCAATCGCGTACTCTTCGAGCACTTTCATCGTGTTCTGAATCTTATCGCCGGAGCCCGCGGCCGCGTGCATCGCCCCTTCGATATTCCCCGCCGAGCGGTACACCATCGACTCGACCGCGAGAATCTGGACGGCCATCTCCGCCAGCTTTTCCTTCATCATCCCGAAGTCGCCAATTTGCTTGCCAAACGCCCTGCGCTCCTTCGAGTACTTCGACGCCGTCGCCAGCACGTGTTTCGAACCGCCCACGCACGACGCGCCCAGCGTGAACCGTCCCGCATTCAAAATGTTGAACGCCACGATGTGCCCGCGCCCGATTTCGTGCAGCACGTTTTCCTTCGGCACTTTGCAGTTTTCCAGGAAAATCGGCGTCGTCGAGCTGCCGTGAATCCCCATCTTGTGCTCTTCGTTGCCCGGCTTGAATCCTGGGAACGTGCGCTCCACGATGAACGCCGTGAATTTTTCGCCGCCTACTTTCGCGAAGACGATATACACGTCCGCGAACCCGCCGTTGGTGATCCACATCTTCTGCCCGTTCAAGATGTAGTGGGTGCCGTCCTTGTTCAGTTCCGCGCGCGTCAGCGCATTCTGCGCATCCGATCCCGCTTGCGGTTCGGAGAGGCAATACGCGCCAATCCACTCGCCCGTCGCCAGCTTCGGCAAATACTTTTTCTTCTGCGCTTCCGTGCCGAAGTACACGATCGGCAGCGTCCCGATGCCCGCGTGCGCGCCATGCGTCACCGCAAACCCGCCGTAAATCGAAAGCTTTTCCGTCAGCACGGTCGTCGCGATCTTGTCCAGCCCCGCGCCGCCGAATTCTTCCGGTACGCCGCCGCCCATCAGGCCCACTTCGCCGCCTTTTTTCACCAATTCCGGCATTAGCCCGGGCTTCTTGTTCTCCAGGTCCTTCACCAGCGGCAACACTTCCTTCACCACAAATTCTTCCGCCGTCTGCCCGATCAGCTTCTGATCGTCGCTCAAATCTGCGGGAGTAAATATATCGCTCGCCTGCGGTGCTTCCAGGAGGAAGCTCCCTCCCTTCGCTGCAGGCTTCGTCAGAGTCACGGTGGCCATCTTGATTTCTCCTAGTTGGGGACCCGTGTTTTGGGGTTTTTACTCAAAAGGTGAGTCGCAATGCACAGCAAAATCCATTACCGCAGAACAAAACTCATGCACCCCATTTTACCCGACCCGTCTCCCCCAGTAAACACCGTTAAGTTTTCACGGTATAGACTCCGTAGCTAGAAGCGACGAGAGCCACTTGGACGTGACTCTGCTGCTTACTCCCTGCTATCCTTTTATCCCCAATTCGCTCTGAGGTGAATTCCGTGCGCAGATCTGTCTTACTCTTTTTGCCCGCACTGCTTGTTTCCCTTGCCGCTACCGCCCAGCAAACTTCTGTTGCGCAGGGCGACAGCCACGCGGCATCGCCTGCATCCCATTTCGACGGCAACTCCTGGTGGGCGCACGTCAAATTTCTCGCTGACGACTCCCTCGAAGGCCGCAATACCGGCAGCGAAGGTCTCCGTAAAGCCCAGGCCTACGCCGTCGAACAGTTCCAGAAAGCCGGCCTCGAGCCCGCCGGCGTCAACGGCTTTTATCAGCCCGTGCACTTCAACCAATTTCAAGTGGACGAATCGAAATCTTCGCTCGCCCTGGTGTCCAAAGGCAAAGCCGAACCTCTCTCTTTCGCCGACGACGCATTCCTCAACTCCCGTTCCACGCGCGCTACCGTTTATCTCCAAGCGCCCCTGGTCTTCATCGGCTACGGCCTGAAAATTCCCGAAAAGAATCTCGATGAACTCGCCGGCCTCAATCTAAACGGCAAGGTGGTCGTCTATCTCGCAGGCTCTCCCGCCGACATTCCCACCGCTCTCGCTTCGCACTATCAGACTGCCGGCGAGCGCTGGAAGTCTCTTCACGCCGCGGGCGTCCTCGGCGTCGTCACCATTTTCAATCCCGCCTCGATGGACATTCCCTGGTCGCGCATTTCCGCAAACGGCAATGAGCCCTCGATGGACCTTGCCGGTTCCGAGTTCGAGGAGACGCCCGGCCAGCAAATCGGCGTGGCGTTTAATCCCGCCTCCGCGGAAAAACTCTTCGCCGGTTCCGGCCACACCTTCGCGGAAATCGCCGCCCTCGGCAAAGACCGCAAGCCGCTCCCGCATTTTCCCTTGGCCGTTTCGCTCAGTACCCAAGCCGCCATCCAAACCACTCCCATCGAGTCCGCCAACATCGTCGCAAAACTTCTCGGTTCCGATCCCACGCTGAAAAATGAATACGTCGTGCTTTCCGCGCTCCCATCAACGGCGACCGCATTTACAACGGAGCGATGGACGACGGCTCCGGCAGCGCGCTGGTTCTCGACATGGCTGTGAGCTTGAAAGCGCATCCGGAAACTCTGAAGCGCTCGGTTCTCTTCCTTCTCGTTAGCGCCGAAGAAAAAGGTCTTCTCGGCTCCAAATATTTCGCCGCGCATCCCACCGTGCCGATCAAATCCATCGTGGCCGACGTCAACGTGGACATGTTTCTTCCCATCGTTCCGCTGAAGATCTTGACCATCCAGGGCATCGACGAATCCGACCTCGGTACGCGTGCCGCCGCCATCGCGCAATCCATGGGCATCAAGCCGATCGCCGATCCCGAGCCCTTGCGCAACCGCTTCATCCGCAGTGATCAGTACAGCTTCATCAAGAAGGGCGTCCCCTCGGTCAAAGTCGATGTCGGCTTCGAAGTCGGCACGCCCGAACAGAGAATCTTCAAGGACTGGCTCACCAAGCGCTATCACGCCCCTTCCGATGACGTGAACCAGCCCGTCGATCTGCAAACCGCCGCCGGCTACGAAGAGTTCACGCGCCGCTTGCTCCTTGAAACTGCCAACGACGGCGCTCGTCCGCAGTGGAAGCAAGATTCCTTCTTCCGCCGCTACGCCCCCGACTAAACGCGGCTTTCAGTTTTCATTGTCATTCCGAGCGGAGGTAGAGTCGAAGTGTAGCGCGGTGAGTTAGGTACGGCCTATCCGTCTCTGCGTTTCCTCTGAGAGGGCCTCACTAGCTGTACCATGCTCCGTTTCTACACTCACTCGACCCAACCGGCTACTCGCTAGGAATAACCGCGAGGGTCGCTCGTCAGCTACCATGTCAACCGATGACTACATTGGGTGGCTCCTTCCTCCACTGGTGATCTGCGGAAATCCTGGTTTGATTTCCGCACTTCCAGAGTTCGGATTTTTCAACAATCCTTTGGAAGTTTGTTGGAAGTTTCTCAAACCTACTAATTTCCCCGCGCATGTGGTAGAGTGCGCCCCACTATTCTTCACGTCTGAGAAAACCATGAAGAGACGAACCTTCCTCAACGTAACTGCCGGCACCGCTGCCACGTTGGTTTTTCCTCCGTTGACGCCGGGAGCGTCGCTGGAAAACAAAAATCCCGTTTCCCCGAAGCAGAAAAATCCTGGTACAGGAGAGACACCCATGCCCCACGCCGTCGTGCATTTCGAAATCGGCTGCCGGGACAGCGCCAAAACCACGGAGTTTTACAAAAAGCTTTTCGACTGGAAAATCGAAGCGATGGGGCCTGCGGCGATGATCGCTGCGGAAACCGGCGGCATCGGCGGCCACATTACCTCCCTCGGCCATGAACCGGAGCACTACACGATTTTCTACGTCAGCGTCGATGACGTGGCTGGCTATCTCGAAAAGGCAAAAGCGCTGGGTGCCAAGATGCTCGTTCCGCCCGTGGACATTCCCACCGGTACTTTCGCGTGGATGCAGGATCCCGAAGGCAACACCGTCGGCCTCTGGAAAGCCAAGTCCTAATAGCCTTGCCCGGATAGTCATCCCGAGCGCAGCGAGGGATCTGCTTTTGCTAAGTTGAGAAAATCTTCATTTACTTGGGCGATTCCCAGCCGGCGGATTCATTTCCGAAAGTTGTTGCACGCCAGAGCGTCGCAGCGCGTAGAGAATGGCCCAACCAATCACGCCAACCACAAGGGCGCTAATCATGGCCACCAACAGCGAAGGCACAATCCCCATTTGCGCCGGCTGGATGGGACCGACCGGCGGATTTGCGTGGGGTATCGAAGCCGATATCGCCTTGGCCTTTTCAATCGTAAACATCACCGCGGCCAGGATGACCAGCATCAGCACTACCGTGGCTTTCGGAAACCGGAATTCCGATCGCATCGCAAACCTCCTTCGTGAAAACAAATCATAAGGACCGTTGATGCTCCGAAGATGTTCTCGCAGCGCGCCATGCAGCAAGCCGCCGGCTTCACGCATCTCACAAAGTACCCGCGCCAGGATGCTCTGTTTACGAATTTCCGCCTGTACTTCCGAGAGAACTTCCATCATCTCTTCGCCATATTCGCAACGATAAGCGGCGGGATAGAGGGACAAAAGTGCCTGATAGAGCGGCAGCATGGCTCACGTCTCTTTCCGCGCTACGCGCAGCGCAGCCACGCGGGTCAGATGCTGCAGCCGGCTCACTTCCATTTGCAGGTTCCGGCGCCCGGCCGCGGTGAGCCGGTACGCTTGCCTTCCGCGCGATGTATCTTCTTCCTTGAAGCGCTCGATCCACTTCTCTTCCAGCAGGCGGCTCAACGCTCCGTACAACGTGCCGGTGCTGAGCCGCACCCGTCCTTCGCTCATCCTCTCGGTGTCCTGGAGGATGGCGTAGCCGTGGCGCGGTTGTTCGGCAAGGCTCAGAAGGATGAGCAGGACCGGCTCGCTGATCTCCATATATCTCCGTACGACATGTCGTATAACGCTATATTCCCTGATTCTTAGACCCCGGTCAAGCCAAAAAGGTTCCAGGTCCACATCAGGGGGCTAGTAAACATGCATCCGTTCAATTTGCTGCGTCGCGAACGGCGCTTCCGTGAAAGCTTCCATAGGCGAGACCCATGGGCTCGCCCTTCGCGTCGCGCTCCACTTTGACTTGCTCCCAATAAGCGCGATCCACGAATTGATCCCTCCCAACCGGAATGAGTGGTGAAAGGCTGCCTTCGGGCCAGCGAAGCGTAAGTTCATGTCCTTCCGTGACGAGTGCCACCTGAGCATTCGGCTGATAGAAATCCCGGCCGAATTGAAAGGTGCCGGTACAGGTCCCGAGCTCTGCGGCGCTTGGCGGCGGATCGCTGGTATGAAACGTCTCGTAAGGCAAGCCGCGCACGATGGCCGCGATGTCATACCCAATGGCCGTTGTCGCCGACGAATAAATATTGCTGAACACCACGACGGTCACCTTCTCGCGCGGCAGATACAGAACAAAAGACGCGAATCCCGGCGCCCTGCCGTTCATGGAATACGTCATTTCGTCGAATCGTTTGTTGACCCGCTTGAACCATCCATATCCGACTTCCAACGAGCTGTCGAGCAGCGCTTCCCGCGAAGACGCACTCAAAAATTTCCTGCCAAACAACCTGTCCACCCATGCAGATTCGTCCATGACCGTCGTCACCACCGAGGCGTTGCCGGTTTTTCCAGACCAGTGAATCGCCGGGGCGCGGCTCAGTCCGTAGACTCCTTCCGGCCGATAGCCAACCGCGATTTTTTTGTCAGCGGGTATGGAATCGTCATCGACTCCCGAAGCTCGCAGGCCGGCGGGCCGGAAAACCAAACGTTCCACCGCTGCGGCAAACGGCAAACCTGTCTTCTTCTCCACGATGAGCGCAAGCAGATTGTAGGCGGAATGTTCCTCGTGCAGGAATTTCGTTCCCGGCTCGAACAGCAGCTCCTTCCCATCGATTTTCGCAATTAGGCTGGCAGGCGTTTGATGCTGCCGAAGAATGTCATTGTAGTCGGGGAGACCGTTGATGTCCGGCAGTCCGGAGCGCTCGGTAAGCAGATCACGCACCGTAATTTTCTCCGCCCCCTTGATCCCGGGAACGAATTCCCCCACCGAGGTATCGAGGCTCAGCTGGCCCTCATCGACAAGCCGCAAGGCAGCAGCCGCCGTGAACTGCATGGACAGTGAAGCGATGTGGAAGCGCGTCTCAAAGGTGCTGGGAATTTTGTCTTTGCGATCGGCGAAGCCGTACCCATTCAAGAAAAGCAGTTTCCAATTTTGTTTCGCGAGAACTACGCCGCTGAAATTTCCGGTCTGTACATATGGCTTCAGATACGCGTCAATGCGCCCCACGAGAGAGTTCTGCGGCCAAGAGTACTCTTGCCCGTGCGCTTGACCGCAAGAGAAGGCGAGAATGGCCAGACACAAAACGATCTGCGCAGACATTTGTTCTCCAGGCTTGCTTCGCCGGCGGCGCAAAAGCCAGTCGCCGCACGGAAGTATAGACCTACGGCTCAACTCGGCTCAACCGATTGACAGCACTCCGCTAGCCAGTTACGCTTCTCCGCACATTGCTGCTCGTCAGCCAGACCATTCCTGTGAGGCTTTCATGCGCCCATTCGCTGCCATTGTGCTTGTAGTTTTCTCCTCTGCTTTGTGCGCAGCGCATCGCCTTCGCAGGCCTCTCCGCAATCTCCGCCTTCACCGACGCAGGCTTCTGCGCAGCCGGATCCTGCCGCAGGCAAGCTCATCTTCGAAGGTCACTGCGCTCTTTGCCACGGCATCGACGGCGGCGGCGGCCGCGGCCCGTCGCTTCGCCAGCCAAAGCTCGTTCAAGCTGCGAACGATGAAGCGCTCAAGTCCGTCATCGAGAACGGTATCCCTCCGGATATGCCGGAGGCCTGGTATTTGTCTCAGGAGGAAATCGCCAGCGTCGCCGCTTACGTTCGCCGCCTTGGCAATGTTGTGCCTGAAGTTCTCCCCGGCGATCCCGCTCGCGGCAAAGCGATCTACGCGCGCAACGGCTGCTCCGCGTGCCATATCCTGGACGGAGAAGGCTCAGGCTACGGCCCAGAACTTACCGACGCCGGCGCGCGCCGCGGCTCGGCGCGCCTTCGCGAGACTTTGCAGAATCCTACAAAAACCATCCCGGAAAAATTCCTTTTCGTGGAGGCCGCCACTCCTTCCGGCCAGACCATTCGCGGCATTCGCCTCAATGAAGACAGCTTCACAATCCAGCTCAAAGACCAGCAAGGCCGCTTTTACAGCTTCCGCAAGAGCGAACTGCGCGATTTGAAGAAACTTCGCGGCGAAACCCCCATGCCCCCCTACGGTTCCGTTCTTTCCCCCGCGGATCTGGACGACCTGATTCATTTTCTTGCGTCCCAGAGAGGTAAACCATGAAACGCCTGGAGCAAAGGCTGTGGATATTTCTTCTCCCGCTTTTTCTTCTTTCGTGCCCCGCTACTTTTGCGCAAGTTCCTTTCGAGCGCATCGTCAACGCGGACAAAGAACCCGGCAATTGGCTGACGTATTCGCGCGATCTACAGGGCCACCGCTTTTCGCCACTCACCGAAATCAATACGCAAAACGTTTCCCAAATCAAAGTGAAATGGGCGTTCCAGTTTCCGGATGACCGTACGGAAGTATCCCCCATCGTTATCGACAGCGTCCTTTACATCACCGGCCCCAACTCCGCCGCCGCGCTTGATGGCCGCACGGGCCGCGCTCTGGACTTGCAGGCGTCCGATTCCTTCGGACTATCACTCCATCGGCTTCGGCCACACCAATCGTGGCCCCGCCGTTCTGGATGACAAACTTTTTGTTGCTACTCTCGACGGCCATCTTTTGGCGCTCGATCTGAAGAGCGGCGCCGAACGCTGGTCGGCCGAAGTGCTCGATTACAAGCTCGGCTACAGCATGACCATGGCGCCGCTGGCTATCGACGGGAAAGTTGTCGTCGGCGTTAGTGGCGGCGAAGCCGGCATTCGCGGATTCATCGACGCCTACGACGCGAAAACCGGTGCGCAAGCCTGGCGCTTCTGGACTATCCCCGGTCCCAACGAGCCTGGCCACGAGACCTGGTCCGGCGACGCATGGAAAACGGGGAGCGGCGCCACTTGGGTTACGGGCGCCTACGATCCCGAATTGAAGCTGGTGTACTGGGGCGTCGGCAATCCCGGTCCGGACTGGAATGGCGACGTTCGTCCGGGCGACAATCTCTATACTTGCTCCTTCGTTGCTCTCGACGCCGCGACCGGCAAATTGCGCTGGTATTTCCAGTTCTCGCCGCACGACACGCACGATTGGGACGCCACCCATGTGCCCATGCTTTCGACGCGCAAGTTGGCGGCACAAAGCGCAAACTCAGCGCCGTCGCGAACCGAAACGCTTTTTACTACGTGCTCGACCGCGGCACGGGAGAATTCCTCGCGGGCAAGCCCTATGCCAAGCAAACCTGGGCCAAGGGTCTCGACACCAAAGGCCGCCCCATTCCTGCGGCGAATAATGAGCCTTCCAAAGAAGGAAATCTCATCTGGCCCAACCTGAATGGCGCGACCGTGTGGTTTAGCCCATCCTACGATCCGCAAACCGGCCTCGTATACGTCTCCACGCGCGAAATCGGAGCCCGCTATTTCAAGCGCGAGACTCCCTACAAGGTCGGAACGTTTTTCGCTGGTGGCGGCGAAGAAGAGCTTACTTCCGACGACGCCTGGGGCGCGATCAAAGCGCTTCAGGCCGAGTCTGGCGAATTGCGATGGGAGTTTAAGCTGCACTCACCGCCGTGGGCTGGTGTGCTCTCGACCGCAGGTGGCCTGGTTTTCTCCGGCTCCGACGAAGGGAATTTCTACGCGCTCGATGCGCGCACCGGAAAACCGTTGTGGGATTTTCAGACCGGCGGCGCGATTGGCGCCAATCCGGTTTCGTTCACCATCGACGGCCATCAATGCATCGCCATCGCCGCCGACCGCGTCTTGTACGTGTTCGGACTCTAGCGCTATTGGTTGTTCATTAGACAGCGTTTGCCGGTCATTCTGGCAGCCTCAAATTCTTGGTCATTCTCTCCAACAAACGCGAGGGAGTACGCAGTGACCTCTTGCACACTAGGAGAGTCCGCCCATCGAGATGGAGGATGCGCCAGCTTCACTGGTGCTCCGTTGAACGTAAACTTGCGGATAAAAATGCTCCTTGCTGAACCCCGAACTGTCGAAGATGAAACCTTGGTAGACCGCACCCCCGGGAACTTTGAATAGGAACTTGCCTTTCGCCGCGGAGCCGTGCACGCGAGGCAGCACATAGTCCTGTGAAAAGCGTTCGAACCACGCTCCTTTCATATTTGTAAATCTACTAAAGGCGTTCGAGGATGCCGGCGGCGCCCATGCCGCCGCCGATGCACATCGTCACCATGCCGTAGCGGGCGTTGCGGCGCTGCAATTCGCGGATAACGGTGGCGGTAAGTTTCGCTCCGGTGCAGCCCAGCGGATGGCCTAGAGCTATTGCGCCGCCGTTGGGGTTAACGCGCGCGGGATCGAGCCCCGCTTGCTGGATGACGGCAAGCGACTGCGCCGCGAAGGCTTCGTTGAGCTCGATAACCGCCATGTCGTTCAACGAGAGACCGGCGAGCTTCAGCGCTTTAGGAATGGCGGCGACAGGGCCAATGCCGAACTCTTCAGGAAGAACACCCGCAGTCGCATAAGCGACAAAGCGCGCGAGCGGCTTCACGCCGAGCGATTTGACGCGAGCGTCATTCATCACGATGGCGGCAGCGGCGCCGTCGCTCATCTGCGAACTGTTTCCGGCGGTCACCGTGCCTTTCACGTGAAATGCGGGCTCGAGTTTCCCCAAGGCCTCGAGAGAAGTATCGGCGCGCGGACCTTCGTCGGTGCTGAACGTGAATGTTTGCGTCGTCGGTTTTACGGGAGCGGACCTAGCTTTGGAAAAAGCTCCGTTGCCGTTGGGCACGGAAGTAATCTTCACTGCGACAGGAAAGGTTTCGTCTTTGAACTTTCCCGCGGCGATGGCCGCAAGCGCTTTTTTGTGCGAATTCAGCGAGAACTCGTCGGCTTGCTCGCGCGTGATACCAAATTTGCGCGCAATGTGCTCCGTGCCGAGGCCCATGCTGATATACGTGTCGGGAGAATGATCGACAAGCCAAGGATTGGGCGAAATCTTGTTGCCGCCCATGGGCACGAGCGACATGGACTCGGTACCGCCTGCGACGATGACTTGAGACGAGCCGCCGCGAATGCGCTCGGCGGCAAGCGCGATGGCTTGCAAGCCGGAGGAACAGAAGCGGTTGATGGTCATCGCGGAAGTTTCCACGGGCAGGCCGGCGCGGAGCGAAGCGATGCGCGCCACGTTCATGCCTTGCTCGCCTTCGGGCATGGCACAGCCGAGAATTACGTCATCAATTTCCTTGGCTTCGAGACCAGGAACGCGCGCAAGCGCTTCTTTGATGGCCAGCGCGGCGAGATCGTCGGGGCGGGTGGCGCGCAGCGCGCCTTTGAAGGCGCGGCCTACCGGAGTGCGTACGGAAGAAACAATTACGGCTTCAGGCATGGTGGAACCTCGTACAAAAAGGCGAAATTGGAGACTCGAAAATGGAACATCGAAACTCAAATCCTGAGAAACGCACTTACCAGGTGACCCAACTACTCGGAGTAGGTTCCGGACTGAGCTACTAGTTCATTGTTGGACGGGCCGCCGCAAAATGCAACCGTGGTCGCGCGCGGAGAGTATCCTCCTCTCTGGCTGGAACGTGATCTGGGATGGGATGGACGTCCCGTGACCTGTGTGCCAAACCCGTAGTCTTCTTAAGAAGGTGCAAGGAAAGAATAACTAAACCCTACGTAAAATGGAACAATGCGGAAGGCATTGGAAGTAAAGCAGATAGGGGAGTTAAGCAAGAAGGACGATTGCAGAAGGCGGAATGCAGAAAAGAAGGCACGCCCGCCGTTGCACGAGAAAGGGTGTGGAAGTGATTGGTAGCGAAGAGGTGGTGATGGCCCGGTTGGGCAAGAGAATCAAGCTCAAGCTGCTCGAGAATCATGTGCGGAACCGATTGAAAACAGAGTGGTTAGTTGGAGATCTTTCGCTCGAGCGCGAGGGCCGGCTGATGGGGAGCCTAGCGGTGATGATTGCAGCGCATGCGCTCGCGCTGAATTTGATTCTGATTACGAATGACCATGCGTTTGGGCGGATTAAGAGATTGAAGTTGAAGGCGGAGGATTGGACGAAGTGAAGGCTGGATGAAGAGGCATTTCTCGCTGCCCTCGGAATGACACCGCGGGCGGGAAGGCCGCCGATACAAAAGAGAGGGCACAAAAGAGCACGGGTCTGAAGACCCGCCACTGCGGTGGGCAAAAGCGGCGTCGAGCCGCCGCAATCTAAAATACCCGGCTGAAGCCCCCCGCTACGCGGCGGAGCCGGAGGAGGAGACTTCGGTGGGGCCAGCTGGGCCGCTGGCGCCGGGGGCGGGTTCGGGCGCGAGAGTCTCGAAGGCTTGGAGGCGCGCGGCGAGAATCTCGGTTAGGAGGTCGACGAGTTTTTTTGCGCCGCTGCCGTCGGGGTCTTTTTCGGGATTGTACTGGGCGACGTCGAGGCCCAGCAGATTCTTGTGCTTCGCGAATTCGAGGAGCGCCGAGCGAACATCTTCGAAGCGCAGACCGCCGCTGCCGGGAACATTGACGGCAGGAAAATCCTCCTGCGCGATGACGTCGACGTCCAGATGAAGCACAAAATCGTGCGCGTCGGCATGCATGTGCGAAAGAGTATCCTGCGCCGCGCAGGCGCCGCCCTTGAATTGAATGTCTCCCGCATAGTTGTGGCGCATGGGGGACTTGGCCAAATACTCCTGTTCCGGAGGATCGAGCCGTTCGAGGCCGAAAAGCGTCACGTCGGGTTCGCGCACCAGCGGCGGCTCTCCCCAGAAACGGACGAGTTCCGGCGCGCCCTTGCCCAGAATGTGCGCGACGACCATGCCGTCGATACGGCCGGAGGGCGTGGAAGCGGGCGTGTTCAGATCGGCATCGCGATCGACCCACACAAGACTCAGGTGGTGATGGTAACGGCGGGCGGCGGCCAGGAGGCCAATCACTTGCGCGCAATCGCCGCCAAGGACCAGCACCAGGGCGCCGCTCTTCACGGCTAATTCCGCGCGCAGCTTTAGATCGTTGAGACCGGCGACGATTTCGGAGAGATTGCGCGCACGGCGGTGCTCCTCATCATCGGCAAAGAGGCGCGGCACGCAGTCGCCGTGGTCAATGACCTCGTAACCGGCGCCCTGGAGCCGTTCGACAAGCCCGGCGGCGCGCAAGGCGGCGGGAGCTTTTTCACTGCCGAGGGAAAAGGCGGCGGCGCTGGAAGGCGAGCCAATCAAGGCAATCTTCTTCGGCTGACGGACGATCTTGACCGCCAAGGCAGACTCCTTGTACAGAGTTTCTGACCGCCGCGCGCGTATTACCATCACCGGAACGGAAAAAGTCCACAGGGTGAGATTTTCCGGTCCTGCGCGGCCCTGCTCGAATGTCCCCTACAGCAGTTCGCGACATCCCTGGGCTAAAGCGCGCCCCTACAACGGCAAAACTCTCAGCGGCGAGGCGCGGGCGCGATAGTCGCCAATTCCGGAGGCAGGGTAAAGCGCACGTCCTCCCGGATTAGATCCAAATCGCGCTGATCGGTAAAGCCGAGTTCGGCCAAACGCTGGCTAACCTGTTCGACCAGGACTTCCGGAGCGGAGGCGCCCGCCGTCAGGCCCACGCGCGAAACGCCTTCGAGCCAACGCATGTCGATATCGGATGCCGAATCGATGAGTTTGGCCTGGACGCCGCTGCGCTGCGCCACTTCCACGAGGCGGTTAGAGTTCGAGCTATTCGGCGAGCCGACGACCAGGATGAGGTCCACGTCCTTGGCCACTTGTTCGACGGCTTCCTGACGGTTTTGCGTGGCATAGCAAATGTCATCGCTGGCCGGCCCCTGAATCGCGGGAAATTTCTGGCGAAGCCGGGCCACGATTTCCTGGGTATCGTAAAGGCTCAAAGTGGTTTGCGTGAGGAAGGAGAGCTTGGACGGGTCCTCGACTTCGAGCGCGTCCACGGCGGCGACGGAATCCACTACCAGCGTGCGGTCGGGAGCTTCGCCGGAGGTGCCGATGATTTCCTGATGATCTTTATGGCCGATCAGGATAATGGTGCGCTTCTCGCGGGCAAATTTGAGGGCTTCCAGATGAACCTTGGTGACCAGCGGACAGGTGGCGTCAATGACTTTCAACTCACGGGCTTTGGCTTCATCGCGGACGGTTGGAGGCACGCCGTGGGCGCTAAATACCAATACCGCACCGTGTGGCACTTCCTCGATGGCTTCGACGAAAATAGCACCGCGGCGCCGCAACTGCTCGACCACGTACGTGTTATGAACAATTTCGTGATGCACGTAGACAGGCGAGCCGTAGGCTTCCAAGGCCAATTCGACGATGTCCACGGCACGAACCACGCCTGCGCAAAAACCGCGCGGCCCCACGCGAAGCAAGACCTTCGCATTTTTTGTGTTCTGCATGAGCACCCTAGCTTAGTGTGATCCCAGGGACTCTATCATACCTTACGACTCCGCCAGAGAGCACTGCGATTCCATGTGAATTCCGTGGCCTCTGAGTTCACAAAGAATATTACGGTTGAGGAAGGCGCGGCACTCGTCCAAAAGATGATAATTTTGTTAACGATTCCGCAGGAAGGAGCGAAAACGTGTCGAAAAAAGGGCGAAAGCGTGCCTCGTTTCAAGTAAACTTTACCGGCCCCGTGAAAATTCCTCTCCCGTGCAAGCGCGTTATTTTTGTGCATCCACTCGCAAGATACGAATTCTCGGACACTTACAAGCCCCCGCCTTTGGCCTTTCAATAGCACCACCTAACTGAGCCGAGCTACCTCAAGTCTCCTTGTCCCCAATAATTCGGAGGTTCCCAAGGCCCTGAGGGCCGGGATTGGAGTTCGCCGCAAATCCAGCCTCCAGCAAGAAAATAAAATTGAGCAGAGGACTCAGTGAACCCTACCATCTTGCTTGTGGACGCAGCTTCGGCGGAACGCGAAAATTGGAAGGCGTTCTTGGAAAATCAAAAGTACGACGTTTTCACCGCGGAACACCCGGAATCCGCGAGGCAACTCTGCCTGCGCCTGCAGCCTGACCTGGTCCTACTCTATGACCACCTTCCACAAGTTCGAGGTTCTGAACTTTGCCGGCGCCTGAAACAAGACCCCCTCAATCAACTCACGCCGGTGGTCCGAAGCAGGCGCCGACGACTTCTGGGGCATGCCCGCCTCGCTGGGGGAGGGGCTCGGCCGCATCCAGTCGCTTTTGCGGCTCAAGAGCTATATCGATGAGCAGGTAAAATCCGTGATCCTTACTCTAGCGCGCAGCATCGAAGCGAAGCATTCGTTAACGGACGGGCACTTCGACCGTTTGGCAGACCACGCTGCGCAACTGGGAGAGAGCCTGGGGATGACGGAAGAAGATTTGGAGGAATTGCGGCTCGCCTGCCTGCTTCATGACATCGGGAAAGTGGCGGTGCCGAACAGCATCCTTCTCAAGCCGGGGCGCTTGAATGCGCAGGAAGCTGAGATCATGCGGCAGCATCCCGTTACGGGAGAACAAATCTGCGCGCCGCTCAAATCCCTCCGGCCCATCCTTCCCATCATCCGGCACCATCATGAACGAGTGGACGGAACAGGATATCCCGACGGCTTGTACGGCGGGGAAATCCCACTGAAGGCGCGCATTTTGCAGGTCGCCGATGTGTATAATGCGTTGATTAATAACCGCCCGTACCGGGAAGCCCTTACCTGGGAGGAAGCGTTGGAAATCCTCCGTCAGGAAGGTGCCTATGGCTGGCTCGACGCTTCGCTGGTTTGGAAATTCTCGCGAATCAGCCACTCGGCCGATTCCTCTCCGATACGCGGCAGGTCCATGCTGGCTTCCTACTACGCGTAACGAGGCCGGCCGTCTCCACTTCATCCCGTCATAAGCTGAATTGTCCAAATTGGCGCTGGCTGTTTTTGCGGGCCGGCATAAACTTCCGTGGCCATGGTCACGGAAATGGTTGTTGGCCCCGTTGTCTTGGAAGGCGAACACGTACGACTGGAGCCGCTCGAGGAAACGCACCTTGCTGGGCTTGCGACCGTCGGCCTGGATCCGGAATTGTGGCGCTGGGTTCCCACGCCAGTGCGAACGATCGAGGAAATGGCGGGGTATATTGAAACGGCGCTCCAGGAACAAGAGCAAGGCAAGTCTCTGCCCTTCGTACTGGTAGAACCGCGGACGGGACGGCTGATCGGAAGCACGCGCTACGGCAATATCGATTGCACGCACCGGCGCGTGGAAATCGGCTGGACCTGGCTGGCGCGCGAATGGCAACGAACGGCGGTCAACACCGAAGCGAAATATTTGCTGCTCAAGCATGCGTTCGAAACGCTGGGCTGTATTCGCGTGGAATTGAAAACGGATTCGCTCAACGAGCGCTCACGCGCGGCGATTCTGCGGATTGGCGCGCGCGAAGAAGGCATCTTCCGCAACCACATGATCACGGCGAGCGGGCGCATCCGGCACACGGTTTACTTCAGCTGCGTTGGCTCGGAATGGCCCAGCGTCAAAGCTCGCCTCGAGACGATGCTAAATCCCGCGGAGCGCTGAAGGCTTTCGGGCCCGATGCGCCAAGTTTCGGCTCTGTCTTTTACGCAACGCCTGCCCATCGGGGCAGCATTGGCCGAGCCCCTCCCACGGTAGAATTGGCTACGAGTTAAGGTCAGTCATCGCAGGGAGCCGGCAGTTCAACATCGAAAGACGGTTATGGCGAGTTCCTCCAACCCGATCAATCGCCGCCGCAGCGAGCGCGTGATGCTGCGCCTGCGTATCACGGTGAATGCGGAAGACACGGCCCGCAAACCCCAGCAGGTGGAGGCCCTGACGCAGGTGGTCAACGCCCACGGCGGACTCATGAGGATGCAGATGGAATTGCATGTAGGTCAGCCAATGGTGCTCGTTAACCCGCAGAACAAGGTCGAGCAAAGGTGCAGGGTGGTTCGCGTAGACGACACCGCCGAGCGCGATTTCGCCGTGGCTTTCGAGTTTGACAGCCCCAACCCGAAGTTTTGGCCGGTCGTCTTTCCGCCGGAAGATTGGCATGCTCCCGCGCCGGGCCCCTCCGAGAAAAGCGTGCAGTAGCACCGTTCCAGCGCCAGGCACCTGCAAAGTGGCCGCAACTCTTTTCCTTTCCCAGTGTTCAACAGAGTGGTAATGGTGTCGGCTCGGAGGACGCTCCCATGAGGCACTCGACAATAGGCTTTAGAAATTTATCGCGCTTGGCAGTTGCAGCCCTGTTTTGTGGGCTCTTGCTGGCGGGCTGCGACGACTATGTGCAAATCACGCGCGATCCCGACGTCCCCATTCGCAAGCTCGCCACCTGGGCGTGGCGGCCGGCTCCGGAGCAAGGTAAGCCGCGCGATTCACGCCCCGTCGTTTCTCGCGATGCGATTTCTCGTGGTGAAACCGTCGAGCGCGACAACAACGCCAATAACGAACAGGTTCGCCAGCGTGTAAAGACGGCCATTGAGCAAACGCTGGCCTCCAAGGGCCTCAATCAAATCAGCGATCCCGCGGCGGCCGATTTCCTGGTGGATTACCACTTTGCCGTGGCGCGCCGCAACTTCACGGTTCCGGTTGCCTATGGCGGTTATCCGGGTGTGGTCTGCGGCCCGTACGGCTGCTGGAATAGCTGGGGCTGGGGGCCTGCGGCAGTCGGGTATGAACACATCCGTTTCCGCGAAGGAACCATTGTCTTCGATTTCATCCAGCAATCGACCAAGCACCTCGTCTATCGCGCGGTGGGCGAGAAGCGCGTGCGCTACAACACCTTCACATTGACGCAGGGCGATATCAATGGCCTCGTCCATCATCTCTTGAGGGACCTGAGAACTAGGTAGGATTTGGAGGACTTCCTCTTTACATTCCTCGGTTCCCGGCGAATAAACGGTCTTCGTTTCCATCAAAGAACTCGTCGCGCGCTGGAAATTAGCCCTATTTACGTTCTGACCGTTCCTCTCTATGGTCTAGCTCCATGTCTAACGGCGGACAAGTTGTTCTGATCACCGGGGCAAGCAGCGGCTTCGGGCGGCTGATGGCGGAAACGCTGGCACGCAAGAATTTTTATGTTTTCGCACGCATGCGGCATGCCAGGACGCGAAACGCGGAGGCGGCGCGTGAATGGGAACAAGTGGCCAAGCGAGAATCGCCCGATTTACAAGTGCTCGAATTGGACGTCACCCAGGATGCTTCCGTGGAGCGCGCCGTGGACGAAGTCCTTGCCAAGTGCGACCGCATCGACGTGCTGATCAACAACGCGGGCTACGGCATCATGGATTTATGCGAGACGGTGACGCTGGCGCAGGCGCAACGGCAATTGGACGTGAATTTCTTTGGCGTTGTGCGCATGAATCGCGCGGTGCTGCCAACAATGAAACGCCAGGGAAGCGCCTGCTTTTGCACGTAAGCGGCGCGCGACGCCTGGCGATTCCCGGGATGGGCCTGTACTGCGCCAGCAAGTTTGCGATGGAGGCGCTTGCCGAAACGTACCGCTACGAGCTTGCCTCGCAGGGAATTGATTCCGTCATCCTGCAGCCGGGCGCTTACATGAGGGCGATTGCGGACAAGCTCGAAGCCGGAGAGGACCCCGAACGCAGGACCGGGCATGGGGAAATGGCGCAAGGCCCTTCAAAAATCCTGCAGAGGATCCGAAGCTCGCGCGCCAACCCGCAAGAAATTGCGCACAAAGTGCTGGAAATCATCCTAACGCCGTCCGCACAACGAAACCTCCGGTATCGCATTGGACCCGGCGGCCCAGGAGTCGGGCGCATCAACGCGCTGACTGACGAAATTCAAGCTGAGCTTCTAGAAGCTTTTGGCATCACGGGATTGGCAAAATTCAAAGCGCCTGGGGGTATTGCCAAATAGGCTTGCATCCTTTTTGAGCAGCGCTTCATTTCCAGTTAGAGACTTCCCCCTTCCCAGATATGATGCCGTTGTCATGCACTTGCCAGCAACCATTTCCAACAAGCTCCGCTGCTGGTCTTTCTATCTTTTTGGCTGCTACCGGGGGACCGGCGGCCAGCTGAAATATATCGCCGAGGACTGGAGCGAAGTGCTGCTGGAGCTGCCGCTTTCCTGGCGCACGCGCAACTACGTGGGAACAATCTTTGGCGGCAGCATTTATTCGGCGGTTGATCCCATTTACATGCTCATGCTGATTCGCCGGTTGGGGCCGGATTTCATCGTGTGGGACAAAGCCGCGAAGATCGAATTTCTGAAACCCGGCCGAGAAACCTTGCACGCGCGATTCGTAATTAACGACGGCGAGTTGGCCGCCATCCGTGCGGCCCTGAACGCACAGCGTTCCGTGGACCGCAGCTATATCGTGGAATTGACGGATGCCTCTGGAACCGTCTGCGCGCGCGTAGAGAAGTTTATTTACATCCGGCGACGCGAATCAACGTCAACAAAAAGCTAGGGCAACAGGCCAAACACCGCGACACTGTTGGGCGTGCCGACGTACACCTTGCCGTTGGCCACCACCGGCGTGATGAATTTGTTACCGCTAAAGCTGTCGCGCCCGCCAGTGGTGCTGGAGTCATAGAGTTCGTTCCCGAGATTGGTCGCATCGAAGGCGTGCAACGACGCGCCGCTATATTCCACGGCCCACACGATGCCGTTCGTTGCGCCGTTCGCGGAAATGCTGGGGCTGGCTCCCGGATAGCTGAACGTGTGCGAACTTTGTAAGGACGGCGCGGTCGCTAGTTTTGCGCTGGCAATAGGGAAGGCTTTGAGCGCGTCTCCCACGGCGGCAAAGTAAACCGTCCCATTAAAATAGCTCGGTTTGGAAAACACGCCGCCGGCGAGTTGTCCGCTGATCTGTTGGTAGATTTGATTTTGCGACGCGTTGAATTTGCCCATATTGTCGCGGTCAAGCACGTAAATATTTGCGTCTTTCCCCGCGCCTACTGCAAGATGTCGCGTTTTTCCGCTCGCGTCCGTCATGTCCGGTAAAAGCAGCGGCCCGCCGGAACCGAAATCGAGGTCGGCGTTAGACTCCGAGACGGTGTTGGAAGGCGTGAAGTAGTCGGTCAGGCTCATTGGCACGGTCGAAGAAAGCTTCACGAAGCAGTTCCCGCAATCGTGGTTCGTTGGAAACCCGTCGGCATCCAAGATGGCGTCAAACGTGCCATTTCCTAATATAAAGAAGATGTTGCCGGAAACGTCCGCGGCAGGCGCCGTTCCAGACATCCAGATGCCGCCCTCGCTGCCATTAGGTACGAGGTTCAGAACGCTGGCCTGCGCGAGGGTGTCCGCGCTGAAGGTCATGACCCAGGCGGTGTAGGGTCCTTGGTCGCAGTGGGATCCCCAGGTCGTCACAATGGTCCCGCTGATTTCCAGCAGTCCAGGCCGTTCGAGATATTGGCCGGGAACAAAGACCACGTTTCCTCCCGAGCTGCCCGCGCCTGTTCCCGGATAGGACGCAGTGACCGTCTTCGGCCCGCCGAAAAGTTCCTGGCCCGTAGTTAAGCCCAGCGCGTGAATCCTCTGGAAGTATTGGCCGCTGCCGTTCTTGGAAACGGCAACGACATAGATGGCGCCGCGAGTACGGTCGATGACTGGCGTCGAGGTGATGCCAATCTCCGGCGTCACTTGCCCGCAGCCGTGATCGTCGCTCGGTGATTCGCCTACGCCGAGCAGGGATACCTTCCAGATCGGAGCGCCAGCCCCGGCGCTATCCGCGTCAAACGCATAAACGCTGTCGTGCTCCGTGGCCACGTAGAGCACATTCTTTGTGCCTTGGCTCGAAGTATTGACAGTAGAAAGGTAGAGCGGCTGAGCGTCCACTTTGCCGTCCACGGCAAATTCGCCCAGTTTGCCGAACTTCGTGGAGTTCACGTTCGCAGGCGACAATGTCGTTTCGTTCAGATTCTGCCCCGTGCGCTGGTTGTCGTAATGATAGGTGATTACATCGGTGCTCGGCGACGGCCCCGGGGGCTTACCGTTAAGGGCAGGGCTCGACGAACTGCCGCAGCCCGCGGGCAGAAGAGCTGCGCAGAGAAATGCAGTCCAAGAAAGAAAGCGAAATCGCGACATCACCACGCCTTCAGGTCAAGTTTAGTGGCTGGGAAAACTCACTGCAAATGACGGAAAGAGGCTGTTGCGTTAACGGCAGTCTCTTGTAGAAACTTGTAGAATTGTTGTTTACCGCGATAATGGCAAACACCCGTGTACTGTGCCTGTCAACGAGGCATCGCCGGAGCACTCTGGAAATGAGCGCGGCACGCTCCTTGCGTCAGCGGCGGTTTACCTTCTATTCTCATGGTCCCCATGCTGCTGAAAAATCAAGTTGCGCTAATCACGGGCTCGGGCCGGGGAATCGGTCGCGCCATCGCTCATCTTTTCGCGAAAGAAGGCGCCTCCGCCTTTCTTACCGCGCGTACTGAGAAAGAACTAGGCGCGGTCGCAAAGGAAATCGCAGAGAACGGCGGGCGTGCGGAGTACGCAATGGCCGATTTGACGCAAGAAGCTGCGTGCACGCGCGTCGTGGCTGCCGTTCGCGAAAAGTTCGGCCGCGTCGACATTTTGGTGAACAATGCCGGACATTATGGTCCGGTCGTTCCGGTGGAAGAGTATCCTCTCGCGGAGTTCGACAAAGTCATCGCCGTACATCTGCGCGCGGCGTTTTTGCTTTCCCAACTGGTTCTGCCGGAGATGTATGCGCGCAGCTCCGGCGTAATTCTGAATATTTCCAGCCTCTCGGCGAAAGCGGCTTACGCGTGGGGTTCGGCGTATGCCGCGGCCAAAGCCGGGTTACTTGGGCTGACGCGTGTTACCGCCGCAGAAGGCGCACGCAAGGGCGTGCGCGTGAACGCCATCTGTCCGGGACCGGTCACGGAGACGTATATGTCCAAAGAATTAGCCGCAGACTTGGCAAAGCGGGTTGGCGTTAGCGAACAAGAGCAACTGGCGGCCTTTCTGAACAGCCTTCTGCAAGGCCGCGCGCAAACCGCCGAAGAAATCGCCCGCGCCGCGTTGTTCCTGTGTTCGGGGCAGTCCAGCGCCATCACCGGACAATCCATCAACGTCGACGGCGGCGTGGCCTTCTACTGATATCCTCAACGTCATGCAATGGGACGCCTCGCGATAATGGTAAAATGGAGCGAAGCCAGATACGCACTGCTCTCTTGGACGCTTTCTGAATTTCAATTTGTTGATTTACGAGGGTCTTTGACGCGGGCTGTCGCCCACTGCTTAGAGTACGGGAGGCTCCAAGACGCACTGCCAGAACAGCCGCAAGTAAATAGGCTAGTGCAGCTCGTTCTTGAAGACTGCTCCACCCTTCCTCACGAACTTCACTTTTTGCAACTCGGTGATGTCTCTCAACGGATCGCCGGAGACCGCCACGAGATCCGCCCATTTCCCTGCTTCGACGGTTCCCGTTTTGTCGCTCCAGCCTAGCAATTCCGCAGCGGTCGACGTGCCAGTATGAATCGCTTGCATTGGCGTCATGCCGTACTGCACGTAGTATTCAAACTCTTTCGCTTGATTTACCTTTTTCCAGTCAAAGCCCCCGGCATCCGTGCCCAGCGCAATCTTTACGCCCTTCCTGACGGCCTTTGCGAAATTCTCTCTCTGCAAGTCCGCCATCTTTTGCCAATTTCCACCGCGGCCCGGAGCCACGTACAAGCCGACGGTGAGCGTCGGCACCCAATACACTCCCTTGCGTACCATCTCGTCCATCAGCGCGTCCGTCAGGCCGTCGCCATGCTCGACCGTTTCCACGCCCGCGCGGAGCACCGCAGCAATCCCCTCGCTGCCGATGGCATGCGCAGCCACTTTCTTTCCCCACCGGTGCGCCTCATCTACAATGGCCTTCGCTTCTTCGTCGGTGAAGTTTACCATGCTGTGCAAGACGCCATCCCCCTCAAAGTGGTAGCGGCGGTCGGAGTAATACTTGATCCAGTCCGCGCCGTACATAACCTGCTCGCGCACCGCTTTGCGAGCGCCCTCCACGCCGTCGACGTATTGCACGCCCGTGGGCACCTTCAGCTCCCACGAGAAACCGAGCAGCGGATACATCCCGGTCGGGGTCATCGCGCGCGTGGCCACTTGCATGCGCGGGCCGGGCACTTCGCCGTTGGCAATGGCGGTCTTCACGTCCACGACGGCATACATCGCGCCTTCGGTTTCCAGGTCGCGCATCGCCGTGAACCCGTGCGACAGCGCAATTTGCGCGTTGCGCGCGGCAAGAATCGCACGGTACGGAATCGATTCCTTGAGCAACTGTTCGTCGTATTCCGCCGCCGTGACATCCCCCTGCAAAAGAACGTGGGTGTGCACATCCATGAATCCCGGCAGCACCGTCTGTTTGGACAAGTCGATCATTTCCGCGCCGGTTGGCGCCCTCCCGCCAGGTGTGACCGAGGTGATCTTCTCGCCTTCAATCAAAATGAGCGCGTTCTCCACCGGCTTGTCGCTTTTTCCATCAATCAATTTGCCCGCGCGGATGACCATGCGGTGCGGAGCTTGTCCCACCGCGAAAACGGGTGTCAGCTGGCCCGCCAGAACAAAAGCAAGGAAACGGCGCATAGGAATTTCCTCCCTTCAGAGCCGCAAGCCTATCAAAGACCCGTTCATTTCGTCGCCTTCAAAAGCGCTTACGGGCCCCCGGCGGTTCGCCACGGCGCGCCATGCCATGCGGGAAGCATTCGACAACGAGGCACGGTTCGGCTAGCATTAGCGCGATAGGTCCAGGGAGCGGCAGAACTTCCCCGGGCGGAGTGAGCCGCTCCGATTACCATGGGAAATCGAAGGCGCATTTTCAGGGAGAAGACGTGAGTCAATCGTCTCTTGCCGGGACTCCTGATAATTTTGTGAAGGAAGAGTCGCGGCGCAGCACGCGCCTCGACCGTTCCGTTCCACTGATCGTCTTCGGCCAAAACCGTCTGGGGGAGCCGTTCGTCGAAAGGACCGTCTCGACCAGTGTCAATCTGCATGGCTGCCGGTATCCTTCGCGGCACGATTATGGCGTGGGGACTTGCGTGACGTTGCAAGTAGTGGGCTTGAACGTAGAGCCGAAGCCGCCCGCTATTCGCGCCAGAGTGCGGTCGATTCATCCTTCCCAAAACACGCGCGAGTTGCAGCAGGTCGGCGTGGAATTGGAAAAGCCGGGGAACGTGTGGGGCGTCGTCACGCCGCCCCAGGACTGGCTCAGTTTCGGAGAGATTGCGACTTTCGCGCCTCAATCCTCGGCCGTTGCCGGGTCTGAGCCCGAAACTCCCCCGATCGAAACCGAAGCGGCGGAAGCAGATGAGCTACGAGAGCCAGCAGAGCCGCCTTCACCCGAGCACAAACTCGCCGAGGTCGCCACTTTTCCTTCCCCCCCGGTAGCTTCCAGGCCTCCCGCTCCCATGCTCACCGAAGCTCCGAAACCGCAGCGTATCGTGATCACTCCGAATGGACTCATCGACGCGCTCCAGGAAAGGCTGCAACAAGCCGCCGAGAGAGCCGTGCAAACCGCCATCGCAAAACAGTTGGACGAAGCCGTGCGCAAGGCTGTGGCTACCATCGACGATATCCGCCAGGCCAGCATTCGCGAAGTTCAACAGCTTCTGCCGTCTCGCTCTGAAGCGGCCGCGGGCGGCCTCGCCACAAAAGATGAAATCGCCGCCGTAACCGCCTCGGTGATCGCGGCCCATTGGAAAGAAGAGATGGAGAAGTATCGCGCCCACGCGGAAGAATTGACGCAGCGGCTTGCAAACCAGGCCGCGGAACTGAAACGAGAGCTCGACCGCTGCCAGGAATTTTGGGGGAAAATGAACAACGAATTGGAACCTCGGGCTCAGGCGCGGCTCAATGAGGCGGTTGGCCGCGTGTCTGCCGATTTCGATGGCGCAGCCGCCCGAATTATGGATCGCCGCTTTGAACGCCTCCTGGAGAGCACGCAGTCGGTGGTACAAGAGGCGCTGCTGAAACTGGACGCCCGCTCGGCGGAGGTGCAAGCTCTCGTGCAGAGCTCTGTGAACGCTACTCTCGCCAACCTTCAGCGGCAGGCGGAATCGCAAATGAACGCGATTCTCTCGGAAACGAAAGACCGCGCTGCCTCAGCCATCTCCTCTCTTGACGCGGAAGGCCGCGCGGCTTGCGAGGCCCACCGCCAGGCGCTCGAAGCCGAAGTGACGCGCGCCTCCGAACGCTCCACCGACCAATTCCGCAAAGGCATGAAAGCGTTTCTCTACTCCTGCCTCGTTGCGGCGGTGAGCGCCGTCGACGAGCACTCAAAAGCCACTCTGGAGAGCCTCACCAAGGACAACGGGAAGTCCTTGCAACAAGCTCGTGAGGGCAACGGCCCCGCGGATGCCGAAGGTCCGGAGATCCTCCCTGCGCCGGATAGCGATCCCTTCACCCATTAGGACGGCATAGAGATCGTTCCGAAAAGAAAAAGGCCAGCCGCTCTCTCTTAGCACGGCTGGCCTTTTTCTTTTCCCTGATTGCAGAACCTGCGTCACTCCTGAAGGAGGCAAGAGGAACAGTTCTGCGTGTGCTCTGGCTGAGACCAGAAACTCAATCTCTCAATTCGCGGGCTGCGCGGAACCTGGGCGCCGGAACGGCCGGCGCGCCAAATCTTCAATGCTGTAAATCCCATGACGCACGGCAGCCACGACGGGATGCTGGCTGTCGGCAACTCGGTCCACCGTCACAACCCAAACCCGGTGCAGCGTATATGCGCTGATGACCACGCCGGCCATGCCCAGAAACGCCATCGCAAATAGGGCAAACGCCGCCAACAGCTCCTGCACAAAATAAAGTTGCAGCGCGACAATGGTGCCGAGTACCCACCACATCCACTTTCGATCCTGGTCCCTCTTTTTTGCCTTTACTTGACTACCATCCGCACTCATGGACCGTTCCTACCCCCCAATTCGAAGAGCCCCTAAACTCACCTGCACTTACCCTGACGTTAGATGCTGCGACCTACCCGAATGGGCATGTCCGCAGGACCTGTACCATTAGACACTTGGGAGCGCACCAAAATCGATGGTACAAAAGTTACATTTTACGCGCTAAACGAGTCTCCTAGTACCGGCTTTTATTACCCAGAAACGATGTAAGCCATTTACAGTAAACAGCTTAACACATATACACTTTCGCCACAGTTTTCGCCAGATTTTCCCTGTACCTCTTGTGGAAAACCTGTCCTGTCGTACAGGGGGCTTTTCCCCACCCTATGTAGTGATTACCCCCACGGTTGGCGTATCATTTGGCGCATACAAACCGGCCCAGGAGGTCGAGTTTCCGGCGGTAGCGGACGGCCCAATTGGGCCAAAGGGAAGCCTGGGGCCCGCCTGATTTCCCTCTTAGTTAAAATTACTCTTTAGTTGAGCCAACTGCGGAGAAGTGCCTCGCAATGGCTAGGAAATGACGGGCTTAATTCCCCTTCAAGGCGTACCTGACGTCAAAGGGCAGCTTGCCGTCAACCCGAAGAACTTTTACCGAACTGTTGATCGAATAAACGTCGATAATGCCCACCGCCCCCGGCGTCGTTTCCACCGTGCGCAACAAATCCTCATCGCTATCCACGATTTTCACCGTCAGCCGGGATTCGTTCAGCCTCGCAAGGATGGCTTTGATTCCACCCGGACCCGCGCCAAACAGCTTTTGCGTGGCGATATGCATGTCCGGAGATTCTGGATCCTTGATCACCAGCGTAAAGTTCTTGCCGTCCGGCCACGTTTTCTGCGTGCCCCTGCAGAGCTTCGCCAAATCTGCAAGGGAAACGTCAGAGAGCTTGCTGCCCGCCGCAACCACTACCGCCATGTTCTTGATTCCTGCGAACGCCCCCGCGGCCAAGAGCGCAAGGCACCACAAAATCGCTGCAATTGGAAATCCTCTCGGGAATCGTAGCAACTTCATAGGCCTCTCTCGTTTTGCACAAGTTTCCCGGCAGTATGTTCAGTCGCGCCGCCTCTTGGCAAGTATCCCTTTTGAGGCGTGTGTCCAACCTTATGCCTCGCCCCAACGTTCGCGTGCCGCCAATCCGCTCTTGATCCTTCCGCACCACCTGCCCTACCGGTCAGTATCGGCCTCCTCCTGGAGTGCGCTAGGTTCAGGGACTAGAACTTATCCTGAGTTCAATTCCGGACAGGAGTGATTCGACATGGCTCGCTTCGTTGCGCGTTGGTTCCTGCTGATCTTTCCCGGTTTTCTAGCCGCCAGCGCCTTGGCGCAGACGGCCGCTCCCCGCATAGAACCGGCCTCCAACCGCTCTGGCGCTCACGCGTCGCCGGTCGTACCGCTTGCGCAACAGCTTTTCGGCGCCATCCCTCTCTCCACCAAGTCCGAGGAAGCGCGCAAATCGCTGGAGCTTGCCTGGGACAAGTACGAAAACGCCATGTATGAGCCGTCGGCGAACCTGGCGCGCCAAGCCACGCAGAAAGATCCGCACTCTGCTCTGAGCTGCGCCCTGGTTTCTTTCGCTGCCCGTCGCGGCATGCCCGACGCTGCCGCGCTAGCCAAGGCCAAGGCGCTTCTCCCTCATGCGACTCCTGACGAACGGCTCCTGATTCGCTGGATGACCGCTATCCAGGACCACAATCTTCTTCCCGCCATCGTCAGCATGAACGACCTGCTGAGGCGTTATCCCCGCGATAAGCACATTCTGTATGTCACCGGGGAATGGCTTTTCCTCCAGCAGGATGATGACCGCGCGCGCACCTTGCTGGAAACGGCTTTGCAGGTGGATCCCAATTTCCCCGCCGCCCTCAACCGTCTCGGCTATTTGTACCTCGATTCGAGCAATCCTGATCCAGCCAGGGCTGTCGCTTCCTTGAAGCGCTATGCGGAAGTGGAACCCGCTTCTCCCAATCCTCAGGATTCGCTCGGCGAGGTTTTGCGCGAAGCAGGCAATGACCAAGACTCGCTCGAACACTACCACGCGGCGTTAAAAATCGATCCGGCGTACATCAGCTCGCAATACGGACTTGGCAACACGCGCACGCTGATGGGCGATTTCGCCGGCGCGCGTCAGGAGTACGACCGCGCCATCCCCATGGCGCGGAACCGGATGGACGAGCTGTACGTCAAGTACCTGAAGACGCTCGTCTACTTCTGGGAGCGACAGCCGGTGGAAGGCCGCAAAGAGTTAGCGGCTCTTGCCAAGGAAGCGGCAGGCAAAAAAGAACCGAATTCGCAATTTCAAGTCGGAATGGCGCAGGCCCTGCTCACCTCCGACCCACAATCCGAACTCGAGCAACTTAAGTCTCTCTCCGTGTTCGTGGAAAAACCTCTAGCGGGCATGAACGAATCCGATCGCGGCATCGCGCGCGCCGCGGTGTTGCGCGAACGTGTACGCGTGTTGTCCCTCCAGGGACGGCAAGGCGATGCCGCGCAGCCTCTTTCCGAACTCGAGACGTTGGCTACCGCTTCAAAAGATCAGCTCGTCGGCAGCTATTTCGAGACTGCGCGCGGTTATCTTTCCGCCTCAAAAGGCGACTTTGAGAACGCTGCCGAAGGGCTCTCCGCCGATCCGCATTCGCCTCTGGCGCTTCAACAATTGGCCGCCGTCGAAGAAAAACTGGGAAATGCGGCCGCCGCCGAGGCTGCCCGCACTTGCCTGAAATACCATCGCAACTCCGAAGCCGAATGGTTCCTGGCGACCCACAGCAAGGCCAGCAACGCAAACTACTAACTCTGCATTTTTCTATAAATCCCAGTGTAGGGGCGGGGCTTGCCCCGCCCGCTAGCTCTGAAAGCGAACGCCGCGACTCCCCGTTGTTGGAACTCACTTCCGCTGCCGACCTGTCGCCTCCTCGATTATTTCTTCTTCACCAATCGCGTAATCCACACCAGAATCACCGCCCCAACAAAGGAAACGACAATCGATCCGATCATTCCGCCTGCATGCAAGCCCACTATTCCAAACACCCACCGGCCCACAATTCCGCCCAAAATCCCAAGAATAATATCTACCACAACTCCATAGCCTCCGCCTTTCATCACTTGCCCCGCCAGCCACCCGGCGATCAGGCCCACCACAATCGCATAAATGAGGCCTTCCATGATTCCTCCTCTGCGCTGTGAACTATTGGGATAGTGCCCCGCCGCGCGTTTCTTTTAGAACGCGCCTTGCCGAATGTCAACCGGACGGAATACACTGGCTCACGCACAAAATCTCATCACCCGTCCCCGGAGAGAGAGGATGATTCCCAGGGTTCCTCGGATTTTTCGAATTGCTTTGTCTTTGCTTGCTGTTCTTCTCTTGGCTGGCGCTTGCTCAAAATTCCAGACGGACAAAGACTCAGCACCCGTTCCCGGGCAGCCCATCCCGCATCCAACGATTGTCTTCATGACCGATTTTGGCACTGCCAACGACGCCGTCGCCATTTGCAAAGCGGTGATCCTCGGGATTGCGCCCGAGGCCCGCATCATGGACATCACGCATCAGGTCACGCCTTACTCCATCGAAGAGAGCGCGCGCTTTCTCCAGGGCGTCACGCCCTACTACCCCGCAGGCACGATCTTTTTAGTGGTGGTCGATCCGGGAGTCGGTACTTCGCGCAAAGCCATCGCCGTCAAAACCAAAAAAGGCCAATACTTCATTCTTCCCGATAACGGCCTCATCACGCCCGTCCTTGACCGCGACGGCCTTGAATCCGCCCGCGAAATTACCAACACCGACTGGATGATTCAGGCGCCCATCTCTTCCACTTTCCACGGGCGCGATATCTTCTCGCCCGTGGCCGCCCATCTCGCCGCCGGTGGGGATTTCTTTCTTGTGGGGCCTGAGATCTCCCAGCTTGTTCGCCTGAATCCCAAAACCGCCACCGTCAGCGATAAGGGCATTCAGGGCGACGTCATCGGCCTGGACGATCCTTTTGGCTCGCTCATCACCGATATTCCCGGCGACGAATTCAAGAAGCTCGCTTACCGCTTCGGCGACAAAGTCCCTCTGCTCCTCGACAAAAAACCCGTCACCTTGACCTACGTCAAGACCTTCATGGAAGTCCCTGTCGGCGAGCCTCTGCTCTACGTGGACTCCCGCGGCCGAGTCGGCATCGCCGTGAATCAGGGCAATTACTCCAAACAATTCGGTGTCACGCCCCCCGCCACCATCTTCATCGCCCGCAAAGGCCTCCCCCTCGCCCCTAAGACCAAGTGAGCTCAATCCGATGCCACACATCGTTCTTCTTGGCGATTCAATCTTGGACAATGGCGCATACACTTTGGGCGGTCCTGACGTCATTTCTCAAGTTCGCGGCCGCCGGTTTTGCTGCATAAGTGCGGGGATTCGGCTCTCTTCCAGCTGCCACGGAACACCGCTCAAGGGCCACCTGCACCAGAGGTCGCGGGGCCACGAATCACCAATTACGAATCGCGAGGCGCCTCGAACTATAAGCTGTGGACTGTTAACTGTTGGCTTTCTTCAGGGAGCGGCTTGCGCGCGCTTGCGCGCGTGGCGCGCCAGGCCCAGAAACGAAAGGTTCAGCCCCGCGGTGCGGATATACTGCTCGACTTCCTCGGGTGGGAGATGCTGAGCAATTTCCGCGTGCATCGTGTCCATAAACGATGCCATCGCCTCCGTATCGCTCTTGGCCGTCTGAAGAATCTTCTCCGTCGTTTCCATCCAGCGGTGCAGCCGCTCTCGGAATTGCGCGACATGTGCGGCGGGATTTTCCAAGAAGCCGAAGTGTGTCAGAAAAAGCCGTTTCGGTTTGTGTTCGAGAATCGTTTTAAAGGAGGAATCCCAGATTTCCAGGTCAATGTCCGGCGGCGGCGTGGCCGGCATCACGTAAGAGTGCTCTTCGATGCGGATCCCCGTGGTATCGCCGACGAAGGCCACGCCGTCCAGGTTGTCGAAATAACTGACATGATGCGAAGCGTGACCGGGCGTGTACGCGACATCGATTTTGCGCGGCCCGAGCGCAATGGTCTCTCCGCCTTCCAGGATGCGCAGATTCCCCCCCGGCACCGGCACCGCTTCCCCGAAGAGCTCTTGCAGACTGTCGGGCCAAAGCCGCGCCGCGCTGGCCAAGAGCTTCGAGGGATCAATCATGTGCGGCGCGCCGACCTTGTGGACGTAGACAGCTACTTGCGGATTTTCTTTTACCAGCGCGCCGGTAGCTCCCGCGTGGTCGAGGTGAATGTGCGTCAGCAGAATTGCATCGAGGTCGCTCACGCCAACGCCGCGCGCTCGCAGCTCCCGCCGCAGCGCTTCCAGGGTCGATCCGGGGCCGGGATCGACAATCGCACGGTGGCCGTCCGATTCCAGCAAGGCCGTGGCGATCGAGCGCCGCTGCCCCATCCAGTTGTCGTCGAGTGTGGTGATCGTGTGCATGAGAGTCCGAGGAACTAGTGTATCGCAGGACGCTCCCTTCCCATTGTCGGCGCGCGGGGGGGCGGATTTACTCTGCCTCGCGAATGGGCGATGATGCTGGTCCATTTCCGCGAAGGAGAAGAACTTATGTTCAAGCCGGCCCCGCTCGCGATTGCCGGGCTCCTGCTGGGTTTTGGCAATGTCTCTGCGCGTGCGCAAGAGCCAGGCACCGCCCCTGCGGCATCGTCGTCGCGCCAAACCGAAGCCGACGAGTACGCGCGCTACGAGTTGCTCGCTCCAAACACGGCGAGTTTCAAGATTTCCTACGAAGTTTCCGCCACCACGCCCGGCGCCAAAGTTTTCTTCAATCCCATCCGCAAGGGCAGCGTCGCCAGAGACGAAGCCGTTTACGACGCCATGACCGGCGAAGCGCTGCGCTTCGAGGTCGTCTCCGGCGCGGAAGCTCGCAAGGATCCGCTGATGGCGGACGCCGATGCCGCGGAAAACTACATCAAAATCGAGCTCGCCCGCGCCGTCCCGCCGGAAGGACGCGGCCGCCTCCTCATCCTGAAAACTTATAAAGACGCGAAAAGCTACTACCGCGAGGGCGATGCCATCGTTTTCAACCGCAGCCTCGGCATCAAACGCAACAGCGTGGTTTTGCCTGCGGGATATGAACTCGTGGTCTGCAACGTGCCCTCGCAGGTTCTGCCGGAACCCGATGGCCGCATCGCCATCAGCTTTATGAATCCCAGCGCGGGCGAAGCTCCTCTTGTGGTCCGCGCAAAGCTCGGCGCGCAGATCGGCCCCGCCGCAGCGCCGCGTCCGTTAACCGACTCGCGCAGTTGGGAAGCGCCCTTCGCTGGGGAAACCGAACGGCAGCGGCTCTCCGAACGCGCTCATCAGAATCGCGACATCGTGTACTTCCTGCAACAGCCGGAAACGCATGCCTTTAGTCTCTACCACGACTACACCGAATCGCGGGCCGGCACTGACAAGTACCTGAACGTGGTTCGCGAAGGCAGCGCGGTTTCTGATCCTTCAGCTTATGTCCTCGATACCGGCCAAAAGCTGACCACCCGCCTGATGACCGGTGCGGAACTTTCTGCCGCGAAAATCGACGCGGGCGAACCGGTCAAGCCGGAAACGCAAATCGTCTTGATTCCTTTTCCGCCGGTAAAGAAAGGCCAGTCTCTGCGCTTGCGAATTTCTGAGACTTACACCGCGCCCGTGAGTTACCGGCTGGATGGCGAAGAATTGGTTTTCGACCGCAGCTTGGGCCGTTCCCGCAACGCCGTTGTGCTCCCTGTCGGCTGGTATCTGACCGCCAGCGCCATCCCCGCCACGGTCACACAACTCCCTGACGGCCGCATCCGCCTGGACTTTTGGAATGGCCGCCCCGATTCCGTGGACGTCCTGATCAAAGCCAAACGGCGAAGCGGGCCATCCGGCAAATCGCCCTAACCTCCACACCTCCTCTTGCAGCCACTTACTTGCAAAGTAAGCTTCTGTTAAGACGAATACGTTTGCATAAAACGGTTATTCTGGAATAACCTGTGGCCGGTGTGCCCTGTCAATTCCTGTTTTTTCTCCCCTTTAGGAGGGGAGAGTCGTGTGCAAAAAGCGCCTGTGGGGTGGGATTGACGGTGGAAGGCCCTGCAGCGTGTCCGAAAGTGACCGCCCGCTGCAGCAGTAGGCTCTGGGCGGGTACGCGAATCAAAAGGGATCCCCAAATGGTTTTTAGGAGGAGCAGATGCGCAATTGGTGTGTAGCAGCAGCCTTGGGTGTCCTTCTGGCGTCGCCTCTAGCCGCGCAGCAGAAGGCCGCCGGGTCCCCCGACGATAGCCTGAAGCGTACCGAAACTTCCGCGGAAAAATCTTCAGGAGAGTCGAGTCACGCGGTCGCCAGCGAGCACCTTGTTCTTCCCAAGGACGTCTTCGCGCTTCCGGCGGTTCCACGGCCCAAGCCGTTTCCCACGCCTCAGAAGGCTGCCAAGAAAGAGGATCGTGCCCCGGGCCAGCTCGTTCCGCGCTACGAATTAGGCGGCACGTATGACTATGTCAACTTCCGTCCGGGAAGTCCTTTTTCGGATTTTAACAATCACGGTGCTGTCGGTTCGTTCACGTATAACGCCTCTCGCGCGCTTGGTCTAACCGCGGAGCTGGGAGGGTCTCGCTTCAAAAATCGCAACCTCAATGGAACTCCCACCAACGGCTCGATCGTCAGTTACTTGTTTGGTCCCCGGGTGAACTGGCGCAAATTTGATTACTTCGTGCCGTTCGCGGAGTTCCTCCTCGGCGGCTCGCATGGCGGGGCGGCGTTGATCGGTGTGGGCTCCCAGAGCAGCTTCTCCATCGTCACCGGCGGTGGCGTCGATATGGTCCTGAACCAGAGCTTCGCCTGGCGCGTCGCTCAACTCGATTACTACATGACTAACTTCTCCGGTCCCGGCGTCGGCGGCAACGCCCGCCAGGACAATTTCCGTGCGGCGACTGGTTTTGTGTACCGCTGGGGAATTCCGAGTCCTCCGCCTCCGCCGAATCATCCCCCGGTTGCAGCTTGTTCCGTGGATCCGGCTTCCATTTATGCGGGCTCGGGAGACGCTGTTGCCGTGCACGTCAGCGCCAGTGATCCCGACAGCGATCCTCTCACCTACAGTTACTCGGCCACCGGCGCGTCGGTCGAAGGAACCGGCCCCGAGGCGCGCTGGAACTCCACCGGTGTGGGCGTGGGCTCCTACACGGTGAACGTGAAAGTGGATGATGGAAAGGGTGGCACGGCTTCCTGCAGCGCGGACATCAAGGTCGAAGAGAAGCCAAATCAGCCGCCGACGGCCAGTCTCTCGGTCGAGCGCAATTCGATCCTCCCCGGCGAGCGCACGGGAATCACCTGCAATGGAAGTGATCCGGACAACGATCCGTTGACTTACAGCTACACTGCCACCGGCGGCCAGATTTCCGGCACCGGCTCACAGGTGCAATTTGATTCCACTGGTCTGCAGCCCGGCAAGTACACCGTGAAGTGCACCGTCAATGACGGCCGTGGAGGTACCGCGGAGGGTTCCGGCAATGTCGAGGTTAAAGAACCGCCGCAGGTCCATGAACTCGAAGCTAAGCTGGCCTTGCACAGCATCTACTTCCCGACCGCGCAGCCCGCCGAAGCCAAGCCCACGGGCGGGTTGCTGGCTAGCCAGGCCGCTACGCTCGACGCCCTCGCTGCCGATTACCAGGCGTATTTGAAGTACCGCCCGGCGGCTCATCTGACCCTCGAGGGGCATGCCGACTCGCGCGGTGCCAAAGAATACAACATGAAACTTTCGGAGCGCCGCGTGGAGCGCGCCAGGAGCTATCTCATCGAGAAAGGCGTGCCTGCCGATCATCTCGAAGTCAAAGCCTTTGGCTTTGAGAAAAACATGACCTCCGACGAGGTCAAGAAACTGCTTGACGCGGAGCCCGATTTGGCCCCGGCAGAAAAGCAGAAGCTCATCAAGAATCTTGTGACCGTCCGCATGGCCAACAATCGCCGCGTGGACGTGACGCTCAGCACCACGGGGGAACAGTCGGTTCGGCGCTTCCCCTTCAACGCCAAGGACGCTTTGACTCTGCTCAGCCGAGGGGGAGGAGAAGCAGCGAAAGCCAAAGCGCCGGCTGCCAAGGTGTCGGCCGCGAAACCAAAAGCTGCGGCGCCCAAAAAACCAGCCACGCCATGAGCATCGGCCTAACCGCTGCTCCCCGCCCCGACCGGCTGGGCGAACTCGCAGGCTTGATCGAAGCGGGTGCGGCGGATTTTGTGGAGCGGAAGAACAATGTGTTTGCGGAAGCCCGCGGGCTGGTACAGCGGCGGCTGCGGCAAGCCAGAGCGGACCCTGCGCCTGAGCAGAATGCCCTCGACAAATTGCGAAGAAGATTTCGGCGAAGTGCTGCGGCATGAATTGAACACAATCCGCTGACGGGAAATTCTCGGCAACGCCGAGGTGCTCCTCGCGGAGATTCGCAGAAACTTTTTCTCTGTGGCACCATGTGTTAATTCTTCTTTCTTGCACTTTTGAACTTTCAACTTTTCCCTCCAGGCTTCCCAGCGGAGGCCCGTGCGTTAGGCGAGGCAGGAACCTTCGCATACGTCCCGAAAAACGAAAGCACGCGGCGCTGAAATTCTTCCGGGTAAAAGCCGAGCGCGGCGGTGTGGTACGCGCCCGGCACAACCCAGAGTTGCTTGGGCCCGCGTGCGGCGTCGTAAATCATCTGCGTATGCCGGCACGGCAGGGCTTCATCCTTTTCATCACAGATCAGGAAAAGCGGAAAAGCGCGCGACCCCACCGCCTTCACCGGAGAAATTTCCGCCAGCGGGAGGCCGGTGAGTTTTTCTCCGCGATACAGCAGCGTCCACGTGAACGGACGCAGCAGCGTCTTCCCGAGCCAGGGAGATTTGCGCAGCCCAGCATAGTCGTAAGCCGCTTCGCGAAGATTGGCGAACGAGGCTTCGGCGACTACGGCTTCGATGCGTGGATTCGCCGCGGCGGACTGTAGCGCGATGCCCGCGCCCATAGATTCGCCGAGCGCAAAGATGTGCGGAGTGGGAGTTGCGTGCGGCTCCGGAAAGCCTGGAGGCGATTTGGCGGGCGGGTGGATTTGAACGCGAGTGAACCATGCCAGTCTATGTTCCAAAGTGTCGATGATGGCGCGGGTGTCGTTGCGCTCCAGCCAGCCATAGGTGGCCATGGAACCTTCGCTCGCGCCGTGGCCGCGCGCGTCCATCATCACCACGCTGTAGCCGGCGCGCAGCAGGAATTCCGACTGCCCGATCACGCCGACGCGGTTGTCGGCCACACCGTGGAAGAGTAGAACCCAACTGCCGTTGGGACTTGGCGGGGTAACCGTCCAACCGCGGAGCAGCACGCCGTCCGGCGCGCGTACCTCAAAGTCCTGGCGAGAAACATGGGTCACTGCGAAGAACCCATCGGCTTCGCGGATCAAATCCGGCGTAAGTTCGCGCCGAATGGGCTTCAAGTACCAAGGCGCGACTAGCCAACCCACCAGCGCCGCCAGCAGCGGCGGCAACAACAGCAGAATCAACGCAGTCCGAATGAGCCGTCTACGCATTGTTTTGGGTACGGGCTCCGGAACGCTTCGGCTCCTACGGAGAATACGTATAGAAGGAATGGAAACTTGCATGTTCGACTTCAATATGTACAGAGGAGGTTCCATTTTCCGAAAGGAGGCGCCGGCGCGGCAAGACGGGAATTAATCGTCGTAAACGGTGCTGCGGTGGCCGACGGCCACTACCAGCACAACGAGGCGAGCCTGCTGAAGCTGGCAAATGATACGGTAATCGCGCAACCGGTAACGCCACAAGCCAAATTTGCTATGCCGGAGTGACTTGCCAAAACTTCGAGGATCGTCCGCCTTGGCGATACGCTTCTCCATGTATTCGAGGATTTCGCGCTGGACTTGGCGGTCGAGCTTCTTGAGGTCCCTGACGGCTTCCTCGTCGTACTCAATCGTCCAGGCCAAGCTCCCTCCGGACCTGGGCGCTGGTATAGCGCTTGCCACGCTTTTCCAAGCGAGCTTCCGCCAAGTAACGGTCCTCAAGGTCTGCGATGTTTTCCTCGATGAGCTTGGTGGCGTAGAAGGTTTTAGTCCGGCCGGTTTCTTTGGCGAGGCGAGACAAACGGCGTTCGAGCGTAGGTTTCAAGCGGATAGAAAGCATTGACATTCCCCTTTATGGCGCTCGTACGACATGTAGTATATGTCATACAAGGTTTACAAACAAGCGAAAAGGGAGCGTTAGAGCATTAGAAACCGGGGGGATGGTCGGAGGCAACCGCGAAGGCGCGTTCGAGGGCGGTGCCCACGCGGCAAAGCGTGCCTTCCTCAAACAAGCGGCCGATGAGCGTGACGCCGTGGGGAACGCGGCGCGGCGGAGAAAATTTTGGCAGAGGATGTTGCGGGTCGGGCGCCCAATCGGACCGCGCCTGGTAGACTTCGACGAAGCCGGCGCGCAGCGTGAGCGAAGGATGTCCCGTGTTGTTGCTGATCGTAAGCATTTCGTCGCGGAGCGAAGGGACGAGAAGCAAGTCCACGTCGGAGAAAATGCGCGCCATCTCCTGGCAGACTTTGAGGCGGAAGCGGTCGGTCTGTACGAAATCCACGGCGGAAAGAAAACGGGCCTGGCGGAAAAGATTCGGCCAGGAGTCGTGTGTCTGCATTTTGAGCTGATCGACGCCGTGCGAAAGCGTGAGTTCTTCGAAAGAGGCAGCGCCTTCGGCGAACAGATTGAGATTGAGCGAGCCGTAGGGCCAGTCGGGAAGAAAAACTTCAACCGGACGCATGCCCAGCTTTTGGATGGTTTCGAGAGCGGCGCGATCCACGTCGGTGGCGGGAGGCTGCTTCATCCAGGCGGGGAAGTAGCCGACGCGAAGATCTTTAACGGGAGCGGCGGAGTCGAAGTCGAGATGGCTGGGGACGCTGGAGACGTCGCCAGGGTCGGGGCCGGTGATGGCTTGCAGAACGAGAATGGCGTCTTCGACGGCGCGGGTCATGGGACCGAGTTTGTCGAGCGACCAGCAAAGCGTCATCGCGCCGGTGCGCGGAACGCGGCCGTAGGTGGGGCGAAGGCCGGTGACGCCGCAACGCATGCTGGGGCTCACGATGCTGCCGCCGGTTTCGCTGCCGATGGAAAAACCGACGAGGCCCGCGGCAGTCGCCGCGCCGGGCCCGGCACTCGACCCCGAAGCGCCTTCTTCGAGCAGCCAAGGATTCATGGTCTGGCCGCCAAACCAAATGTCGTTGAGCGCAAGCGCGCCGAGACTGAGCTTGGCGACAAGCACGGCGCCGGCGTTGTGAAGACGCTGAACGACGGTGGCGTCTTGCGTGGGGATGCGATTGCGGAAAGGTTCGGCGCCGTAAGTGGTGGGGATCCCGGCCGTGTCAAGAAGATCTTTGCCGCCCCAGGGAATGCCGTGGAGCGGGCCGCGATATGTTCCAGCGGCGATTTCCGCGTCGGCTTTTTTCGCTTGCGCGAGGGCGAGATCGCGCGTGAGAGTGATGACGCAGCGGAGCTTCGAGTCGTACTGTTCGATGCGATTAAGATAGATATGCGTGAGGCGCTCGGAAGTGAGTCTGCGTTGCTCGATCCATCGCGAAAGCTTGGTGACCGGAGCATAGGCGATCTCGGCGTCGCTCGAAGGGAGCGGGCCGGGATCGGAATTGCTGCCGACGAAGCGGTCGCGTTGGGCGGCAGGATGCTGGCCGGGAAGTATCGCGTCGTAGCGCGAAAAAGGTGCCACCGTGGATTCGATGGCAACGCTGCGCGGGCCGGTGCGGCGTTCCAGAAGCGCCGCCATGTCCACGCGCCAGGAGTTAGCGGCCTGCGTGCGTTCGGCGGGAGTAAGTTGAACGCGAACGAGTTTTTCAGCTTCCGTGAAAGTCGTGGGAGAAACTTCGGGACCCACCGCGGGACCGGTCCCGAAGGCGGAAGGCGTGCCGGGAGGGAGTTGTGACGGTTCTTGCGGTTCTTTTGACTTCAGGGAAACCGCCGCTCCGAGAAAACCGAGCGACATTTTTGCGAGAAACTGCCTGCGGGGATCTGCCATTTGCCCTCCGAGGCCCAGCATTGTATCCGAGTCTTGCAGATGTGTGGGACCTGAAGAATCCTTAGTCATAGTTAGGAGTAGTGAGCTTCCGCAGCACACAAACGGTTGCAACCCGGCACATGGACTCTGTGATTGTTATAAAGTTGTTAAGGGAGCAAGATCGTCTTCCAAGCGTGCGGCGGGTTGATTCTGCCTGCAGCTTCGAGGAGTCAAGGAGACTGCGTGTGAGATGGAATCGTTTGGTGCTTGAGGCTGGACAGATGTTTGCAGTTGCGGTGCTTCTTGTGCGCGCTTGCCCCGCGCAGCAGAAGATCTCCGACACAGAAAAACTCCTGTTTGATGCCGCAAATCACGAGCGGACGGCAAGAAAGTTGCCGCCTTTGAAGTGGGATGAGGCTCTGGCGCGCGCGGCGCGCAAGCATGCGGAATTAATGGCCGAGCAGGATTTGCTTGAGCATCAACTGCCAGGCGAGCACGACCTGGCGGCGCGGGCGCGCGAAACGGGGGCGAGCTTCCGCCATATCGCGGAGAACATCGGCACGGCCGTGGATGCCTACAAGTTTCACGACGGCTGGATGCAATCGCCGGGGCATCGAGCAAACATCCTGGACGCCGCCGCCGATTCCGTTGGGATTGCCGTGGTTCAGAGCGACGGGGAGTTGTACGCCGTGGAGGATTTTGCGCGAGCCGTTGCGGTCCTCTCCATTGAAGAGCAAGAAAAACGCGTGAGCGAGATTCTCGCGGATCGCGGGTTGCATTTGATGGACATTGGAAAGGATGCAAGGAGGAGCTGTGAGCTGGAGCATGATTATGCGGGGAACAGCAAGCCACGGTACTTCGTGCACTACCAAACGGCAGACATCTCGCAACTCCCGGAAACGCTGGAGAAAGAAATCCGATCTCGCCGCCATAAGTCTGCGGCCGTGGGAGCTTGCCGTCCGAAAGGGTCGTCGGGATTCACCAGTTTCCGCATCGTGGTGTTGCTCTACTGAGGCATCGCGCGCGACCGGCGCTCGGCACAAGAAAGTATTTCTCACCGCCACGCCCATAAACCACTGCGCTGGAACGCCCGTTCGTCCAAATAGCCCGGGGCGGGACGCTTAAGGCGCGAAAGCGCCCCCTACGGTGGCTTGCCGAGACTACGAGCGGAAGAGGACGGATTCGCGCTGGAACATTTTGACGGCGAGGAAAAGTCCTGCCGCGGCGTAAACGCTGCTGGACAGCAAGATAAGCAGGATGTAGTTCCAATGAAAAGTACCGGCGACGATTTCCTTGCAGACCAGGCTGGTGCTGAGAATGGGAATGAGAGCAAGCTTGGGATTCAGATCGAAGGTCATCGGTGTCAGGTAGCTCTGTGCTTCCTTGTAACTCTTGGCAAACAGGGCGATGGTGAGCAAAGCCGACGCGAAGAGCACGGCCAGAGGAAGGGCCATCAAGAAGACGGAAAGAACCGTGGGCAAGCCAACGTGAAGCTGGAAGACCGCCGCATCCTTTTGCGCCATGGCCGGAGAATGTCCCACGAGGTAAAAAGAAGTTCCCATAGAAATGATCGAGAGGATCGCGGTGGAAAGAGAGGCAGAAAGAACGAGGAAGAACTTGCCGAGAACGAGATCGACGCGCGAAAGAGGGCTGGAGAGGATGGTTTCCATGGTGCCGCGTTCCTTTTCTCCGGCAGTGAGATCGATGGCGGGATAAATGGCGCCGGTCATGGAGAGAAGGATGACCATATAGCCAAGAAGACCGCCGAGAGCGGCGCCGCTGACTTTTTCGGCGGGAGCAACGTTGTGTTTTTCGGTTTTGAAGGGCGAGATGAGGGAGTCCGGGAGATTATTGGCTTCAAGACGCTCTTTGACAAAATCGTCGCGAAACGACTTCAAGGAATCTTCCACGTGTCTGGCGGCAAACTCAGACTTGACCTCGCCCTGGTAATAATGAATTTGGACGGTGAGAGGAGATTTGCTGCTGAGAGAAGCGTCAAACCCGGGGGGGATCTCGACGCCGGCCCGAATCTGCTTGTTGGAGATTTGGTCTTTCCAGTCGTCAGCGTAGGGGACAATTTCCAGGTCCTTGCTGGCTTGCAAGGCCGCAACTAATCGGGGCGAGTTTTCGCCTTGAATTATCATTACCTTCGGAATTTCTTTTTCGGCTTTGTTCATCATGACCGCCATCAGGGAAGTCATACCGACCATGAGCACCGGGAAGGCAAGGAGAGGCACAAGGACGGTAGAGATGAGGGTGCGGCGGTCGCGGAGCCACTCGGTAAGTTCTTTGCGGTAGACGGTGGCGACGCTACGGAAGTTCATGACTCAGGCCTCCGAATTCTTGAGAAGCGGGCCAACGACCTTGACGATGATTTCTTCGAGGTTATGTTCGGCGTATTTTGCACGGAGTTCAGAAACGGTGCCGTCGGCCATGAGCTTCCCTTCGTGGATGATGCCGATGTGGTCGCAGAGGCGCTCGACTTCACTCATGATATGCGTGGAAAAGATGATGGCTTTGCCGTGGTCACGGCAGTCACTGATGAAAGTAATGATGGCGCGGGCGGTCATGACGTCGAGGCCGGTGGTGGGCTCATCGAAAATCATGACGGGCGGATCGTGGACAAGCGTGCGGGCGATGGAGGTCTTTTGTTTCATGCCGGTGGAAAGTTTGTCGCAGCGACGCTCGCGGAAACCGTTCATATCAAGGCGGTTGAAAATGTCGTCGACGCGCTTTTTGAGCGTGGGCTCATCGAGGCCATTGAGGCGACCAAAGTATTCAACAAGTTCCTGGGCCGTGAGGCGCGGATAGAGTGCAGTGGCGGTAGAGAGGAAGCCGACATTGGCACGAACCTTTTCGGGCTGCTCGACGACGTCGTGACCGCAGACGATAGCCGTGCCATCGGTGGGTTCGAGGATGGTAGCGAGCATGCGGAGGGTGGTGGTTTTGCCCGCGCCATTGGCACCGAGCAGGCCGTAGATTCTGCCGGGGTGGCAGGTGAAACTGACATTATCCACGGCGCGGATTTCGCCGCGCTTCCTGTCGTGGAACCGCTTGGACAGACCACGAGCTTCAATCATCAGCAAACCCCGATTAGAAATTCGCAATACGGGACACGGAGCCTTCCGAGTGTACTACGTTAGAGGCGATGGAACGTAACAAGAGGTAAGCAGAAGAGGGAGGCGAAGACAGGTCAGCCTTTGTGACAGGCAGGACACTGTTTGGCATCAAATTTATCAGGGGTAACGCGAAACATGTTGTTGCACTGAATGCAAACCCGGTGAAGCACCGTGCTGGAAACTGGCGTCAGCTTGGGCGAACCCTTAGAAGCCGGAGAACTGGTCCGGGCGCTGGTGGTATCTGTGACCATGGGACGATAGTAGCATGTTGGGGGCCAGGCACCAAAGCGTCGGCATCCTCAGGCTGGGCCGGGGCATCTGTCTTTAAGTGGGCCTGTATCTATGCGCCTCGCTCGGGGATGCGGCCATGATCCCGATGAGAGCCTTCTCTCACAGCGAAGATAAGCACAAGCTGTTGCGGCGTTGCTTGCTCGCTCGATGTATTACGTAAGACATGGCGCATGCAGAAAGCCGCGCCGGGCTTGCCAGAATGCAGTATCTTGGAATCTTCCAGGTAAGGGCGGCCAGCCACGGACAAACCGGCGGGAATTATCCGAGGGAAAAGAATTTGTGCGCCCGTGGAGCGCCCCAGACAAAAAGGTATGAAATAGAGATTCATGGATCGCAAGCTACGAAACCGGATTTTGCTGTACCTGCTATTGGCCGCCGTGTTGGCGTACGCAGGCATCCGGTTGAGCGAACGCAAGCCGGCGCCGAAGATTGCGGCGGTGACGCCGGTGCGGGAAAACCTGATTTCGTCGATTAGCAGCAATGGCAAGGTCGAGCCCATTTCGCCGTACATGATGCGCGCGGAGCTGGACACTTTCGTCGAAAAAGTTTACGCCAGCGAAGGCCAGCAAGTAAAAAAAGGCCAGTTGCTGCTGGAATTGGACGTCAAGGACGCCGCGGCACAACTTGCCGAGACACGCGCGAAGCTGCTACAGGCCCAGGATAATTTGCGGGCCGCGAGGGCCGGGGGAAAACCGGACGAGGTGGCGAAGGTCCTGGGTGATTTGGCGAAGGCGCAGGCGGAGCGCGACCGGCTGCAGAAAAATCATGATGCACTGCTCCACCTGATCAAGCAGCAAGCGGCAACGAGAGACGAGTTGGCCGCCAACGAATTGGAGCTGACCAAGGCACAAGCGGAAGTCACGCGGCTCACGGCGGCAAAGCAGGAATTCGAGCGCAGCGTGAGGCTGGACAGCGACCGCACAGCGTTGCAGGTGGAACAACTGAAAAACGAAGTTGCCGCGCTCGAAGAGAAAGTGCAGCAAGGCCGAATCAGCGCCCCGGCAAACGGAACGCTGTATTCCCTGCCGGTGAAGGCCAGAGATTTTGTCAAGGTCGGTGATCCGCTGGCGGAGATGGCGGACCTGCACAAGGTACGCGTGCGGGCGTTCATCGACGAGCCGGACCTGGGCGGGCTGGAAGAGAATCAGCCGGTGAGAATCACCTGGGATGCGCTGCCCAACAGGACCTGGCTGGGCAAAACGGAAATGATTCCCAAGCAGGTGGTGCAGCGAAATACGCGCAGCGTCGGCGAATTGTTGTGTTCGGTGAACAACGAGAAGCTGGAGTTGCTGCCGAACATCAATGTGAACGTGCGCATCAATTCGCGGGAGCGCCTGGGAGTGTTGTCGGTGCCACGGGGAGCGGTGGAAATTGAAGGAGGACGGCGCTACGTGTATGTCGTGAAATCGAACCAGCTTGGGGTAGGCAAGTCCACTCTGGAAAAGCGCGAGATTCGCGTAGGAATTGCGGACGCCACGAACTATGAGGTCGTGAGCGGCCTGCAAGAGGGCGAATTGGTGGCCTTGCCCGGCGACGTGGACCTGCGCGACGGCATGTATGTGATTGTGGTCAGCACGTCAGCGGGAAATTACTAGAGAAAACCGATGGAGAGAGGGAGCAGGCTGGCGTTCGCAATCATCTTTCTGGCGGGAACGGCGCTTACCGGGGCAGCCGTCCGGCCGGATGCCAGCCTGGAAGTGGCCCGCCGGGCCTACGAGGCCAGCGACTTCACAAAGGCCATCCAGGTGCTGCAAGAGGCCGCGGCAAAAGATCCAAAAAACGGCGACATCCAGTTGTTACTGGCGAAAAGTTATCTGGAGCTCCAGGAACACGATGCCGCCATCCGCTGCGCGGAGAGAGCCGTAGCCCTGGACCCGCAAAATTCCCTTTATCACGAGTGGCTGGGAAGGGCGTTTGGGGAAAAAGCGGATCGTGCCGGATGGTTCTCTGCAATTTCGCTGGCAAAAAAGGCGCGCAGGGAATTTCAGAAAGCAGTGGAACTGGACGGCCGGAATTTCTCGGCGCGCCAGGCGCTGATCGAATTTGACTGCAGCGCTCCGGGAATCGTGGGCGGAGGAGAAGACAGAGCCCAGCCGCACATCAAAGAACTGATGGAGTTGGACACCGCGGAAGGGCACTATGCGGCGGGAAACTGCCGGCGGCAAAAGAAGGACTTCGTCGCCGCGGATGAGGAGTTCACCAAGGCGCTGGAAAGCCAGCCGAAAGCTGCAGAGTTGATCTATGACATTGGCGACTACGCGATGAAGCGCCAGCAGCCGGAGCGATTGTTTGCCGTGGCGGATGCCGGGGAGCGAGCGGCATCGAACGATCCGCGAGGCAAGTTTTACCGGGGAGTGGGACTCGTGCTGAAGAAGGAAGCGCCGGAAGAAGCAGAGCGGTTGTTGCAAGAGTATGCGAGGAGAGCGCCGAAGAGGAACGGTTACCCTTCGCCAGCCTGGGTGCACGTATGGCTGGGGCAGCTGTACGAAAATAGGAATGACCTGGCGGAAGCGAAAAAGGAATTTGAGAATGCCCTCCGGCTGGATCCGAAAAACAAAATGGCGCAGGAAGGGTTGAAGAAACTTAAAAAAGGCTAAACGTTCTTACCGAACCGCGTCAGTTGGCTCGTGGGAATTGTTCTTGAAGCGATAAGCGACGATGGTCATTCGAGAGACCATATCGGTAGCAATCGATGCGTTGCGCGCGAACAAGCTGCGCGCGATGCTGACGTCGCTCGGGGTCATCATCGGAAGCGCTTCGATCGTTCTGGTGGTTACGGTGGCGCTGAGCAGCCGGAAATTCGTTCTCTCGCAGATCGAAGCCGTGGGCGCCAACCTGGTCTGGGTGGAACTGGTGCAGAGGCCGGACAAAGCGCCGCCCCTCAGTTATGAAATGACGCTGGAAGACATGGAGGCCGCAAAGTCCATTCCGCATGTCGCGGCCATAGCGGGTACGCGCGAGCACCCCATGACCATGACGGTGGATGGCGTGGATCGGGCCGTCAACCTCGTGGGCGTGACCGAGGGTTACCAAAACATTCGGCGGCTGCTCATCATTCGCGGACGGTATTTTGACACCGCCGATATGGAAATGCGCAGTAAGGTGTGCTTAATCACCACGCAGCTTGCGGAAAGAATTTTCGGGCAAGAAAACCCTATTCGAAGACCGATTCGCATGGGCGAACTGACCTTCACGGTGATCGGGGTTTTTCGTGAGCGCGTGGAAACCTTCGGCCTTTCCGAAATTCAGGAAAATTCCGTGCTCATCCCGTTCACGCTGATGAAGTATTACACCGGCACGGAATATTTGGGCTTGCTGGACGTGCAAGCCGACAAGTCGGAAGATGTGCCCTCGGTCCAACGTCAGGTGGCACTCCTGCTGCGAAGCCGGCATCCTGCGGAAGCGGATTATAAGGTGCAAACGCTGACGGCGATTCTGGGGGCGGCCAGGAATATTTCGCTAGCACTGACGGTGGTGCTGATCATCATTGCAGCCATCGCCCTGTTGATCAGCGGAATCGGCATCATGAACATCATGCTGGTGACGGTGACGGAACGGACGCGGGAAATTGGAATTCGCAAGGCAATCGGGGCTGCGCGGCGGGAGATCCTGTACCAGTTCCTGGTAGAGTCATTTTTTATCAGTGGAGGAGGAGCCGTGGTTGGGATTTTGCTCGGGATCGCCCTGCCGGTGATAGCACAGTACTTTTTGCCGGGGAATTTGCGGGTGCCGGTGTCGGGGTCCAGCGTAGTGATTGCGTTCGTGGTGTCCTGCTCGACAGGGCTGTTCTTCGGATATTTGCCGGCAAACCAAGCGGCGAGCCTGCAGCCCGTGGAATCGCTGCGCTACGAGTAACTCACGGTTGTTTCAGAACCACAACGAAGCATGAAAATGGGCCCATCGACCGATGCTTTGTCTTCAATGAGATAGGCGGCTGTTTTCCTAGGAGTAAAGCAGAGAGGGATTGCAAGCGAGGGAGTTAGGTACAAACTCAAGGCGCGTGAACCGCAAAGAAGGAGCTGGAAGATGCGACTGCTTCGAACCGCTGTGGGCGTTGCTACATTGACCACTTTGTGTGCTGGTGTCAAGGCGCAAGAGAGCTCCGCGCCAAAACCTGCAGAGCCGTACCCGCAAACCGCGAGCGGGGCGCCGGTAGCGCTGACTTTGAAGCGCGCCATTGAGCTGGCGCTGCAGAACAGCCAAGAGATTCAAGTAGCAAAGATCCAAGCGAGCGTCGCGGATCATGCGGCGCAAATCACCAAGGCGCAATTTATGCCAAATCTGTATGCAGGCTCCGGCGCTGGCTATACGTACGGTATACCGGAGACACCGGGCGGGCGCGCGCCTTCCGTGTTCAACGTGACTTATACCGAGCAGGTCCTCAACGAGCCGCTGCGTGGCCAAGCAAAAGAGATGCAAGAGCAGGCCAAGGCGCAGAAGGTCACGCTGGAGGAAACGAGGAACAGCGTCATTAGCCGGACAGCGATGGCTTACCTGGAACTCGGGAAGGTGCGGCATTCGCTGGAGCTGTTGCGCGCGGAACAGGAAAGCGCGGAGAAGATTCTTCAAGTCACCCAGGAACGGGAGGGCCAGGGATTCGAATTGCCTATGCAAGTCACGCAGGCACAATTGACTAAGGCAAAAATCGTCCAGCGCATCCTGCAACTGGAAGAGCGACAAGACGAGCTGGAAGTTTTTCTGAGATACCAGCTGGGACTGCCGGAAACGCGGGCTATCGAAGTCACGCCGGAAGATTTGCCGGGAGAAGCGGAGCAAGCGGGCGACAACCTGGTGGCGGCGGCGCTGACGAACAACGCGGGCTTGCGGTTGGCGGAATCCGACGTGCGCGCGAAAGAGTTCCGGTTGAAAGGGGAAAAGCGCGGATACTTTCCCACATTAGAATTGGTGAGCATCTACAGTGTGCTGGCGAAATACAACAATTACAGCCTCTACTTCAATCGCTTCCAGCGGTACAACTACAATGCCGGGATCGACATGCGTGTGCCGATCTTCAGCGCGCAAATAAGAGCGAACATCGGGCTGGCGCAGGTGAACCTGAACGCGGCCAAGGCAACCTTGGCCAGCAAACGCACCGAGTTGACTGCGGATGTCAGACAGCAGACGCGGCGCGTGCGGGAGATGAATGCGGCCAAAGAAGTGGCGCGGCTGGAATTGCAACTCGCACAGCAAAAGGTGGCGGTCTTGCAAGCGCAATTCGGTGAAGGAAAGCTGAACCTGCGGGACATGGAAAAGGCGAGACTCGAAGAGAATGACAAGTGGATGGCGTACCTGGACGCCAATTTCCAGAAGCAGCAGGCGCAGTTGGACTTGCTCAAAGCAGCAGGGCAGCTGGATAAAGTTTGGCAGTAAACAAACCAGATCGGAAATAGGGGATAGTGGACAGGCCTACCACAAATACTGAGAACAGAGGATGCTCGATCAAGAGAGCTTGAACGCGCTGCGAGAGGCTTTGCGCATCCTGGATGCCGGATTCGCCAAGCTACCCACCTACACGCCGAATGCACCACGAGTGGAACAGATTGCCGAAGCATTGAGTGCAACGGCAGAACGGCTGAAAGACAACTACCCTTATTTTCACCCGCTGTATGCGGGCCAAATGCTCAAGCCGCCACACCCTGTGGCGCGCATGGCCTACGCCTTAGCCATGTGGATCAATCCCAACAATCACGCGCTGGATGGCGGACGGGCTACGTCGGCGATGGAAAAAGAAGCCGTCGCAGAAATTGCCGCCGCGTTTGGTTGGAAGAATTTTCTGGGGCACCTCTGCGGCGGCGGCACCATGGCCAGCCTCGAGGCATTGTGGGTGGCGGGGCAGCTTCAACCGGGAAAGAAAATTCTTGCGAGCAAACAGGCACACTACACGCACCAGAGAATCAGCGGGGTGCTGCAACTGGCATTCGAATCGGTGCCAACGGATGCCCTGGGGCGCATGGACATGGAAGCGCTGGCGAAACGAGTGGAGCGGGGAAATGTGGGAACCGTCGTTGCGACCGTGGGCACGACAGCAACCGGATCCATGGATCCGCTTCCCGAGATTCTGGAATTGCGTGCAAAGCATGGATTTCGAGTTCACGCTGACGCCGCGTATGGCGGATATTTTATTTTGGCGGAAAATCTGGGGAAAGACACAAGGTCGACTTTCGAACAGATCGGAATTGTCGATTCCATCGTCATCGATCCGCACAAACACGGATTGCAGCCGTACGGATGCGGATGCGTGTTGTTTCGCGATCCCGGCGTGGGGCGACTTTACAAACACAACTCGCCGTACACCTATTTCAGCTCGGCGGAGCTGCATTTGGGCGAGATCAGCCTGGAGTGCTCCAGGCCGGGAGCTGCTGCCGCAGCGTTGTGGGCAACGCAGAGGCTGCTGCCACTCAAGAAAGGCGGTGAATTTGCGCGCGGTTTGGAGCAGGGGAGGAAATCCGCCCTCGCGCTCTTTGAAAAGGTCAAAGCGGACTCGCAATTTCTAACCGCGTTCGCACCGGAGCTCGACATTCTGGTGTTTGCGCCGCGCGGCAATAGCGTGAGTGAGACTTCTACTCTGAGCCGGAAAGTTTTTGAAGCCGCGGCCAAACGCGGACTGCATCTGGCGGTGGCTGAATTGCCTATCCATTTCTGGGAGAACAACCTCGGCGGCATGAAGCGCGACCGCGAAAGACTCACGTGTTTACGTTCCGTACTGATGAAACCAGAACACCTCGAGTGGGTGGAGCGCATCTGGGAATTGCTATCGGCGGCCACCGCAGAAGTTCTCGCGCTGCGAACTTGAAACCGAAAAGGGAAAGCGGAAAATGGCACGGTCCGGAGTGACCCTCATGAGCTGCCATGGCCGCCTGTGGAACGGTGTACCGCAAGCTCCGCTTAATGCCGGATTGGCTGGTTCACACCCCGATAACACCCATTCGGAGAAAGATTTGAGGGGATGCAGCAAAGTCGGGTACACTGTAACCTAAGCATCGGGCACTGGGTTGTGTGTCATCGGAGCCCGCGTGGGCTACGCCCCGATGCTCAGCCCAGCAGAACTCGCACAGACAAAACCGTTTCTAAAAAACACTGAGGGTGCTGAATGCCGGAAGTGATGAAAACTCTGTTGCTAAACCCGCCCAGTTTCGAGAACTTTGACGGCGGAGCCAGTTCCCGGTGGCCCGCAACGCGCGAGATTGAATCCTACTGGTATCCGGTTTGGCTGACCTACCCCGCCGGGATGATTCCCGGGAGCCGGCTGCTGGATGCTTCCCCACACAAGATCAACTGGAAGCAAACGGTAGAAATCTGCAAGAACTACGAGTTTCTGATTCTGTTCACTTCGACGGTGGGACTGCAAAGCGACATCAAGCTCATCCGCAAGATCAAAGAAGCCAATCCGGGCATGAAGATTGCTTTTGTCGGGCCGCATGGACATATCAAGCCGGATGAGACGCTGATGACCAGCGAAGACATCGACTTCGTCACGCGCGGGGAGTTCGACTATTCCGTGACGGAGTATGCTCACGGGAAACCTCTCAACGAGATTCTCGGCGTGAGCTACCGCAAAGACGGCAAGATTGTGCACAATCCGGAGCGGCCGCAACTCCACACGGAAGAGCTGGACGCGCTGCCTTTCGCGTCCGACATCTACAAGCGCGACCTGGAAATCGAGCGCTACAACGTGCCCTTTCTGCTGCATCCCTTCATTTCGTTCTATACCACGCGCGGCTGTCCGGCGCTTTGCACGTTCTGCATGTGGCCGCAGACCATTTCCGGCCACGCCTGGCGGACGCGCTCGACCGAGAACGTGGCGCGGGAAGTGAAGCAGGCCCTCGGATACTTCCCGCAAATGAAAGAGATTTTCTTTGACGATGACACCTTTAATATCCGCAAGGATCGCGTGTTGGAGCTTTGTGCCAAATTCAACCCCTTGAAGTTTCAGTGGTCGTCAACGGCGCGCGTGCACAGCGACGAAGAAACGGTTAGAGCCATGGCCGAGTCGGGCGCGCGGCTGTTCATCGTGGGATTCGAATCGGGCGACGCGCAAATCCTGAAGAACATCAAGAAAGGCGCGACGCTGGAGATGGCGCGGAATTTCCGCAAGCATTGCCGAAAATACGGCATCAGGGTTCACGGCGACTTTATCATCGGCTTGCCGGGCGAAACGAAAGAAACCATTCAGAAGACGATTGACTTTGCCAAAGAACTGGATTGCGAAACAATTCAGGTTTCGCTGGCGCATGCCATGCCGGGAACGGAACTTCACGACTCTATGGCCGCGCAAGGATTCCTCAAAGTTGAAGCTCTGGCGGATTCCGGCGGCCACCAGCTTCCGCATATCGAGTACCCGCACCTCTCCAAAGCCGAAATGATGGATGGTGTGAACCGTTTCTATGACGAGTATTACTTCCGGCCCCGCGTTGTGTGGCGCATCGTGAAAGAGGCTTTGTGGGATAGTCAAGAGCGCAAGCGGTTGTACGCAGAAGCAACCGAGTTTTTGAAGCTGCGCGCCGAACGCTTGAAGTGGGCGCGCAAGGGCGGGGAAGAATACAGCAAGCCCATGGTTTCCGTCCCCGGAGCAAGTTCGGCCTCCGGAAACGATTAGCTTCCCTAAAATGGCAAGCGAAAAACGGCTGCGAATCAAGACGCTGGTCATGGTCTTGCTTATGGTTGTGTGCGCGAACGCAGGAGACCTGCTGCTGAAGCGCGGCATGGCGCAAATTGGCGCAGTCGAGTTGACGGCTCACGGCATCGCGCAGGCTTTTGTGCAGACCGTGGCAAGTCCGACCATTTGGGTGGCCATCTCTTTTCTCATCGGATTCATGGTCAGCTACATGACGGTGCTGAGCTGGGCAGATTACAGCTACGTCATGCCGGCTGGGGCCTTTGGATACGCGGTGCTCACGTTCCTGGCAGTCATTTTCCTTCACGAAGCCGTTTCGCCGCGGCGCTGGGTTGGAGTCGTGCTAATTTGCGTTGGCGTACTCCTGGTGGGGCAGACGAAGCCGCGAACCACCGAAGTGCCCAGTGAGGCGGTGGCCTGATGCGCGTGTTCCTGGGACTTGCGGCTCTCATCCTGGGCAGCACCTGCGGCGAAATCGCCATTACCCACGGGATGAAGTCGGTCGGAGAGCCGGCGCGACTGCGGCCAAAAGCAGTGTTGCGGTTTCTGGCACGCACCGTGCGCAACGGCTGGTTTTGGACCGGCATTCCGCTGATGGCACTGTCCTTCTATGCGCTGCTGCTTTTGCTTTCCTGGGAGCCCATCAGCCTGGTGATTCCCGCGTCAGCACTCAGCTACGTTGTGGGGACGCTTGGCGCAAAGTTTATTCTGGGCGAAGACGTGAGCACCGCGCGTTGGGCGGGAGTTATCCTCGTTTGCCTGGGCGTCGCGCTGGTGGCAGCGGGCTGAACAACAATCCTGAGAAGCTCTCCATGATGGCAGGCTGGCTTTCCATGATCCGGGACTACTCGCTGTGGCGCGATGTCTTGCTGCTTGTGTCAGCGGTTCCCCTCGTTTACTACCTTATGGCGATTGTGACGGCTTTGCGGTTTTTCGGAGGGGAACAAGGACAATCCCGCGCAGAAGACACCCCTCCTGCGAGCCTGCTAAAACCCGTGCGCGGTGTGGACTTTGGTTCCTACGAGAACTTCGCGAGCTTCTGCCAGCAGGACTATCCAGAATACGAAATTTTGTTTGCCGTGAATGACGAGAACGACTCGGCCGTGCCGCTCATCCGGCAAATCATGGCGGAATTTCCGCAGCGGCGTATTCGCTTGTTCACCAGGGCAGAAGAGCTGGGCGCAAACCGTAAAGTCAACAAGCTGGCGATGCTAGTTCGCGAGGCACAATACGACGTGCTGGTACTGACCGATGGGGATGTGCGTGTGGGGCCCAATTATCTTCGTGAAGTGGTCGCGCCATTGCGCACTAAGAAGGTTGGTGCGGTGACCTCCTTCTACCGGGCGATTGCTCAAGAAAATCTAGGCGCAAAACTGGAGGCCATTGGTGTTTCGAGCGATTTCTTCGCGGGGGTGCTGATGGCGCGATGGAAGGAAGGGATTCGCTTCGCTCTCGGTGCGTCCATTGCCACGACGAAGGAATGGGTCCGGAAGGTGGGAGGCTTCGAAGTCCTTGTCGACACGCTGGCGGACGACTACGAACTCGGCTTGGGGATCGCCAAAGCGGGCGGCCAAATCGTCCTTTCGCGAGAACCGGTTTGGACCCTGTATCCCGCTCAAACTCTTCGTGGATTCTGGGAACATCAATTGCGCTGGGCGCGCACAGTGCGCTTTTGCCGGCCGCTTTCCTACCTGGGACTGCTCTTCACACAAGGACTGCCTTGGACCGTGCTCGCGGTCCTGGCTGCCCCGGCGGCGTGGATCGCTGGTGCATGTATCGCTGCCTATGTGATTCTGCGATTTGCCATGGCCTGGACGGTCGGCGTTTGGGGAGTGGGAGACAATATTTTGCGGCGAAACCTCTGGCTAGTGCCGGTGCGCGATGCCGTCTACTTTGTGGTTTGGCTGTGCAGTTTTGCTTCAAGCCGCATCCGCTGGGGTTCCGTAGAATACAAAATCAAAATGGGGCGCATGGTTGCGGTCGCCGGGAACGGGAAGAGAGCAGCCTAATTAGGACGTTTAAGCTTAAGGAGCTCGATGCCGGCTCGTAGGGTTCCGGGGCTGTTCCGGCTGTTCCGGCTGTTCCGGGGGCCACGGTAAATTTGTTCTGGCGGATCGCGACAGAAATTTATAGCCTTGGTGAGTTCCAGTCATT